>SVNR01000028.1 GCA_015066815.1 Ruminococcus sp.
AATAGTCCGGATGAACCCTGTCTCAGTGAGCTCTATCCTATTTTCTCAAATCCGTGTACAGTTGACTCAATGACCGCCTATGATCCTCACTGCAGCTATTCATTCGATATAAGAACAGAAGCCGGCTACTATGTTTTTCAAGGATTTGAAGTTACATCCAGGGAAGAAAAACGCATTAAGGTAACCTGTAAACTGAGTTATAAAGCAAATCCTGAACCCGTTCTTCCCGACGGTGCAACAAGAGTTATTATATATGACAAGGATACAGGCGAGTTAATTCCTGACGAAGTATTAAATTATCATCACTTCAAATTTGGTACAAATATAGGTATTAAAAATCCCAATACGCCCGGGGATTGGATGTATACATGTCCGTTTTACACTGTCAATTCTAATAATTTTGTTTTAAAAAATGATCAGTTAGCACATCTTTACAAAACAGCTGATCTTTTTGAATTCACCACCGGAGACAAGCCGGAGGTTATATATTACAGCAACGATTCAATGGATCTTATATTCAGAATAAAGATTAAGGTTTCAGGTAATATAAACGGCGACGACACTTTCAGTGTTGCAGATGCAGTTACATTACAGAAAAGGCTGCTTGGATTCAAGGACGATGAGCTTTACAACTGGACAGAAGCCGATTATGATCTCGATAACAGACTGACTGTATCTGACTTTATTCTGATGAAAAATGCTTTATTGGAGAAAAAAGATACCGCTGATAATTATGCACTGTGAGAAAGCTAAAAACACAAAGATCATCTCCGTTTAAATACAAAGCGGAGATGATCTTTTATCATATCTTTAATTTATAAACCCTTTCACCACCCGGGTCTTCTGCCGTAATAATACCGTTTGAAAGCATTTCGGACAGTATAGCTCTGATATGAGAAACACTTATTCCCATAAGAGAGGAAAGCTCAGAATCCTGTGCATAGATATTTTCCGTAAGGTATGAAATAATAGTTTCTCTGTACAGTGCAGTTTTTGATTTTTCTGAAAAATCAGCCGTATCCTGCTCTGCTTCTCTTTCTGTGCATTTTTTCATTTTTAGGATCAGAGTGATTCGTTCAGGTTCAAAGCTCTCGTTTATTTCCGGAGCAGACCAGCCTTGTTTCTTCCACTCATTAAATATATTAGGAATACCGCTTCCTGTACGCTCGCTTATATCCGCCATATTGAACATTCTTATCAGCGCAGAATTTCTCGGGTCAGATATACCTCCGTTCTTGGCTGCTTCAACATCAATACGGAATCCGCCGGGATTCGAAAAGCAAAACGAATCCCCGCTATTGATAACAACAATACCCTGTCGTCCATAATAATCAGCGTTCACAAGACAGTTTGCAAGAGCCTCACATAACGCCTTGTGAACTGCGACACAAGGTTTTACTTCAGACCCGGACCGGATATTCATACTCTGATAAATCCTGTCATAAACACGCAGGTAAAAATCATAAATGTTTCCGCTCCAGTCACCTGAAGAAGAAGCTATTCTGAAGGTTCTGATCCCGTCACTACAAGACTGCTCCTGATAATCAAGAAAATAATACGGGTATTCTTTTATTATTTCGTACTCATAGCCGAACATCAGCAGACCGGCTGCCGTAGGATGCATTTTTCCGTCCCGGCCTTTTCCGACAGCTCCGAGCTTATACAGAAAATCAGCGTCGTCAAGCTCCTCCCACAAATGTCCCGGACGGGATTTTTTCATCATAGTCCGATAACGCTGAATACTGCTGTAGTCAAAAACGTCAAAGCCCATTTCCTCAAGAACAAGCATATCCTGTGTCTTTACGGAAATATCACGGGTCATGGCTATGACCTCCGCTCTTGTACACCTGTAATCACCCTCGCCGTTTCTGCGGTATGTTCCCGTCATGGGGTTCCCGTCTATATAAACAGGTCTGTCACTTCTTCCCGCACGAGGAACCTCGATAGAAATAAAACGTTTACCGCCCGACTCGTGAATTGAGATGTTTCTGTCTGAAAGAATATTTACACTTACCTTTCCGGGATCGTTCAGAATACTCCTGAACTCCTCGACCATATCCTCCGGATCAGGAAGGTTTACCGGATGAAGGGATTTGTCATCATATTCTGCAACTCCGAGCAGTATCACTCCGCCAAATGAATTTGCAAATGCCGAATACGTCTCCCACACACTGTCAGGAAGTCCTCCGAGTGCCTTTTTAGCTTCGATACGATTGTTCTCACGGTATTTTTCAATATTGTCAAAATCAATCATTATTCCTTCTCCGTTCTGAAAACACTATAGTTTACTATCAGCCGATATACACTAAGCTTTTGTCGTCAGACAATTATTTTTTTCATTATACCACAAAAGCGGAAAATCCACAATACCAAAGCAAAAAACAACCCCTGTATCCGAAGCTTAATTCTTCAGATACAGGGGAAAATATCCGGCTTTATAACGCCTGCTTTTATTCATAAATAGCGTATTTTTCTGCATAGCGTTCAAGATTGCTTTCGAACTCTTTATTGTGAATAGTCCTGAGCGTCTGCAGATAATTGTGCATATCAAGTCCGTCGTGCGATACCTCAATGAGACATACCGCAACGTTAGAGCAGTGATCTGAAACTCGTTCAAGGTTTGTAAGAAGGTCAGAAAGAACAAAACCAAGCTCTATAGTACATTCGTTCTTTCTGAGACGTGAAATATGCTGTTTCTTCAGAAGAACCTTAAGGTTGTCCACGACCTGTTCGAGAGGTTCAACAAGGAAGGCCTTGTCCATATCGTTGTTAAGGAAAGCGTCGAGCGCCAGATCAAGAATCTCGTTTACAGCATCTATCATAACGCCAAGCTCTGACATAGCCTGCTTTGAGAACGAAAGTCCTTTTTCTTTGATTTCCTCAGCTGATTCGAGAATGTTTACAGCGTGGTCGCTTATACGTTCAAAATCACCGATGATATGCAGAAGCTCTGTAATCTCGTGGCTGTCCTCGTCTGAAAGGGATTTTGAGCTGAGCTTTACAAGATAGGTTCCGAGTGCGTCCTCGTACTTATCAGCTTCATCCTCACCCTTACGGATCTTTTCGCCCATCTTTTCATCACATACAAACAGATTTTCCAGTGAATCATGAAGGATTCCTACTGAAAGCTTAGCCATTTCGCATGTTACGTTACGACTGCGCTCTATAGCTACAGCCGGAGTTGAAAGAAGTCTTTCGTCAAGAAGCTCTGTCTTTTCAATCTCAGAGTCATCCTTCTTGATAATAACATATGAAAGCTTTTCAAGCTGTTTGCTGAATGGCATAAGAAGAGCAAGAGCGAGAAGCTTGAAAACAGTATGAACAACAGCTATACCAAGCGGTGAAGCTGCACTGCTTACAAAAGCAAAGCCGATAATTGTTTCAAGAACATAGTAAACAGTAAGCCATACAACAGCACTGATAAGGTTAAAGCTCAGATGGATAACTGCGGCTCTTTTTGCGTTTTTACTTGCACCGATAGAAGATATCATCGCACTTACACAGGTACCTATGTTCTGTCCCATAACTATCGGAATAGCAGTTGCGTAAGTAACTGTTCCTGTAAGCGTAAGTGCCTGAAGAATACCGACAGAAGCAGATGATGACTGTACAATAGCAGTAAATATCGTACCTACAAGCAAACCGATAACAGGGTTTGAGAAAAGAACAAGGACATTCTTGAACTTTTCGGACTCAGCAAGAGGATCAACAGCAGCTGACATCGTCTCCATACCGAACATAAGGATCGAAAAACCGATCAGTATAAGAGCAGTGTCCTTATGCTTGTTCTTTTTTATAAACATGATAAGTATTATGCCTATAAAAGCAAGAAGCGGAGTGAAGCTGCTCGGCTTTGCAAGCTGAATAAAGAAATTATCACCCTCAATACCCGTAAGACTGAGAAGCCATGATGTAACAGAGGTACCGAGGTTTGCACCGAAAATAACACCTGTTGCCTGTCTTAGCGTCATGATACCGGAGTTTACAAATCCGACAACCATAACAGTCGTAGCCGATGATGACTGGATTATAGCAGTAATGACAAGACCCAGCAAAAAGCCTTTGAATGTGTTTGAAGTGAGCTGTGCGAGAATTGACTTGAGTTTAGTTCCTGCTTTTCTTTCCAGAGCGTCTCCCATCATGTTCATTCCGTAAAGGAAGAACGCAAGGCCTCCGAGCAGAGTGAAAACGTTAAAAATACTCATAAAAAAATAACTCCTATTCGTACTCTCTCTTTGAAAATAAATTTTCCTTAGCGAACGTAAAAACATGTTTTATGTTCACAATAATTTTTTACCCAAAAATCCAAAAGATATTATACAGTCACATTGTAAAATCAACGTTCGTCTTTTGTAAAATTTGCGTAAAATTAAGCGAAAGTATTCCGAAAAAACTGTATTTCCGGAAATCAACCTTTCACTTGTCAAACAAAGACTCTGACACACAAATCTCTTTTTTCTTTCTGTAAAAATATTTATCGTCCAGCTGCCATATAGAGCAGGGCGTTGCATATTGCTGCAGCTATATTGCTTCCTCCTTTTCTGCCTCTTGAGACAATATACGGCACACCCGAAGTCATTATCATTTCCTTTGACTGCACTACGTTTACAAAGCCGACAGGAACGCCTATGATAAGCTCCGGAACAAAAACTCCGCTTTCTATAAGTTCATACAGACGTATAAGTGCTGTAGGGGCATTTCCTACTGCATAAATCACAGGTCTGCCGAGAGCTGCCGCCTTATCAGCAGAAGCCTGCGCTCTTGTCGTACCGTTTCTTGATGCATTCTCCGCTACATCATTATCTGCCATAAAGCACATTGCCTCACAGCCAAGCTTATGAAGCGCAGCTTTATTTATTCCGGACAAAGCCATGTTTGTATCGGTAACGAAAACCGCTCCTTTTTTTATTACATCAAGAGCGGTCTTTACTGCATTTTCTGAAAAGCAAAGATTATCATAATAATCAAAGTCAGCTGACGTATGGATTGCACGCATAACTACCGGCTTTATCTCCTCAGGAATCTTTCTGTCACCGAGCTCAGCCTCGATCATCTCAAAGCTTCGCTTTTCAATTTCGTCCGGACGCACATATTCAGGTTTCAATATTCTATCCCCTTTCTCGCAGTTATTCCTTTTTCGTAAGGATGCTTCACACAGCAGATATCACTTACATAATCCGCTGCTTCTATAAAAGCTTCATCAGGATTTCGTCCTGTAAGCACGACCTCAGCATTTTCCACACCCTTAAGTATCAGCTCCCGTGCAGCTTCACGATCAATAAGACCACAGCCGTATGCGGCATTGAACTCATCGAGTATTATTAGTCCGTAACCGGAGCCAAAAGCTTTTTTCAGAAGCCCGTTATGGCAGACCGTGATCTCTGCCTTGTCAGTGTCGCTCATATTTTTGAAAAAACCGTAAGCCCTGTCACAACGCATGACATATATATCCGGAATCCGCTTCAGCGCAGCAAGCTCAGCGGTTTCTCCGCCCTTCATAAACTGAACAAAACAAACCTTGATTCCGGCACCGGCTGCTCTTAGCGCAAGCCCCAGCGCCGCAGTCGTCTTACCCTTGCCGTCACCGCAGTATATATGAAGAAGTCCCATTATACTTACCTCCGTATTCATCTGAAATACTTGTCATACAACTCTTCTGTAACGTCATAAAGCTCCATAATATTTTCTTTTGTAAATATTTTATCCGGAGTTCCCGAAAGAAAAACCTTTCCGTCCTTTATGCACAGAGCATAGTCAGAAACCTTTTCCGCAAAATCAAGCTCATGCATCGACACTATTACTGCTATCTGTTTTTCCAACGCAAGTCTTCTGAGTATCTCAAGGAACATTATCTTATGATGCACGTCAAGATATGAGGTAGGCTCATCAAGGATAAGGATATCCGGCTCCTGACATATCGCACGTGCAAGCATCACACGCTGACGCTGACCATCACTCACAAGATTAAAATCCATATCCGCAAAGTCCTGCATCGATACAGTTTTTATCGCCTCACTGACAATCTGCTTATCCTTCCGGGTCAGTATGCCGAAGCCTCCTGTATACGGATATCGTCCGGTTTCAACTACCTCCCGGCATGTCATAAGCTCAGGACGTATCCGTTCAGTAAGAACTACCGACAGCTTTTCTGCCATTTTCTTTACAGAAATTTTATCTGTGTTTTCACCGTGTATGGCTATATTGCCGTCAAGTCTTCTGAGATATCCGGCTATAGTTTTAAGTATTGTTGATTTTCCGGCACCGTTAGGTCCGATAAGAGTCAGGATCTCTCCTCCGTTTACGCAAAACTCCACTCCGTTTACAGTTATCTTTCTGCCGTAGCCCACAGAAAGTCCGTCAGCAGAAACAAACGCACCTCGGGTCATATTTCTCCCCGCTTTCTTTTAAGCATTATAAGTATTACCACCGGTGCTCCGAACACCGCAGTTACCGTACTTATACTAAGCTCCGTCGGTGCAAATACAGTTCTTGCTATCATATCACAAAGCATACAGAAAATACTGCCTCCGAGAAAACATGCCGGTATCATCAGAAGCGGCTTTGATGTCCTGAAAAGCACACGTATAATATGCGGAACAGCGATCCCTACAAACGAAACAGGTCCTGCAAACGCCGTAACCGCCGCCGACAGAAGTCCTGACAGAACTATAAGAAGAACCTTAAGAAGCTTTATATTTACCCCCATACTCCCGGCATAGCTTTCTCCGAGCATGTACGCTCCGACCGGCTTCGATATAAGAAAGGCTCCTGCCACCCCCGCAAGTACAAACACAAAGATAACCCGTACATTATCCATATTCATGCCTGAAAAAGTTCCCATGGACCAGTCGTGAAGATTTACGATATCAGAGTCATCCGCAAACGTCACAAGAAAATCCGTAACTGCCGAGCATATATAGCCTGTCATAACTCCGCATACAACCAGCATAGACATCTGCTTAAGCTTACGGGAAACAAGCAGAACAAAGCCGAGCGACAGCATAGAACCGATAAAAGCAGACAATATCATAACAGCTGAGCTTAATGAGCCAAAAAATCCTGCTGAAAAAATCATCGTCACAGCCACAACAAGCTTTGCTCCTGATGAAACACCCAGAACAAAAGGTCCGGCTATAGGATTGTGAAAAAACGTCTGCAGAAGATATCCTGAAAGAGACAGCGCACCGCCAAGCAGCATTGCCGCAAGTGCTCTGGGTATACGTATCTTCCGGAGTATATCGCTTGCAGAGTTTTCTGCTCCGAAAACAGCACCAAACGCCTCCCGGAGAGGTATATCAGCACTTCCGACAAAAACGTTTGCAAAAAACAGCATCAGAACTCCGGTCAGAAGCGCAATAAACATAACAACACTTCTTGTTTTGGTCATTCTGTTCCACCATCCTCAAGCCTGAACAGAAACTGCGGCGGTGCTGATCCGGTATTTTCCGTAAAAACAGAATTAAGATCAGAAACAAACGTACCAAGCTTCATAGTTTCCTGAAACAGGTTTTCACCGGTACACCACACATCTCCGTTCTTTACTGCTTTGAAGTCGGCAAGAAGTCCGTTTTTGGCTGTAAGCTCTGATATGCTTGTCAGTTCACCGTCTATCGTGCTGTTATAGATTATGATATCAGCATTTACAGCCTGACTGTAGAACTGCTCCATTTCCATTGTCACAGAAGAAGTTGCCTTATCATCACCGGGAGCTTCAAAAACATTTTCGCCGCCTGCAAGCTCTATCATTTTTGTTATATAGTCTCCGCTTTTTCTTGTGACAGCCTGTCCGGAGGAGCTTATATAAAAGAAAGCAACCTTCTTTCCGGTTTCTTTTTCAGATATAGCTTCAAGCTTTCCTGCCTGCTCTTCAAAAAGTCTGTCAGCAAGCTCGTATGCACCGGTCATTTCACCATAAACCCTTATCCACTCGCTTCTGCCGAGAGGATGGGATTCGTAGCTTGAATAATCCACAAAAACCGGGATACCAAGCTCGTTTAGCTTTTCCTTCACCTCAGGCGAATGGCTCAGCATGGTTGACTGTATTGAAAGCCCGCAGTTTTTTTCAAGAAGAAGCTCATAATCAGGTTCTCGATACCTTCCTGCATAGAGGATACTGCCGCTTTCCATAGCCTCTCTTGCATAGTCAATATACCAGTCCTCTGCTCTGGTTCCCGAAAACCTCACTGCTTCACCCTGACCAAGCTCTGCGAAAAAGCCCATTGCAGAGGTTGCAGTAAGATAAACATTGGCTAAGGGCTGTTTTATTATGGTTATATCTTCAGATAATCCCTTGGGAATATCCTTTCCGTCAGGCACTATCAGATAGCTTTCTCCGTTCATTGTGTGTATTGCCGAATATCCGCCTTCATATCGATCAATTGCAAACTGCTCAGCATATGAAAGAGAAACCCGCTCTGAACATACAAGCCCGTCTATTTCAAAGGGCGCATCAGGTATAGGTGCTGCTTCAGAACAGCCTGAAAGCAGTATTATAAAAACGGTACCAAGGACCGCCATGATTTTTTTCATAAACTTCATCTTTTCTTCCTTCTTTTTAGTATAAACACTCCTGAAACAACGGCCGCTATTCCGACGGAGACTGCAAGAGCTGCTGCCAACGGGAAGGTGTTCACTTCCTTTAAGGCAGAAGAATCAAAGCTCAGAGTATATTCTATTGTATGCGGCTTACTCATTGCTACTGTTTCCGCAAACACAGTAATATCTTCATCAAGCGCAGGAACCTCGATAACAAAAACAGAGTTTTCTTCACGGCTTACCGGAGTATACTCCTTATCACCTATCGTCATCAGAGTGTAACTGCTGCTGCTCCAGACTATCCTTGCATTCATAACTCCATCTGTTACTGTAAGTTCGGCAGGTGACTCTATACCTGCCTTGCCCGAGCCACCGCTTAGCTCCGCTTCTATCCTGTACTTTCCGTCCTTCATAATAAACTTCTCCTTTCAAGAAAAACTTTTTCTAAACTCCCTTTTCAAGAATCCTGTATACAAGCTCCATGTCAATATTTTTCCGCACCTCATCTGCAAGCAGATTGTACTGCTTTTCCTTATATGCCCTGCGGTCTGTCTTTTCCGTTCCTCCTTCAAGCCCCTTGTTCCTGTACAGAGTCCTTACTATACGGCCGGAAACATCATCGCTGTCAAAAACGCCATGAATATAACAACCGTATATATTGCCGTTCTGCGAACCGCCGCATGATAAAAGCGGTTTTTCCTCCGAAGAGGTTTCCCCCATATGTATCTCATAGCCTGAAAACTCCGCACCGGAAAGGCAGGCAAAAACTCCGCCTGTTTCTGCAAAAACGCCCTCTGTACGTGAACGTCTTTTTTCTTTTGCAAACACTGTACGGCATTTTAAAAGCCCTGTTCCGTCAATGCTTCCTCCGCCCTCAGAGCATTCCGGATCGGATATCGTTTCACCCAACATCTGATATCCGCCGCATATTCCGAAAACAGGAGTACCTCTGCCGGCAAGCTCCCTTACAGCTTTCTCAAGACCGCTGTCACGAAGCCACTTCATATCATGAAGAGTGCTTTTGGTCCCCGGAATTATGATAAGATCAGGATTTTTCAGATGATAGGGCTTTGTCACATAGCGCACGGAAACGCCTTCATACTGTCGGAAAACATCAAAGTCAGTAAAGTTTGACATCCTCGGCAGATGTATAACAGCTATATCTATTATCCCCTCAGCCTTGCTGCCAAGCTTTTCGGACAGACTGTCCTCATCTTCGATATCACAATCAATATACGGAACTACACCGACAACAGGCTTTCCGCCGCGATGCTCAAGAATATCCACACCGCTGCTGAAAACAGTCTTATCACCTCTGAACTTGTTTACGACCAGTCCTTTTATCATATCCTGTTCTTCTTTTTCAAGAAGCATGAGCGTACCCAGAAGCTGTGCGAACACACCCCCTCTGTCTATATCTCCTACAAGGAGAACAGGAGAACCTGCAAGTCTTGCCATTCCCATATTTACAATATCGTCTGACTTAAGATTAAGCTCTGCCGCACTTCCTGCCCCCTCAAGCACAACTATCTCATGCTGTGAGGCAAGTGTTTCATATGCTTTCATTATGTCAGGGATAAGGGATTTTTTATAGCGGAAATACTCCGCCGCATGCATGTTTCCAAGAACCTCTCCGTTCACTATGACCTGTGAGCCGATGTCAGTCGTAGGCTTGAGAAGAACGGGATTCATAAGTACTGACGGCTCGATACCTGCCGCCTCCGCCTGCATAACCTGAGCACGTCCCATCTCAAGTCCGTCCGCTGTTATATATGAGTTAAGCGCCATATTCTGCGACTTGAACGGAGCAACACTGTATCCGTCCTGTCTGAAAATCCTGCAGAGTGCCGCCGCAAAGAGACTCTTTCCTGCGTTTGACATCGTTCCCTGTATCATTATAGACTTAGCCACCCAAAGCCCTCCTTACTGCCATAATAAAAATTTCGTTTTCCTCGCGTGTGCGTACTGCAGTACGAAAATATCTTTCATCAAGCCCTTCAAAATTTGCACAGTTCCGTATAGCTATATGCTCTCTGAGAAGACAGCAGTCAAGCGGAAGTCCGCATCTGAAAAGAATAAAGTTTGCCTCTGAAGGACAGACCTTAAAGCCGAAGCTTCTGAGCGCTGATTCAAGACTGATGCGCTCCTGCTCAACAAGTTCTGCTGTTTTTTCAACAAACCCCTTTTCCTTTAATGCCGCTTCACCTGCGATCTGTGCCGGAACAGAAACACTCCAGTACTGCCCCGTTCTCCTTACTCTCTCTGCAATCTCCTCACTTCCGAAAAGAGCATATCCGAGTCTCAGACCTGCCATGGAAAAAATTTTTGTGAATGCGTTAAGCACAACAACACGTTCGTTCATAAAATTTCTGACACTCTTTTCCCTGCTTTTCTGAACAAAAGGCAGAAAGCATTCGTCGCACACAAAAACTATATTTTCCAGAAGGCATTTTTCTGAAATCTTTCTCATCAGTTCTTTTTTTATGATACGTCCGGTAGGATTGTTGGGACTGCACAGAAAAAGCATATCCGTACTGCTGTCAAGAATATCAAGTATGCCATCGTCAAGTAAAAAATCGTTTTTTTCAGAGAGAAAGTACCGCTTAGTCACTGCACCGCACTGACTAAGCGCCTTTTCATAT
The DNA here is from genome assembly GCA_015066815.1 of Ruminococcus sp. Classification (GTDB taxonomy): domain Bacteria; phylum Bacillota; class Clostridia; order Oscillospirales; family Ruminococcaceae; genus HUN007. The sequence goes on from SVNR01000028.1 coordinate 11,178, forward strand.
TCGCCAAAGCACGGGGCTGCCACAACTGCCTTTACGGGTTTTACTGCTTCTGCAAGCCGGTATATGAGATCAGCCGCACCGTTTCCGCATACTATTTTTTCTTCCGGAAAATCCTCATACTCTGATAACGCCGACAACAGCCTGCCGCAAAAAGGATCAGGATAATTTTCAAAAGCGTCAACAGCTCCTCTGAGAGCCTCCTTTACACCTGAGGGCATGCCGAGAGGATTGAGATTTGCGGAAAAATCATACTTTATCTTATCCGTATATATATATCCGCCGTGTTCTGAAGTCTTCATAATATTCCTCCGAAAACAAGAGCTCTGAACGTCACTGAAAAAATAAGCACAATCACCGATGCGGCATACATAAGCCTGTTTGCACGGCGTATGTCCTCATTTTCTACAGGGCGGTTATCATCACCTATGTATTCTTTTTTGTGAAGCCTGCCAAAATAATAAGCGTCGCCTGCAAGCCGTATATCAAGCGCTCCCGCACACACTGCTTCTGTCTGTGCAGAGTTGGGACTTGCGTGCTTTCTACGGTCCCGCTTCCATATTTTCAAAGCACCTCTGCCGTTCATTCTGAGAATAAATGCGGAAAATATCATTGCAGCCGCAGTAAGCCTCGACGGAATATAATTAAGCACATCGTCAAGCTTTGCCGCAAACCTTCCAAGCTCAGCGTACTTTTCATTTTTATAGCCTATCATGGAATCCATGGTGTTTGCAGCCTTATAGAAGAACCCGAGAACCGCCCCTCCTGCCGCCATATACATAACAGGCGCAGTTACTCCGTCAGAGGTATTTTCTGCAACTGTTTCGACAGCTGCACGTATTATGCCTTTTTCGTCAAGTGATTTTGTGTCACGTCCGACTATCATAGAAACTGCTTTTCTTGCTTTTTCGGTATCACCTTCGTTTACCGCCCTAAACACCTTCATGCTTTCGTCCCGAAGACATCTCGCCGCAATAAGATAATAACAAAATACACTCTCAGCCACGATTCCGAAAACTGTATTCAGTCTGTATGCCAGAAGCAAAATCACAAGAGGCACTCCTGACGACAGTATCAGAACTGTTATCGCAAGAAAAACTCCTCCTGCACGCAGGTTTTTAAAACGTCTGCGCACAAATCCTTCAAGGCGTGATATAAGACTTCCTATGAGCCTTATCGGATGCGGCATGGTATATGGATCACCAAGAATAAGATCCGTTAAAAAGCCGGCCAGAACCGGCAACACTGCTGTATAAAAATTCATATCTGCTCCGAAACAATTATTTTTTCACCGTCAAAAAAGGTCACATATCCACAGGCGTTTTTTACCTGAAAATCATAATAATCCTTTTTGGGTACTGCATATTTTTCAAGTACGGACATTATTGTTCCTCCGTGAACAACAAAAGAGATTGCTCCGCATTCACGGTATTTTTCTACTGCTTCCTCAAAAGCCGCAGTGCATCTTTCCTTAAAGTCCCCGACTGCTTCTCCACCGGGAAAATTCAGCTTCCCACCGCTTCTGAGCCATTTCTGATAATAAGAATCACCTTCAAGCTCCGCAAAGTTTTTTCCTTCAAAGTCCCCGAAGTCACATTCCTCAAGGCCTCTTAAAGCTACCGGTTTCAAATCAGGATAGATTATTTTTGCAGTTTCAAGACAGCGCTTTTTAGGACTTGCTATAACAAGCTCACAGTCGGGATATTTTTTTCCGCCAAGCTCACTTATACCTTCGCTGCAGAGCGGCTCGTCCGTTTTTCCGATATAACGCTTTTCAAGATTTCCGGCTGTTTTTCCATGCCGTATAAAAATTATTTTCACTCAGCTCCACCCTTTATTACAGTCGGAATACCACAGCATATGCGTATTACAGTTTCAGAATTATCAGCTATGATACAGCCAGCACGTCCGACCTCTTCACGCCATATCCTCTCTTTTTTTTCAAGCGGAACTATCCCGCAGCCTATTTCGTTTATTATGACAATAAGGCCGGGGTTTTCACTGCAAAGCCGTCCTGTGAACTCTTTTGCATCCCTGCCCTCATCAAGCAGTCTTTTTATGAGCAAGTGATAATCCCTGATGCACTCAGCAAAAAAAGCTTCTTTAAAGTCGCAGCTTCCGCCGTCTGATATTTTACAGCCAAAGTTCGACTTGGCAAAATCAGCTTTTCCCTGAAAAGCGCCGCCTGTTATCATTATCATAATAAAACCTCCATAATCTTTTCAGCTGCTGTCACAGCGAGAAGGATGACAAGCTCACACAGCTGTAAAAACCAGCCTGCCAGATCTCCGGTAACACCTCCGAAATTTTTATAGGAAAAAAACCGGTAATACGCAAAACAGCACAGTGCCCCGACAGCCGCCGTCAGACCTGCTATGAAGCTTAAAAGCATCATAGCAAAAACTGAAGAGACTGCTGTGAGAGCAAGCACCAAAAGCGTTATCTTCCTGTGCGCAGGCATTACAAAGCTGTGAAGAGCTCCGCTGCTTCTGGCACTCTTAAAGCACACTGCACCTATTCCGCTAAGAGCTCTCGAGAGCACAAAGCCGAGCGATACTACAGCTATGCCTTCTGCACTGCTCACCTCACTCATAGCAGCAGTCTGTACAAGAAGAAAAAGTACAGCATAGACAGAAGCAAACGAGCCTATATGCGGATCGGACATTATCTGAAGCTTTTTTGACCTGTCAGCATATGAAGAGCTTGCATCAATTACATCACAAAAACCATCAAAGTGTATACCTCCTGTGATCAGCACCGGAACAGCCGCAGAAACCGCTCCCGTAAGAAGTCCGCCGACTCCGAAACGTAAGCAGACATATCGCCAGAGAAGAAAAAGCATTCCAACAACCACACCGACAAGCGGAAAAAAGCACAGTGCATATCTCCTGTTTTCTTCCTTCCATTCAACAGACGGCACAGGTATTCTTGAATACATAAGAAACGCACTTGCAAGAGATCTTAAAAATATCATGACAGCTTTCCTTTCAGCACTACCGGTATACCGTATACGCATTCTATAACGTTGTCGGACATATCTGCAAGAATAGTGTTTATCCTGCTTAAAACTCTTATATATTCCGACGTTCCGTATTCATAGGATATTCCGTCACAGCATACTGTATTTGTGACTATAATAAGCTTTGAGGCGTATTCTCTGAGTCTTCTTATTCCGTCTGTTATCGTGAGGAACGGATCGGTTATACGATCATCGCGGAACATTTCGTTGGCACAGAGATTTCCCATGCATTCGAGCAGTATTCCACAGCCTTCCGGCAGGGAAAGTCCTCCTATATCTGTATATCTTTCGATGGTTTCAAAGCCTTTTTTACTGCGGAGCCTTCTGTGCCTCTCTATGGCAGTCAGCGCTTCCTCTCCGTAAGGACGCATAGTAGCGATATACAGCTTTCTGTTGTCAAAGCCATCAAGCATGCTCTCTGCAAAACTTGATTTTCCGCATTTTGAACCGCCTGTAACAACTGTCATCATATAAGCTCAACATACCTTTCTATCGGAGTCTCTTCAAAACGATGAGCGCTGTTGTAAACCGCAAGCGCACCGTCAAGAAGAGGCAGAAGCATTGCACCGCCGGTTCCCTCTCCAAGTCTCATACGGGCATCGATAAGAGGCTCTAAGCCCATGCTTTCGAGAAGCAGCCTGCCTGCAGGTTCACCGGAAACGTGACTCGGAAGCATATACTGCACCGTAAGAGGATTTATCCTGCAAGCAAGCTTCGCCGCCACTGCAGATATTACGCCGTCGATAACTACGGGGATATGACAGTATGCTCCTCCGAGAAAAAGCCCTGTCATACCTGCAATATCATAGCCGCCTATTTTTGAGATGAGCCCTATCGGATCTTCGTTATCCGGAGAGTTCAATGCTATGGCTTTTTCTATTACTGAGATCTTTCGTCGGAGTCCCTCGCTGTCAAGTCCTGCTCCTCTTCCTGTCACCTCGCAGGGAGAACGGAAAAGCAGAACAGATGAAAGCGCAGATGCCACTGTAGTGTTTCCGATACCCATTTCACCGGTTATTATGATTTTTACTCCGTTTTTTTTAAGCTCACAGACCATATCTATTCCGGCAGATATAGCCCTGACTGCCTGTTCTTTCGTCATTGCAGCCCCTTTTGCTATATTTTCCGTTCCATAAGCTATCTTTCTGTTTATAAGTCCGGGAACGTCCATATCCCTGTTTATACCGATATCCACCGCATACACATCCGCTCCGAAGGTTTCTGCTATACGGTTTATGTTTGACGTTCCGCCTGCTATTGCTTCTGCACAGACAGCTGTAACACTGCTGTCTGACTGAGTTACTCCCTCGCACACAACACCATTGTCTGCACACATCACAACAACCGCTCTTTTTCCTATGTCAACATTTTCCGTCCGTTGTATCGCTGCGATCTTTTCAACTGCCTTTTCAAGCAGGCCGAGACTTCCAAGCGGCTTGGCTATACTGTTCCAGCGTTCATGAGCCGCTTTTTCCGCCTTACCTTCAGACGGAATTATTTTATCTGTTCTGTTCATGTATCCCTCCGTATACAGCGCACTCTGACACAAATTTTTCTGCTGTTTTTATATCGGAATAAAAATAAAGATGAGGAAAACCTGCATAGAAACTTGAGCCGGTATGTCCGCAGCTCCATTGGCGCCCGTCAGACTTTTCTGCATTAAAGCCGCTTCCGCAGTCCGTACTGTCCCAGTAATGAAACTCATGCGCCTTAAAGCTCTCATCTTTATAACAAAGCAGATTGTCACTAAGTGCAGTAAGCGTAACATATCCAAAACGCTGCAGACGTTCTGTTCTGTATGCACGTCCTTTTACGGCTCCTACAAGCTTACGGATATTTCCGTTTTCGTCTTCAAGCTCATCGTGAAGATACATAAAGCCTCCGCATTCAGCGATAACAGGAATACCGTCTTTTATTTTTCTGTAAATATCATACAGCATACTTTGATTCGCCTCAAGCTGTCCGCCATACAGCTCAGGATATCCTCCGCAAAGGATAAGTCCGTCTGCCTCCGGAACCACGCTGTCACTAAGAGGCGAAAAATACCGTATCTCACAGCCAAGCTCCTTGAGAAGCTTTATGTTATCCTGATACAAAAAGCAAAATGCTTTGTCTTTTGAAACAGCTATTACCGGCTCTCTTGAAAAGCTTTGTTTTTTTATCACAGGCGGCTCAAAGCCGGGATAGCCCGTGTCTGAAAGCTCAATTATCCTGTCAAGAAGAATATGCTCTTCTGCAAGCTCTGCAAGAAGCTGCATTTTTTCTCTGAGATCCGATATCTCATCTGCTGTCACAAGTCCGAGATGACGGCTTTTTATAACGCTCCTGTTTACCGGAAGATAACCGAAGTATTCTGTGCCGAGCCTGTCACAGAGCTCCATTGCCATAGGGACGAGCTTTTCAGGCAGACGATTAAAAATAAATCCGGCTATGTTGTTTTCTTCAAACTCCAGAAAACCTTTCATGACTGCCCCTATGGAGCCGCTCATCCCCTTGCAGTCTATAACAACAACTGCTTTTGTTCCGGTGATCTGTGAAACGGAATTGGCAGAGCCTCTTTTACCGGCTCCGTCATAAAAGCCCATAACACCTTCTATCACCGCAATATCTGCATCCTTTCCGTTTTCGTAAAGCAGATACTTCAGGGTATTGTCATCACAGAAAAAGCTGTCGAGATTATACGAGGCTGTGCCTATTATCTTTTCATGAAACAAAGGGTCTATATAATCCGGACCGCACTTGAACGAGGCAGCTTTCATTTTCCGTCTGCACAATGCCTGCAGAACGGCGCAGGTAACTGTGGTTTTTCCACATCCGCTGTGAGTTCCTCCTATAAGTATCCTTTTCAATTTTTCACTCCTCTGATGATGAAAACAGGGTTCTCTGCTGAGAGCATGGTGTGTTTTCCGATACGTTTTGCTCTTGTTACTGCAAGCTGAAGAACCTCAGGAGAGTCAACACCATACTTCTCAAAAGCTTTTACCGCCTCACTTAGCGTTTCGAGAGAAACTGCGGTTATAAGAACTGCTGCAGCACTGTTTTTTTTATATACCACACGCAGAATATCGTTTATTTTCCCGCACGAACCGCCTATAAAAACATTGTCGGGAGCCGGAAGCTCTGAGAGCGAATCCGGAGCTGTGCCGTTTATGACCTTAATATTATCGCAGCCGAACCGACGGGAGTTTTCAAGAGTAAGCTCTGCTGCTTCGGGATTTTTGTCAATGGAATAAACCTTTCCGTCATAGCACTGCAAAGACATTTCGACAGATACAGAGCCTGTTCCGCATCCGATATCCCAGCAGATATCGTTTCGTCCGACAGAGAGCTTTGAAACAACTGCTGCTCTGACCTCAGACTTTGTCATAGGTACATTTCCCCTTATAAAACGCGCGTCGTCTATTCCGGAAGGAACTGCTCTCTCGTATTCAGGGTTTTCCGTCACCATCACACACAGGCTTCCTGTTCTCAGCTCTGTAAAGTCGGAGGCTATGCCGTTTTTTATGCTTTCGTTGTCATAACCGAGGTTTTCACCTATATATACCTTTGTTTTTTCCATACCATATCCGCAAAGTCTTTTACATACCTTATCAGGAGTATTCTCTCCTCCGAGCAGAAAAAAACAGTATCTGTGCCTGCATACGTTTCTGACAATATTTCCGTCCGTACCATGCAGACTTATAAAGCGCATATCCTGCCACGGCTTTTTTATTTTTGAGCAGAAATACACAGGCGATGATATACCGCTTATTATTTCGGTATCACAATCAGCAAGCGCTGTTATGAGCTTTTCAGCCCCACTGTAAAAACCGCAGTCTCCGGACATAAGCAAAGCCGCCTTGTCAAAGCTGTTTTCTCTGAGATACTGCGATATTTCATCGCTTTTATAGCTTTCAAAGGTTTTCTTTCCGAGAGTTGAAAACATATCGAGCATACGTCCTGCGCCAATAAGAACATCTGCTTCCCTGACAGCTTTTTTTGCCTCAGCTGTCAGAGTCTTCACCCCGTCCATACCTGTTCCGATTATATATGCCTTCATTTTTTCTTCCTTATAAGAATCATTTTTTTAATTTCCCCGATAACCATTCCGGTTTCTTCAGGACGTTTTACAGTCACAAGCTCTGCACCGAGCTTTCTGGCAGCCTCTGCTTTCTGAGGGTATCCACCCAAGGCTCCGCTTTCCTTTGTCACAAGAATATCTGCCCTGCTTTTTTGCAGATGAAGGATATTTTCTTCTTCTGAAAACGGTCCTTTTCCAAAAATTATTTTTTTCTCATCAAAGCCAAGGCTTCTGCAGTATTCCCTGACGCCGTCAGCTTCAAGTACCCGAAGCCATATACGTTCATAAAAATCATGAACAGCTGTCAGAAAAGGAAGCTCCTTACTTCCGAGTGTACTCAGAATACACCCCTCTGTACTGTCAAGATAGGCTGCAAGCTCTTCCATATTACTCAGCACTGTTCCGAAAACAGCTTCGCTTTCTCTTTTAAGACGATAATATGGAGTTTCTGTTTCCCTGCAGGCAAGGCTGATATTTTCCGTGGCAAGCACTGCATACGGATGAGTTGCGTCAATGACCGCCAGAAAACGTTCCTCTGATAAAAGCTTTATTATTTTGTCAGAGTCAAGTCTTCCGTTCAGTATTTTTATATAGCTGCTCTGCGGAAGAAGTGAGGCTCCGTAATCTGTCGCTACTGAAACACAGGCATATATCCTGTTTTCAGCACAGAACCCGGCAAGCTGACGTCCCTCAGTCGTTCCTCCGAAAATCAGAAAATCAGACATTTTTGTAGCCTCTCGGAGTTACCATTTTTCCTCCTGCTATCTTTGTTTCGCTGTTACCGATAAACACGGTCGTAAACATATCCACACCGGTGTTTTTAAGTTCGCCGAGCGTAAGTATTCTGCTTTCCTGTCCCTCTCTGCCGATATTTCTTACATAACCGCATATTGTATCAGGAGACTTGTACATAAGCATTATATCACACGCCTTCTCAAGATAATCTGCTCGTTTTTTAGAGGAAGGATTGTAAAGAACTATTGTAAAATCTCCCTCTGCTGCACATCTGAGTCTTTTCATTATCCTGTCTGCAGGAGTAAGCAGATCAGACAGACTTATCACCGCAAAATCATGGGTAAGCGGTGCTCCGAGAACAGCACCTCCGCTCAGTGCCGCAGTAACACCTGCAACAGCTTCGATCTCAACATCAGGAAATTCCGCCGAAAGCTCATAAGCAAGACCTGCCATACCGTAAACAGCACTGTCTCCGCTGCATACAAGAGCTGTTTTTTTTCCGCTCGCAGCCTGGCTTAGAGCATAACGGACACGCTCCTTTTCCTGTCTCATAGCTGTACTGTAATACTCTTTTTCAGGAAAATACTGTTTTATAAGTTCAGTATAAACGGTATATCCGACAACAAGCTCACTGTCAAGTATCGCTTTTTCCGCCTCGTTTGTCATTCCCTCTCGACTTCCGCAGCCAAAACCCACTATATATAGCTTCATAAAAACTCCTTTTCAAAATCAATGGTTAAAGGCAGCTCTGCTGCCGCAGCAGTGACACCGTCAGCTGATGTTTTCGGCATGATAAGCCTGCCTCCGTGTCTTACCACGCTTCTTTCACAAACGTTATCGGTACCGGTCTGTTTAAGAACAAAATCCGACGTGTTAAAGTCACCGCTCACACTCATAAGCTCCTTTGCACTGTATGTAAAAAAATCAAGACCATACTTTTCACAAAAATCCAGAATACCCTTTTCATCCGACTTTATGTCGATTGTTATGACAGCACAAAGTCGTGCCGTATCGATGTGAGATTTTTGCATACTTTTTAAAACATGCTTTTCTATGACTTCACAGGGTATTCCTCGCTTACAGCCGATTCCGAGTATTATGTTTTTCGGAACAAGATTAAGCGTTGTTTCAAAAGGCTTCCTGTTTACATCGTCTGATATGCAGATACCTGTACGGCAGAGCTTTCCGGTACAGATCTCTTCAGGGATATTTTCACATACAAAATCACTCACAAGTCCTGTTTTTTCATCGTTAAGTACAGCGGCAGCTATTTCCTTAGCCGCTAAAAAATCACTTATGATAAGACCGTTTGCTTTGGCAAAGCTGTCAGGAGAAAACCTGCCTCCTATATCAGTCGCTGTTGTTATTACTGCCTCTGCCCCTGTTCGTAAAGCAAGCATCCTGGCAAGTCTGTTTGCTCCGCCTATATGCCCTGACAATACAGAAATAACAAACCTTCCCTCATCGTCAATAACTATAACCGCAGGGTCTAAGGCTTTTGATTTTATAAGCGGTGCAACTGACCGTACCGCAATACCGCAGGCACATATAAAAATCAGCGCATCACTCTCATAAAAAACACTTGCAGTCAGGCTCTTTATATCCGAAAATGAAACAGCGTTCTCATCACTGTTTTTATAAAAACAGAACCGTTTTACAATGTTTTTTTCCGAAAGCAAGGCTGATATTTTCCGTGACAGCTCTCTGCCCTTAGCGGTAACAGAAATAAGAGCTGCTGTCATTTTTTCGCCTTTCTGTACTCTGTTTCAAAGCTCTCGTCATAAAGTCTGGAAAGAGCATAGTCATCTCCTAAAAAATTTCCAACAGTTATGAGTGCCGTCTTCTTTATGTTATTTTTCAGTGCTGTTTCATAAAGATTTCTGACTGTACAACGGCATACCTTCTCATCAGGCCAGCTTGCCTTATAAACTATTGCAGCCGGAGTATCCGGAGAATACCCGCCTGATATCAGTCTTTCCGATAGTTTTTCAAGCATTCCTGTACTAAGAAAAATAACCATAGTCGAACCGTGAGAAGCAAGCTTTTCTATGCTTTCGCTCTCAGGAACGGGAGTGCGTCCTTCCATTCTTGTGATTATCACCGTCTGTGAAACCTCAGGAAGTGTATATTCCGCACGCAAAGCCGCCGCCGCACCGCAAAAAGAGCTTACTCCCGGACATATACGATACGGTATATCAAGCTCACAGAGTCTGTCGATCTGTTCTCTTATCGCACCGTAGACAGAAGGATCGCCTGTATGCAGACGAACCACGTTTTTACCGCTCTTTTCAGCCTTTTCCATAACGGATATCACCTCATCAAGCGTCATATATGCGCTGTTATGTATCTCACAATCATCCGCAGCATATCCGAGAAGCTCCGGATTCACGAGTGAACCTGCATAAATTATCACATCTGCTTTTTCTATCAGCGCTTTTCCTCTGAGTGTTATAAGGTCTGCTGCGCCACAGCCTGCGCCCACAAAATCAACCATTGTATTCCTCCGAAAAAATATTTATAAGGCGGTCTGCCCCAGATGTCTTAAGCGTTATACCATGCTTATCCGAAAACATAACAGCACCTGCCCCCATACTGTCCCCTACTCTTGCCAGGAGGTAATATTCTGCCCTCTGCAACAGTATATCAAGAGTTTTCTCCATATATCCGCCGCTTTTGAGAATATCAAGAGCTGCATCAACTGTCACACATTCAGGAAGCCTCCGCAGCAGAGCTGTATCTGCACCCGCAAGAACTCCGCAGGTTACAAGTACATCCATACGTCCGTCTGCCTGCGCTGAATGAGTATTCATTATTCCGGCTCCGAGCTTCACAAGCTTTCCGATATGTCCTATAAGAAGTATATTTTCAAAGCCTGCAGCTGCTGCAATATCTATCGCTTCACCGATAAAATTACTGCACTTAACGCTGTTTTCCACTGAAAACGGAAGGTTTTTCTCAACAAATCCTTCGCTGTAGTTTCCAAGAGTAAGACAAAGGTTTCTGTAGCCCTGAGCATATCTCATGCCTGCTTCTGCACGTATGGTTTCAACAAGTGCAGAGCTGCTCATAGGCTCTACTATTCCGCTTGTCCCGATTATTGATATTCCGCCTTCTATTCCCATACGGGGATTATAGGTTTTTTTCCCTATCTCCTTTCCGTCCGGAACAAAAATTTTTACTGAAAAACCGCCATGATAGCTGTGTTTCTCTGCCGCTCTCATAACCTCATCGGTTATCATACGGCGTGGAACAGAGTTTATTGCATAGTCTCCTACAGGTCTGTCAAGTCCGGGCTTTGTGACCCTTCCTATCCCTTCGCCTCCGGTAATATCAACTCCGTCCGGCTTAAAGCATACCCTGGCGCAAACGAGTATCCCGTTTGTGATATCAGGGTCGTCACCACTGTCCTTTTTTATTGCGCATACTGCATAGTCTTCGCCAAGCTCCGCTCCGGCTACATCAAGATGAAGCTTTATCCCCTTAGGTGTAAGGATATCTATGTAAGAGAGCTTTTTTCCGAGAAGCAGCATTTCGGCGGCAGCTCCTGCCGCTGCCGCCGCACAGGAGCCTGTAGTATACCCGCATCTCAGTTTTTTCTTGCCGTGATACACATACTCTTCAAGCATCTTTTACCTCTTTTTATCATTCTTCCGAATCATCCGAATATTTTTATTATACCATATAAAAATATCTGTTACAATGCGGCAATGAAAAAAACTCCATTTTTTCATACTGCCTTGACACACTGCAGAAAAAATGTATATAATTATAGTGAACATCATAATAAATCTGAAGTTCACTATTCGGCTAATAGTAAAAAAATATTTTTTGTTAAACATAAAACATTCATAAAAAAGGTTGTGAATATATGATTTTTTGCGTAGAAGATGATACGAGCATACGCGATCTCATGCTCTATACTCTCTCATCTGCCGGATTTACCGCAGAAGGCTTTGCTGACGGAACCGGGCTTTTTTCAGCACTCAGAGAAAAAACTCCGGAGCTTATCATGCTTGATATAATGCTTCCGGGAGAAGACGGGCTCAGTATTCTGAAAAAACTCCGCAGCCATACTGCAACCTGCGACATCCCTGTAATAATGGCAACTGCCAAAGGTACAGAGTACGACAAGGTAATAGGCCTTGACTGCGGAGCAGATGACTATCTCGCAAAACCGTTCGGTATGATGGAAATGGTAAGCAGAGTAAGAGCTGTTCTCCGCAGAACATCAAACCATAGCAAGACGCATATACTCAAGGTCGGCGGTATCATTATGAATACCGGCGAACACACTGTTGAAACAGACGGCAGACGTGTAAATCTGACCCTCAAGGAGTATGAGCTTCTGCACAAGTTCATGGAAAACCTCGGACTTGTTTTTACCCGTGAACAGCTTCTGCAGAGCATATGGGGAGCAGAGTTTGTCGGAGAAACGAGAACGGTTGACGTACATATAGGAACACTCCGTACCAAACTGGGTCAGTACGGCGAATACATAGAAACTATACGCGGAGTCGGCTACAGAATAGGGACAAGACTATGAAAAAAAGTATTTTCGTTCCCGTATTTCTGATATCAGCAGTTACCCTGATATCAGCATCTGTTCTTACAACATGCGCCTTATATAAGTCTCTTGATACAAGCCGCTCTTTGTTTTCTGTTTTTACTCTGACTATTCCTGTAATCATTATAGCTATAGCAGTATCGGCATTTTTCTCAGCACTGCTTACCGTACTGATCTCAAAAAAAATAACAAGCTCTCTCAATTCGCTTGATATCGACAATCCTGCTACAGGCTCAGAATACGCAGAACAGATGAGGCGTGAATTCACAGCAAATGTATCACATGAACTGAAAACACCACTGCACTCCATATCAGGATATGCAGAGCTTCTGAAAAGCGGCATAGTAAAAGATGAAGATATATCGCTTTTTGCAGGCCGTATATACTCAGAAACACAGCGAATGATAGCCCTTGTTGAAGATATTATAAGACTTTCGCATCTTGATGAGGGAAGTGCAGATATGAAAAAGGAAAATATAAACCTCTACGAAATTTCATCAGAGGTAATAAACGTACTTCGTCCTGCCGCTGAAGAGGCAAAGGTATCCATATCGCTTCACGGTTCACCTGCACAGCTTATCGGATATCCTCAGCTTGTAAGCGGAATAGTACATAATCTCTGCGACAACGCAATAAAATACAACCGCAAAAACGGTTCTGTTGATGTGGAGGTCAGGAACACAGACAGGAACGTTATACTCACTGTATCTGACAACGGAATAGGCATACCCGAAGAACACAGAGAACGTGTGTTTGAGCGTTTTTACCGTGTTGACAAAAGTCATTCAAAGGAAGTCGGAGGCACAGGTCTCGGCCTGTCGATAGTCAAGCATTCTGCAAGAATACACAACGCAGAGCTTACACTTGACAGTATAGCAGACGGCGGAACAACTATTACCGTAAAGTTCCCGAAACAAAATACATAAGCCATAGTAAACGCCAAGTTTATTTGGTGTTTACTATCAGCCTATATGCACGGAATGACCGTGGTGAACGGATATACCAAAAACAACACCTGCTTTGTAGCATGAACACAAAGCAGGTGTTGTTTTTTTATAAAAATCAAAACTTATCAAGGTCAATAAACGGAATCTGACCGGATGCAGCCGGCTGACTCTGATTTAATATGTTCTTGAGTGAAGAAAGAACAGATGAATCTATATTTTTACTCTTTCTGGCTGCTGAAACCTTATACATAACCGAAAAATTTCCTTGTTCTGTTTCATAAGGTGAAGAAAGCATGCCGAGAGCCTTGTCAATATTTTTCATGAGCACACTGTAGCCTACATCATTTTTTGAAAGCGGAACAGCAACTATGAATTCATCTGAACCTGTTCTGTATATCTCAGAATTATCAAAGCACTCCCTGAGCGCATCTACGGTAGACACCAGTATCATGTCTCCGTTTTCTTCCCCGAACATGATGTTTATTCTGCTGAAATCCATTATATTGAACATCGCAAAATAATAAGGATAATCTTCAGAGTTTTTTACTTTTCCGGGTTCGAAGTCATTTGAAAACGATACTCTGTTTCTGGCATCTGTCAGAACATCATTGAAAACAGCAGTATTGAGTGATTCCTTTACTTTTTCATTTTTCTGTACAGCAGATGTAAGCTTTTTTGCAGTATCCCTATGGATTTTGCCTGAAATATTGAAAACAAATATAATCGCTATGCAGAAAACACAGAATATAATCATATATATGCGCATATTTTTTGTAAGAGCAAAAATTTCGTCCTCGGTATCATCTACCATGAACAACCAGCCTTTTTCGCCTATATACGAATATACGGATATGTATTTTTTATTTTCTACAGTGTAATTAAAATACCCGGTTCTGTTTTCGGTTATGTCATCAAGCGAATCACAAAGCTTAATAAGGGCACTGTTATCAACATTCATTGAGATCTTGTTAAAATCATTGTTAAATATGTATTTTTTATCCGAAACATTTACCATGCTGTAAAAAGAGTTTTCCATATCTCTTTTTCCTAATGAGTTGAGCGTGTTTACAAGTCCGCTTGTATAAACACCGAGTCCCACAAGTCCGACAGGCTTTCCGAGCGAGTTATAAACAGCCTTGTACATGGAAACTATCTGCTTTCCGCTTGCAGGAGAAATTATGATACCCGTATCATAAACCTTGTCCCCTGAATCGAGAAGCGAACTGCGGAGCTGCTGCAGAGCCACACCATGCCTTGTTGTGATACCGACTGTCTGTCTGTTGGTATGAGCAAGAACATGAGTATTCCAGTCGCTTACATATATACCCTCAAGATTTACTATATCCTCTGAAAACGCCTCTGTATACTTCTGTGCGGCATTCACTGCATCTATGCTTTCCGGATTTTCTATTATGTCAAGTATCTCGTCTGCACGACTGTATGCGGACAAGATCCTTTCGGCGTTTTCAACGTAGTTTAAAATAATCTGGCTACGTTCTTCTGTTATCGTGGTAATATAGTTAATAGAGCTGTCAGTTGCGCTTTTGCTTATTATGTATGTTATGCCAAGAGAAAGCATAAACATAAAAAACAGCTGCAGAACAAGTATGATATTAAGAGCTGACATCCTTTTTTTTGATTTTCCCATAACAATAATTCCCTTTCATTTTTTATTCATCTTTCAGAAGATCGTTGAGTCTGTTCTTCAGCAAAGAGCTTGCCATGGATTTTTTCTGTACTAACGAGTGATCCACCGGAGGATAACCTGTCCCTATATTCAGCGAAACTCCGGAATTAGTGTATCCGATAGAATTATTCATTCTGCCGGTGTTCATATACAGCACTCCATTCATATTCTGAACTGACTGCATTCTGTAGTGAAAAGAGTTTGATGCATATCTCCACACTTCTGTTATATTAACGTTTCCACCGGGAGTAACGATCAGCGCATTTGCGTTTTCTGTATCAAGTGACATAATAAGATTTATACAGCTGTTACAGGGGAATATCGGAAAGATATTGCACGAGCTGAAAACAGTAATTGCCTTTACAACAGTTTCATTGTCTGCTTTCATTTTGTTCAGGGCGTCTATTTCGGCATGGATATTGTTCGGAATGTTACCTGTCATAGTATTAACGTTCATACCAATGTATACTTTGCCGCTGCCTGAACATATAGCACATACGGTATCACCCATAACCGGAGATTTTTTTCTGTTATATCTCTCTTTTATTGCTTCTATTGCAGTATCTATAAGAAAACTATATGACATTCTCCGATTCCCCTTTCGTATGTTTTTTGTTTGTTTGTGATATTTTTAACCTAAAACTCCGTCGTTTTTTATACATATATTATATCATACTCAATTTAATATAGCAATACTAAAACAGAAATCTTCTGAAAAAATTGATTATTTCTACAGAATATGATATAATTGACGAGTAGATGTCCCACCGTGCAAAACGGGACAAGCACAGAAAAAATATTTTTTATTAACCCCATTTTTCTACAGGAGGAATTTTTTATTATGTACATTACTTGTCTGGATCTTGAGGGAGTACTCGTTCCCGAAATATGGATCGCTTTTGCTGAAGCTACAGGAATCCCGGAGCTTAAGAGAACAACACGTGAAGAACCTGATTATGATAAGCTCATGAATTATCGTATAGCTATTCTTAAGGAACACGGCCTCGGACTCAAGGAGATACAGGAAACTATAGCAAAAATAGATCCTATGCCGGGCGCAAAGGAGTTTCTTGACGAGCTTCGCTCAGTTTGTCAGGTTATCATTATAAGCGATACTTTTTCACAGTTTGCAGGTCCTCTCATGGCAAAGCTCGGATATCCTACAATTTTCTGCAATTCACTTGAGGTTGCTGAAAACGGCGAAATCACAGGCTTTAAGATGAGAGTTGAAAACTCAAAGTTCACAACAGTAAAAGCTCTTCAGTCAATAGGCTATGATACTATAGCAAGCGGCGACAGCCACAACGACCTCGGAATGATAAGAGCAAGCAAGGCAGGCTTCCTCTTCAAGAGTCCTGACAGCATAAAGGCAGAAAATCCGGATCTTCCTGCATACGAAACATATGAAGAACTTATGAACGCTATCAAAAACGCTATGAACTAATTACTCAAAACGGTATGACTTTAAAAAAAGTCATACCGTTTTTTCAGCTCCTCAAGAAGCATATGCTCGTTAAGCTCTGATATTTTTACGCATGAGGCCTCTCTCTCTGTACAGACAGAAACCGTATAGTTTTCATCATATGCATATGTATAAAAAAAGCATTTTTCCGTATTATCTGTAACATCGAAGGTGTTAAGCCCGTGCGACAGTCCGGTTCCTACGAGCTTTACATATGCTTCCTTTCTTGTCCATACCTCCGGAAACGTATAAGCAGCAGGACTCTGACAGTATATTTTTTTATATTCGTTTTCAGTAAAAAAACGCTTCGCTATATCAGCATTTCCTCTGGAACTGTTTTCTATATCCACGCCTACAGGACAGAAGTCGCTTATAAAAGCTATGAAGCTGCCTGCATGTGAAACAGAAAAATGATAGTGTGGTTTCCCTTCAAGACAAGGCTTACCGTGTTCTCCAAGGCGGATTGTTATATGATCATTTTTTAATCCAAGAGTTTTCATAGCATTCAGACGTATAAGCAGCTCTGTAAGAAGAGATACTATCTTTTGCTTTTCTGAACGAATTCTCTCTATCCTCAGTGTACGCTCCTCCGAAATGTATTTTACATACTTCCTGTAATCCTGCTCAAACCCCTCTGTTCCTTCCACTCTGAGAATAATAAGCTCCATACTCAAGATCAGTCTCCTTTTTGTTTTTTTATAAACTGATTCTAACATTTATACAGCATCATTGTCAATACACAGTCACACAGAGCAATCTGCCTCAAAGCTGATATTTTCTTGTTTTTAAAATCGATATTTTTTATAAAACGACTTGTTTAATTTATTTTTATATGATAGAATATTATAGGACTTTTTCTGTAAAAAAAAATTATAAGTTCAGGAGATATATAAGCATGAAAATAAAATCAATTTTTTCAAAATCCGAACAGTTTTCACGGAATATAATATGCGCCTTCATGTTTGTTATAATGGGATTTCTTTTTGTAGAGACCCTTATGCACACCATGACGCTTTCATGTACTGAAAAAATGTTCGAAGGAATTACCTATCATCATGATAACTTTTTCCTTAACACGATATGCACGAGTGCAGTAATCCTCGTAGTTTCTGTACTCCTGTCAAAAATCGAAAAAATCCCCACAGGAGTACTTACCGCAATAATCTCTGTTTTCACGCTGACTCTTGGTGTTATATGGGTAAACTCTGCACAGGTATCTCCGACAGCTGACCAGTTTCTTGTAACAAATGCTGCAAAGCTTGCGGCACAGGGCGATATGACATTCATGGAAGACAAATACTTCAGCAACAGTCCCTATCAGCTCGGAATGGTTTTGTTTTATGAAGTACTCATGCGTATATTCGGAAAGAACCGTGATACATATATATACATCCAGATAATAAACGTTATACACCTTGTTCTCGCATATATCGGTCTGACAATCATTATCCATAAAACCTTTGACAGTAAGCGTATAACAAACCTTGCGTTGCTGACTATGCCGTTTGCCGTTCAGCCTATCATGTATACTACCTTTATTTACGGTGTTCTTCCGGGAATTACATACGGAATATACGCACTGCTCTTTGAGATACTTTACTTCAGAAGCAATAAAAAGAGAGGTCTTATATGGGCAGCTGCTTCTGCTGTTTTTATGAGCCTTTCAGTAATGGTAAAGACCAACAACTACATAGTACTTATTGCTCTGTGCATACTTGCATCCATAAAATTCATGAAGCGGCTTAAGATCACAGATATAGTATATATTGCCGTAATGCTTGTCATGTCGCTCAACATACTGTCGCTCACAGGCAGCATGTATGAAAAACGAAGCGGAATAAAGCTTGGCGAAAGCGTACCTATGATAGCTTATATGGCAATGGGGCTTGATGAGCCCGGAGGTGTACTCGGATGTGACGCTGCCGGATGGTACAGCAGTCATCACACTACCGGAGCACATACACGAAATGAATTCGACGCTGAAAAAACAAGCGCAGACGCAAAGGCTGCCATAAAGGAACGCATTGATAAGTTTATAGGTGACTATAAGTATTCAAACGACTTTTTCTATGAAAAGAACACATCACAATGGAATGAACCGACATATGCAAGCCTCTGGATAAACATAGTAATGCATAACTATCACGGAAAGGAATACGGCAGGATAGCTGACTTTTTCTGCGGCGAAGGAAAAGGCTATGCTGATATATCCGAATACATGAACTTTTTTCAGCTTTTTGTGTATATGTCATCATTTGCCGGAATAATCGTATGCTTCAGAAAAAAAGATATTTTCTGTTCAGGACTCATACTTATAGTTCTTGGCGGATTTCTCTATCATATGCTTTTTGAGGGAAAATCCCAGTATATCATGCCTTACTTTATTATCCTCATAGGATTTTCAGCTGTAGGCACTGATTATCTTTCTTCAAAAGCAAGCTTAATCCTTGCACGCATAAGCTCCCGCTCCGAAGCAGTACAAAACAACACACCTCAAACAGCACCGGCTGCAAAAAGCAAAAACTCTGAAAAACGGAAGAATAAAAAATGAACATATATATGAAAAGAGCATTGGAGCTTGCAGAAAAAGCCGCATCAATGGGTGAAATACCTGTTGGTGCGGTTATCGTAAAACGTGATACCGGAGAGATTATTTCCGAAGGATATAATCTGCGTGAAACAGAAAAAAACGCACTTGCACATGCCGAGATAACAGCTATTGAAAAAGCCTGTAAAAAGCTCGGCGGATGGCGGCTTATAGGCTGTGACCTTTACGTGACACTTGAACCATGTCCCATGTGCTGCGGTGCAATAATCAATTCACGCATTGAAAGAGTAATATACGGCGCAGACGATCTCAGAGCCGGCTCTGTTTTTTCTGTACAGAAAATGTTCTCTCTCCCTTATAACCACAAACCGGAAATAATCTCCGGAATAGCCGCTGATGAATGCTCTGCCATACTCAGCCGCTTCTTCAGACGAATAAGAACAATACAAAAATATATAGGAGTAAATATGGTAAATCTCGAAAACGAATGGGACTCTCTCCTGAAGGATGAGTTTTGCAAGGAATATTATCTCACACTCAGAAAAATACTTATAAAAGAATACAAGACCCGGACAATATATCCGGATATGTATGACATCTTCAACGCCCTGCGTATGACATCATACTCAGATGTAAAAGCCGTCATAATCGGTCAGGACCCATATCACGGACCGGATCAGGCACACGGACTGAGCTTTTCTGTGAAAAAAGGAGTAGCACCGCCTCCGTCACTCAAAAATATCTTCAAGGAAATAAAAGACGACACCGGCATAGACAACTCCGGAAAACACGGTGAGCTTACAGCCTGGGCAGGATCAGGCGTACTTCTCCTCAATGCTGTTCTGACGGTACGGAAGGATCAGGCAAACAGTCACAAGGGAATCGGCTGGGAAAAGTTCACTGATCACATCATAGAGCTTCTTAACAAAAGAGAAAAACCTGTTGTGTTTATTTTGTGGGGAGCAAACGCCAAAGCCAAAGCCTCTCTTATAACTGAAAAACGTCATCTTGTACTCACAGCAGCTCATCCGAGCCCGCTCTCAGCACATAACGGATTTTTCGGATGCAGGCATTTTTCAAAAACCAACGACTTCCTCAGAGCTAACGGTATGGAACCGATAGACTGGTCAATAAACTAACGGAGATTAACCATATGAAATATATTTTAACTGCCGCGGCAGTCTTTGTCCTGGCCTTTTCTGCAACAGCATGCAGCAGCTCTGTTCCGGCTGCTGACACCAGTATTATTTCCCAAACAACAGCTCCGGCTGAGACTACTGTCACATACAATACAACTGTATCTTCCGCAACTACCACAATAAAAACAACTGTAACAACAGAATTATCACAGACCTCGTCTTCGACCTGTACACTTACAGAGACAACATCAATATCTGAGGTGTCATCTGAAACTGATACATGGGAAACTCTGAAGCCATATACCAAAGTTGAGGTGCCGTTCGTTGCATGGTCAGAAGTAAACCTTGAAAAAACGATGTACACGATATCACGCTGCAAGGGATATGAGCTTGCACTGTCTGACGCATCCGCAAAAATGATATACGACGCAGGAATAGCACTCGAAGTTATCGCCCGTACTGATACAGGGTATTATCGTATAAAAGGCGATCTGTATATTCCATGCGATTTTCTTGATAACGCCATCCCTGACGGTATCAACGCAGCAGCAGCCACAAGCTGCACTGTATATGCAGCTCCTGCAGTCACAACCGCATCAAGTGCCGCTGTAACAACTGCTATAGTAAAAGCCGGATAATTTTTTCCCTTCACTATACTTTACTATATAAACTAACTAAAACCAAAAACGAACAGAAGAAAGAATGTTACGCTTCTTCTGTTCGTTTTTTTACTATAGTTTATCTGAGACCCTTGAGCCATCCGGAAAACTGTTCAAGAACATTATTGTACAGCTGTTCATCGCTTACAGAAACCAGATCAGCCATCTTAGAAAAGCCTGTATTGTCACGTTTTCTTCCTGACAGATCATCGAGCTTTCTGAGATATGTAAATGAATCATTACCTATTCCGATAAACTGAATAAAAACATTTTTCTCTGATGATTTTCTGATGATCTTATCCGTTTCACTATGATCGGCATTTTCACCGTCAGTTATAAACAGAATAAACGTTGTATTTTCATCATCAACGATAGGCTCAACATATTCTTTAGTACCGCCGAACCCGAAAAAATCGTCTTTTTTAATTTCTGCGCCTTCTATGATTGCTCTGAGCACCGGAGAATAATTGGTTCCTCCCATTCTATATCCGGAAGTATTGATAACATCCTTCACGTAGTTTTCATAGTTTGACAGATCAAGCGGCTGCGTTCTGTAAAAATCATTCTGGAAAAGGAACACCTCTATCGAGCCGTTATCATCAAACGTAAGTCCAAGAGGAACGAGCTTATTGATAGTCTGCTGGACCACACCGGATCGGTACATCTGAGCCATTGAATAGCTGTAATCCAGTGCAACAACGACCTTGGCACTTGTGCTGCCAAGATTTACACCGCTCTTCTTACTCAGATCAATCACACACTTAGACAGGTTTATAACATGCTTTTCAAGGTTTATCCTGTCCTTTGAGAGGTTTATTTTGTTCATGATCCTGTCAGTAAGCTGCTTTTCATCGTTTACAGCAGGATCGGATACAGGCTGTTCTGACACAGGCTGTTTATCAGGCTGCTCATCAGCAAGCTCACCTCCGTAGTTCTTAAGAAGTGCATCAAGACCACCGTCAAATCCCCTCGCAATAACGTTCATACGCCATACAGTCTTTTTGTAAACCTCCAGGCCGATGATCGCCTTTTCGTTTTTAAAATCTTTTCCGCTAAGAGTAAGCTCTATTATATTTTTTCCTGACTGTATGATGTCTATCCGTGCTGATGTTATCTCTCCCATTGTACCAGCGCCGTCAATGCTCAGTGTAAAAACAAGCTTTGCTATATTTTCAGGCAGTGCTGTGAGATTTACCATATATATATTTTCGCTGCCCTGCGCAGAATATGTAATCTCCCCCTGAGGAGAAGCCGTCTGATTGTAAAACACCATATATCTTTCATCAGAAAGCTTTTCTGATTCGTCAACGCCAAAACAGCAGCTGTCATATACGGCATTTCCTGCAGCTGTTATCCTTACACATACAGGCTGGTTTATATCAAGATAATCATCAAGCTTACCTCTGAATCCACGTTCTATCTCCATTTCTTTTACCTCCGGTCTTTTTCTTATAAATGTTTTTCTGATAAATACAAACTTGTTTATTATACAAGTTTTAATAAGATTATTTTACAATATTTTTGTATAGATTGTCAAGATAAAAATCAAAAAATATTAAAATAAAAAACAAGGACAGTTTCAAAAACTGAACTGGCCTTGTTTTTTTATAAGTTTATTATGATGTTTTATATTTTTCTGATATTACTCAGCAGGGGTTTCGTCCGGTGTAGCAGAAGGAGTCTCATCTGCCGGTTCATCCGGTGTAACAGTCGGAGCTATTATTACATTGTCATCAGATCCGTCATCACTGATATCATCGTCTCCAAGGAGCACGCTCTTGAGCATGATAAGATCCAGAATATTTACTGTTCCGTCTTCATTCATATCAACAGCTGTTTTTTCTTCATCTGTCATTTCCTTACCGGAAACAAGCGCCTTCATAAATGAAGCAAGATCTGCTACATTTGTCTCTCCATCGCCTGTAATGTCACCGATAACTGTATCTTCTCCGTCGAGACAGTTGAACTTTATACCGTGCTGTTTTGCATACTTCTGAGCTGCTGTACCCTTATAACCGGATATTTCAAAGTCCTCTACAAGTCCGAAGAGCTCTGAGCCCTTTCCGAGCTGATAGCCAAAAGCGTTGATTCCGATATTAGTTACTGTAGCAGGAATAGTTACTGACTTGAGTGAAGTACATCCGAAAAATGCATTTTCTTCGATAGTAGTTACTTTTTCAGGAATCTCTATAGAAGTAAGTGAGCTGCAGTTATAGAATGTTCTTGCACCTATACGTTCTATATTTTTTGAAAGCTTTATTGTTTCAAGCGACGTACACTCTGAGAAGCAGTATGCTCCAAGATATTCTACAGAATCAGGAATAGTGATATCCTTAAGAGATGCGCATCCTGTAAAAGCAAGATCATATATCTTGACAAGTGTTTCCGGAAGAGTTATTTCTTCAAGACTTCTGCACTTCTGGAACGCATAGCAATAGATATTCACTGCTTCCGTAGGCATTACTATTTTTTTGATGTTACTGCAGTATGCAAGAACAGAAACAGATATGTTCTTTACCTTAGGAGGAAACTTAAACTCTGTCATACCCGCACAGGTTGAAAAAGCTGATTCTCCGATATGCTCTATGCTGTCCGGAAGCTCTACGTTTTCAAGGTTTCTGTCCTGATCAAATACATAGTCACCTATAACAGTAACTGTATCAGGGAAAACTACTTTTTTAAGCTTAGAGTGTCTCTGGAATGAAACATATCCGATCTCTCTGAGCGGCTGACCCTTTATCATGGAAGGAAGAACCACTTCTTCAAGATCTCTGTCAGATGCAATAGTTGAAGCCATCTGATCATTGAGTGATATTTTGTATCTTACTCCGTCTATATATGCGGCAAGAGGAGATTCTTCTTCCTCTTCCTCAGTTCCTGCATCAGCAACATCCTCCGCTGCATATACAGTCATATCATCACATACCTGACTGCTGTCATAAACGAACTGAGCAGCAAATCCCGAAAGAAGTACAAGTGATGAAACAAACGCTGTTATTTTTTTTGACTTGTTCATATTTTTCCTCCTGAATTGATTTTTGTAAATTGTATAAAAACCGATAAATTTAATCTAAATATTATTATAGCACTATAAAGCATAAAACGTCAATATGTTTCTAAAATTTGTTTAATATGCATAAACAGCAATTTTTTTACCTGATTGGTTAAACAAACCACCACACACCATTAAACGGCATCCGGTTTTGTGTATTATAAATATATTTCCGGTCTGCAGCGGAAATTTTTGTTTTGTATCGGATAAAAAAATTTTTTATTAGTCTGTCTGAAAGATATGCTGTCATACAATACATATCCCCTCAAGGTGTTGTTTTTTTTAAAATTTTGCATTTTTCAACTTTTTCCTGCATCGGAGTCAAATCAATTTTTATTATTTCTATGGACATAAAGCGTGTAAAATGATATAATAATTGTATTGTTTACACACTTATAAATGAATGGAGAATACTATGATTTTTTCAGACTACAACGAAACCCCGTCTGAGTATAATCCCTTTTGCAATGACACAGAAAACACATCGTTCAACGAATGTTATTCACATATAATACCGGCTTTTTTTTTCAGGAACCAGGCTTGTCCGAAAAAGCCTTCACGTTTTGAAAAGAAAAAACTGAGGTATTTTTACAACACGACCGGGATAATACTCTCTGCAAAGCTTATAATCGAAGTTTCAGCATGCCTTCTTTTTTATATCCTGATGTTTCTGAGCGCAATGTCGTTCACAAAATCAACAAGTCTTTATTATTCAGTTCTTTCAGATACTACAGTAAAATACGCATTCCGCACAATAGCCGTTATCATCTCGACCTTTTCGGTTCTTTTTGCCGGATGCAGATACTCTTCTCTCTCTCTGGCAGGACTGACCAGAAAAACCGATGGTGTAAAAACAGGTGATGTAATTATTTTCTTTATTACAGGGCTTTTTATAACCTCTGTACAAAACATCATAAACATATCAGCGGCGAATATCACAGGAAACTCCGCTTTTTATGGAGTAAAGCTTGAAAAGGATATCTGTCAGATAGTTATAGTCTGTCTATACACATGTCTTATCGTACCGCTTACTGAAGGGCTTGTCTTCCGCGGTCTTGCTCTAAAAAATCTTTCGAGGGCATCCCAGCGTTTCGGAATAGTTGCATGCTCACTGCTGTGCGCACTTTCTACATGCAGTCCCCTCAGTATTCCTGCAGCATTCATGATGTCCATGCTGCTTTCAGTACTCACTGTAAAATACAACACCGTAATCCCTTCGGTGCTTATCCATATTACGATAAATATATGCAATATGATCATAACAGTATACAGCGCACTTTTATGGGATTCTGATGTTTTTATAACAAAGATGTGGACAGCAGTAACGTTTTTTGTAGGATGTATAGCAGCAGTCATCTTCATAATAAAGCATCCTCTTCCAAAAATATATTCCTGCCAGAGAAAACGTTCTTTTCCACTGTTTGCGACATCAGTGTTTATAGTCATACTTATTGCAGCGTATATTTCGGCATCACTTATAAGATGTCTGGCCTTTATGTACTTATAAAACAAAAAAAATTATGATAACGGGAAAAAATCAAAACAAGGATGAGATTACCGCTTGAAACAATATAACCAGTTTAACAACCAAAATAAAAAAGCAAGCGAAAAAGCCTTTACCATAGGTTTTATAGTAATATTCGCTCTTTGCTTTCTCCCATTTGCATTAAAAGGCACCAACAAAAACGATATTCCGTCTGAGCCTGCAGCCGCTGACCATCCGGAAGTATCCGGAGGCGATATATCAGGTCCTTACGCAGCCGATGACATCCCTACAGTACACGAGCTCCCGGGAATAAAATTCAACTACTCGAAAGACACTGACTTTCCGCTAAGTGATGATATGCTCATGTCTGAGGCCGCACTTCTTTATGACAAGGATACAAACACCATACTCTACAGTAAAAACGCAGACAAGGCACTGTATCCTGCAAGTACGACAAAAATAATGACAGCTTACGTAGCTTTAAAGCATCTTTCCCCTGACCATGAGCTTAAGGCCGGCACAGAGCTTACACTTCTTCAGCCCGAATCAAGTCTTGCTTATCTTAAACAGGGAAGCATACTCACTCTTGAAGATGCACTGTATGCTCTTATGCTGCCTTCAGGAAACGATGCAGCATATATAATAGCTGCCAATACAGCACGTGCTGTTTCAGGTGAGCCTGATATGAACGACGCTGACGCCATAAAGTATTTTTCCAGGCTCATGAATGCGGAAGCCATGATGGCAGGTGCAAACAGAACACATTTTTGTGTACCCGACGGATATCATGATCCTTTTCACTACACAACAGCTGAGGACCTGCTTCGTATATCACTCAAAACAGATGAGTATCCACTGCTTTCCGAAATTGTCCTTGCTCCTTACAGGGAAACCAAAATAATCAGCGGAGAAGCTTTTTTCTGGTCTAACGGAAACTGCCTTGTTGTAAATGACAACGGATATTACCTGCCATATGCAACAGGCTTCAAGACAGGGTTTACAGATGAAGCAGGATATTGTATGGTTGCCACTGCTTCCAAGGATAACAGGAACCTCATAGCCGTAACGATGAACTCCCCTACGCTTGCCGGTCGTTATACCGATGCAGCAAAGCTTTTTTATTCTGTATTAGAACCGGAAAAGCTTATTGAACCGGCTGAAACAACAGCTGCACAAACAGCTGTTCCTTTGGAAGAACAGAACTGATTTTTAAAAACAAAAAAATCCAACGCAGATTTTTATCTTCTCTGCGTTGGATTTTTTGTTTTTAGATTTTATAAAAGCCTTTAATTACTTAGTTATGCTTCTTTTTAGAGAACATCATAACAGATAATGCACCTGCCATCAGCATTATAACAGTCATGCTTCCTGCATCTCCTGTATTCGGTGAAGATGAAGTGTTGCTTGTAGGCGAGCTTGTTGCAGAAGTAGTAGTCTGCTTAGCCTCCTCCATCGTTGTAGTTTCTGTTATAGTCTGAGTTACGTCAGTTACAGGTATTGCTGTAAGCTGAGTAGGAAGTGTGATTTCGATTGCCGGCGGAGCCATTGTTGTTGTAGTTTCAAGTACTGTTGTGGTTGTTACTGTTGTTGTGGTTTCAGGTACCGTTGTGGTTGTTGCTTCTGTTGTTGTAGTTTCCGGTACTGTCGTTGTTGTCACTGTTGTTGTAGTTTCAGGTACCGTTGTGGTTGTTACTGTTGTTGTGGTTTCAGGTACCGTTGTAGTTGTTACTGTTGTTGTAGTTTCAGGTACCGTTGTAGTTGTTACTGTTGTTGTAGTTTCAGGTACCGTTGTAGTTGTTACTGTTGTAGATCGGAAG
>SVNR01000083.1 GCA_015066815.1 Ruminococcus sp.
AACGAATCGGTTGTACCAGACAAATGAAATTATCTTCCACGTGGGTTTTTCCGTGAGCGTTATAGAATTCCATTGCATCAATAAAATTCATTGGTGTCCAGTCGGGCAGTGTTCCGATGGCTGAATTCATTGAGGGTTGTTCGACAGCAACTACAGGCGGCATTGTTACCGCAGACGCAATCATCATACTTGCTGTTAAAAAAGATAAAAGTTTGTTTTTCATAGTAATTCCTCCGTTCTTAATATAAATGGAAACCCTGAATTTATAGTAAACGCAAAATGAAATGGTCGTTTACTATCAGCGGATATGCAAGGCAATAAAAATATATTAATTATAATTATAGTTAAGGTCAAACTATTTTTGACGTTCACTATAATTCCTGTTCGCTTTTGAATAGCGTTGTTTCAGCTTCTGATTCATCAATGCCACATGTCTCCTGTCTACGAGGTAATGTGCAAAGCAGGTAAATAAGTAGATGAATACAACTGCCAGAAAAGTAAGTAGTATTGACAAGGCCGTGATTTTGTACCAACCGAAAACTTCAATCAGAAGCAAGGAAATTAAGAATATCAGCGTAAAATGTACAAGCCATAGTAACAATACGATTTTGCCGGTTTTTGTATCAAGGCAAACAAGAACAGCTGACGGCAGTGCGGTGATAAGACCGCTCAGGAGAATCTCCCATAATATTATGCTGTTCATCGGTTGCCCGGATATTGTCATATATATCGCTGTTACAATCAGAATAGCGGTTGTAATATTCACAAAATAATGCAATAAGGAAACGAAAAATTCTTTTATCATCATTCAGCACCTCCGATACCGAGCCTGGCTTTGATACAATGAACATATTGCCGTGAAATAATGATTTTTTCACCGTTTTTTAAATACGCTTCCATTTTGCCGCTGAAAAGCGGTGAAAGATATTCGATTTTTTCCATGTTCACAATCATGGACTTTGAACAACGCACAAAATCCAAAGGCATAAAACGTTCCTCAAGTTCATAGAGCTTGTGTTTGATTTCGTAAACATCTGAATGGTAATATGCAAAAACACGGTTCTCGTTCGCTTCAAAATAATATATGTCCTGATAGTTCAGACGCACAATTTTTTCATTCAGATAACCGGTAAGTTCTGTTTTGGGAGTCTGAAATGAAAGCAGCATAGAGATGAGCCTTTGATCCGGTGAGGCACACCTGACAATAACGACATCTTCTTCATCCGGCTGTGGGGATTCGATTATAATTTTCATGATCGACCTCCGATTTTGCGGTTCATACAGTATAAACAGTGAGTTGGCATAATTTTGCCATCAGTAGCACAATGAAAAGCACTGATCTTTTTATGTGTTCTCTCTCATCATATATTTATAGTTGGCTTTCCTGTATGACTGAATTGTTACTATTATGGTAACATAAAATTGAACTTATTGTCAATGCAACTTGCACCCTGAAAAACGCAACTTATTGCCGGAATAGACAACTCACCGGAAAGCTGTTGGCATAGTCTGCAATACCGCTGTATCGTTATAAAGAGGCGCAAACTTCCTGAAGCGTGTAAAATAGTGCAGGCAAAAGAACCGGATCGTATACAGATACCCCCTGGAAACGTAATATTTCCAGGGGGTATTCATTGAAGCTTGTGACAGGATTCGAACCTGCGACCTGCTCATTACGAATGAGCTGCACTACCGGCTGTGCTACACAAGCATAATATATATCATCACCGATAGAATTAATTATACCATGAATAGCCTCGAACGTCAAGTAGTTTTCGAAATAATAAAAAAGGTTATTACCGGTATAAAATATACAGTTATATCAGGAAATTCCGAATTTACATATATAAAAGCCGGGTGTATAATTGTTTGTGTAAAAACTGGAAATATGATTATGACAGTGAGCAGCTTGTGCAGATTTATACGGAAAATACAGGACTTGATATTACACATCAGACAGTCTGGAATATCGGAAGAAAAAGCTCCAATGCTTGATATTAACGAATTGATGCTCATGCTTGATAATACATCTGAAAAATGATATACTGAATATATCATATCAAGAGAATGGAGAATGCATATGGGTACGTATTTTAATCCATCAAACAGAGGGTTTCAAAAAGCATCAGGAGATGAGATCTATGTAGATAAAACAGGATTGCTTAATATATTAAACCGCAGACTGGGAGCAGAAAAGAATTGTATATCCGTAAGTCACGCACGCAGATTCGGAAAGTCGCAGGCGGCAAGAATGATAGACGCATATTACAGTCGTGGCTGTGATTCAGGAGAATTATTTTCAAAACTAAAAATTTCAGAATCAGAAGATTTTGAAAAGCATCTTAATAAGTATAATGTAATACACCTTGATATATCGTCATTTACTGATGAATATACAGATGATCTTGTAAGTGAAATCAAAAGGCATATTTTCAACGAATTTAAAGAAGTATATCCGGATATAGATTACACTAACTCAACGGCTTCAATATTAAAACAGGTGTATGACAAGTCAGAAACTATTGTTGAAGGAAAAAAGAAAAAATATCCGTTTGTAATTATCATAGACGAATGGGACTGTGTGGTCAGAAATTTTTCCGACAGACCGGATATAGTACACGAATATCTTCAGTTTCTCCATTCGATTTTTAAAAGTGAAGAATCACAGGAATTTCTTGCGCTCGGATATATAACGGGAATACTGCCGATAAAGAAAATAAAGGATGAGTCGGCACTGAATAATTTCAGAGAATACACCATGATAGATTCAAAGGAGTTTACGCCATACTTTGGATTTACCGAAGAAGAAACAAAGGAACTGTGCAGAAAATATGACATGAATTTTGAGTCAGTGAAAGAATGGTATAATGGATATCATATAAATAAAGAACATATGTACAATCCGAATTCTGTATATCAGGCGATGACAGATCACAGTCTGGAATCATACTGGAAAAACACATCTGCGTTTGATACGATAAATACATTTATCACATTGAACTTTGACGGATTAAAAGAAGATGTGATGAAAATGCTTGCAGGGGAAAGGGTAAGCGTAATAACAGATAAGTTTAAAAACGACTTATCAGTAATCAATTCAAGAGATGATGCACTTACAGCACTTATACATCTCGGATATTTAGGATATGACGCAGAGAGAAGAAAAGCATTTATCCCGAACTTTGAAGTATCAACAGCATTTCATCTTGCCCTTGAAACCGGAAACTGGAGTGAGATAGCAGATACGTTGACAAGATGTGATGAAATACTCTGGTCAACAATTGACGGAGAGGCGGAAAAAGTAGCAGAGCTTCTTGAACTTTCACATGATACTTACACATCGATATTAAAATACAATGACGAAAATGCCCTTAGCTGTGCGATAACAATGGCGTATTTTACAGCACCTGCGTATTATACGGTTATAAGAGAGCTGCCGGGTGGAAAAGGATTTGCGGATATTGCACTGATACCGAGAGCGGATTCGGGGAATAAACCTGCAATGATAATTGAACTAAAGTATGATAAAGATGCAGATACGGCGATAAGACAGATAAAAGAGAAAAGGTATGCAGGAGCGCTTAAAGGATATGGTGAAGAAGTGATTCTTGTGGGAGTAAGTTATGACAGGGAAAGCAAGAAACATGAGTGTGTTATTGAAAATGTGAGAGTGGATTAATAATTGCTAACGGTCACAGAAGAAGCAATATTCTTTTGTGACCGTATTGTTTTATAAAATTGTGCAAGTGTATAGTGACTTATTTTATAATACTCAAACTTCGCAGTTGAAAACTGTGAGTGCATCTTGAAAATTCAATAGATAGAGACAAAAAAATATAGTATGTAGTCTCCAAAAATGTTATAATGAAAGTATCACATAATCATCATAAAATCACAGAAGATCCTCGCTCAATGGGGGAACTGTTTATGTGTTGTACCGATGAACTTGCAGATGTCAGTTTTGCTCAGGCGTTCTCTTTACTTATGGATTTATTCGTAAGTCACGCCGAGGAGTTTTTAACAATTTCTGAACAAGAGATAACCAATTTTGTTGACAAGTTCCTCGAAGCAATCCCTGACGTTTTAAAAATCAAGTTAAAGGTTGCTTGATTCAGTTACTTTTGCGGCGTTTACTATTGAATTTTCAAGATGCACAGTTATTTTTAATGTGCGAAGTTTGAGTTGTGATATTAAATCGTCTTTATCTTGCTTTCAAAGTAAACGCAACACTCTTGCATTTACTTTGAAGGTGTTGCGTTTACTTTGAAAATTAACCAGGTTATTACCGGTATAAAGTATACAGTTGTATCAGGAAATTCAGAATTGACATATATAAAAGCCGGGTGTATAATTGTTTGTATAAAAAGAGATAGTTACATATATTTTTATACTGAAAAGCCTGCGGCACCACATCCGCAGGCTTTTCAGGTGTGGACAGCATCATGAAAAATCTGATGTTACAGTGGTATGATTGATATTGCTATAAAAGCTCCTGCTTATTCATGTGAAATGCAGGAGCTTTTAATTTTTCTAGTGAGAAACCTAAATAAGAGGTCACATTTCTTCGGCAAGCTTCTGTACTTCTTCCAGAGTGAGATTGCAGATCACTGCTATCTCATCGAAGCTTAGCTTACCGAGAGCGATAACTTTTTTGGCTGTTTCGGTGTTTGCATTCCGTGCACCTTCGTTTCTTCCTTCAATCAAGCCCTCTTTTCTTCCTTCAATCAAGCCTTCGTTTCTTCCTTTAATCAAGCCAATGTTTTCTCCTTCAAGCCTTGCATCCTCTCTCATTTCCTGAATCGCTTTGCACATATCGACTTTCTCCTTTCCGTTTTCAATTACAAGTTTTGAACCTGTTACTATGTTAATCATATTTGCAGTTCTTCTTGAAATATTCTTGTATACATCGTCCTTGTTTACTATTTCCTTGAGTTTCTTCTTGTCTGATGAATATTTTATGT
>SVNR01000029.1 GCA_015066815.1 Ruminococcus sp.
CAATAAATAAATTGCGTTTACTATTAGCCGATCTGCACGGAGATGACGCAGTCATCGGATGTGCAAGGCAATATAAATAAAATAATTATAGTGAAAGTCAAATTTATTTTGACGTTCACTATAATTTCCTCATCAGTTAATTCGCCTTTAGCTACTCTATACCAATCATAGGATATATCAGAAGTCAGACACACATTACTGAATAAACCAGTTCCATAGTAATACGATATTACATCTGATCCGTAAGCCGAAACCTTATCTATAATAATATCTGCAAAATCCGGTTTCCATTCAATATGACTGCCATCAGAAGAAAGAGCTTCATAATTGGCAATATTATCATTTAATTTGTTACAAATAAAATTAAACTCTACACCATTTTCTTTCATTTCTTCAACTACTGCAACATTTGAAGAACTCTGAGGTTGAAAACCTACATCAATTATACACCCGGCTTTTATATATGTCAATTCAAAGCTCCACACAGAACTGAGCCAGGTTCTGAGGTACATAAAATATTCATCAGACAAGAAGAAACTCAAGGAAATAGTAAACAAGGACGATGTATACAAGAATATTTCAAGAAGAACTGCAAATATGATTAACATAGTAACAGGTTCAAAACTTGTAATTGATAACGGAAAGGAGAAAGTCGATATGTGCAAGACAATATTAATTTATCTGACACATATATCCATTGCATACTGATACCGTACACATCATACAGCAAAGCACCGTGAAAAATATTTTTCCGGTGCTTTGTTTATATTTTTATTTTTTAGGTCCGAGCGTGTCGATACGCTTGGAAAGATATCTTCTGAGCATTGCAAGATCGCTCAGTTCTATTTTTCCGTTTCCTTCAATGTCTGCTGCACTCAGCTGTGCGGAAGTAAAATCATCATTTCCTTCGAGCAGATAGAGTGAAAGAAGCGAAAGATCGGTCATATCAACAGTTTTATCTCCGTTTATATCACCGTACATAAACTCATCCTTATCGTCATTTCCGCTGTCTCCTGAAGAATCCTGCTCCATGGGTTTTCCATAAACAAGCTTTCCGTTATAGTAAAGCGGTATCCTGAGAGTTTCTCCGAAAAAGTCACTCTTTACAAGTCCTTCACGGCTGTAGTCATTTGTCGGATCCCAGTTACTCTTGAACTCACTGTCCTGAGCTGCTATGAC
Source organism: Ruminococcus sp. (assembly GCA_015066815.1). Lineage (GTDB taxonomy): Bacteria > Bacillota > Clostridia > Oscillospirales > Ruminococcaceae > HUN007. The sequence goes on from SVNR01000029.1 coordinate 1,180, forward strand.
TCCAAGCTGTATTTCCTTGGTTCCGAAAAACTTATAATCTCCCCAGTCTATCTCTATATAGTAGTTTTCATCATCTACCTTTACAGGATCACTTACTGTTGACGCATATTCACCCTTGGTGTCGGATTCTATCTGATCATAGTATATCTCTATCGTAACGTCGTCTATACTCTGACCGTTTTTGATAAGCTCACTTATATTAAAGTAATATCTTGCTTTGAAGCCGTTAAGATATGCAGGCGGCTGTGTCTGCGCACTTGTCAGCTTTACTGTAAACTGAGTTCTTTCGGCGTTTTCCTGGTTTATGAGTCCTTCAACAAAGAACGACTGCTTCGGATCTTCCTTCGGTGGAAAATCCTTCTCAGGCTTCATATCCTCTGTTCCGAAGTAATGATAAAGTCCGGCACATGCACCTACAAAAGCTGCGTTATAGTCAACTGCTACTTCATTATATACGAAGTCAGCTGTTATATCCCTGTGCCAGTCACCTGCGTCCGGTCCTCCTACAAGTGCACCCCAGAGTACATGCTCCTGATCAACAGGATCATCCATGCTCAGTGTGGTTGAGGCGTGTGACGCTCTGTGGTGAGGATGTGTAGCAGAGTTATCGGCATAGCCTACTATATAGCATCTGTTCATCGGGTTTTTACCCATTATATATTCCATCTGAGACGCTGCCCATTCTGAAAACTGAGAATCCTCCTCGCCTCTTGCGGCAGTTTCCTTCTGATACACGAGCGCACACAGCTGTGCGGCAGTGTTATATCTGCATGAGCCATAAGGATTAAGAACTGAGAAGCCTTCCGGTGAACGTGTAAGATGATCCGTGTTTGAATCAGGCTCGGAAGTATACTTGTACTCAGTATTCCAGAGCAGATCTGCCGGAGCTCCGGGATAAGTATGCTGGAGTCCTGACCAGTATTCAAGATTCCATCTGAAAATATACCAGTCACGTGCTGTGTTTGTTATAGGTGCAAGCTTTGCAAACACGCCTCCCCATACTGTGTCCCAGCAGTGAACCCAGATGTTCTGCCATATGTTTCCCGTATCTACTATGATACGCTTCATATATCCTGTATAATCATATGTTCCGTCACTGTTAGGAGTATCAGAAACGCTTATTATAGAATCAATATAATCATATTCTCCGGTACATTCATAGAGCCATACCGCAGCCCAGGAAAGCTCATCCCATGCATAGCTCGAATCATAGAAGCTGCTTCCGTAGCCCAGACTTCCCTTGTCATCTATACCATCCGCATGATGAGTCTCCACCGCAAATTCATATAGAGCAAGAGCTGTGTCGAGTGATTTCTGAGCGTATTCAGGGTCGGTATCCTTGAAGTTAAGATAGTTTATCGCAAGTGAAGCCGCTGCACCTGCACAGCAGTCCGAAGCCGGAACATCTGCCGTAGCAAAGTATGCAGGTCTTGCAAAATCATCGAAGTGCTGCATATCCTGAAGCTCAGGCGGATTCCAGTAGTTATGGTCGTTATCACCCTCAGCTACCTGATAGCAGAATGCTATTACCTTTCCGTTTTCATCAAGGAAGGTAGCCTTCATATAGAAGTCATTGAACCAGCGAAGTATATCCTCCACATGCTCCTGATTGTCTGTTTTTATATATGCATCTCTGAACTCATAATAGCCCCAGCCTACAGTTGAGGCCGCATAAGAGCCCGGAAGTCCGAACTTTACGTGGTCTCCTGCGTCGTGCATACCGCCGCCGCAGTCAATATATCCGTCACCGTCAGGATCGAGTATATCCCTGTATTCGTCAATAAACTCCTGAGTAAGATCCGTGCCTATATACATATGCTTTTTTTCGTTTACTATTTCGAGAGGCTGTAAAGGAATCTTGTAGTCCTCAACGTGACAGTCACCGCGCCACTCAAGGTATCCGTCCGTTATACCGGCACCACACTTGTTGGCATCAAAAAAATAAAGCGAATACTGAAGAGCTTTTGCAAAGTTTACCTCTACATCATCATAGCTGAATGAATCCGGATCGGGAAAGGTCTGATCTGTTATCGGCGGCGGATCTTCTCCGGCAGAAGCTCCCACCGACTGTACTGCTGCTCCTGCTGTCATCGAAAAGCTGAGAAGAAGAGCGAGTATACGGTTAAACTTTTTCATAAAAAAATCCTTTCGTGATATTTTTCATTATGGAAACACTGATAAAACATGCTGGCAAAATGCGTTAAGAGCTTATAAGCGTGATTTGTTCAGCAGTCCGTATATCTTCAAAACGAGTTATCCCCGAAAATAAGGATAACTCGTCTTTTTTATTATCATCCGCAGTGATTATTTTTTCGGACCAAGAACGGATGTTTTCTTTGATATATACTGTCTGAGTCTGCTCAGATCTGCGATGTTTACCTTTCCGTTATATTCGGTATCCGCAGCTTCGAGAGCAGCTTCGCTAAGCTCCGTTCCTTCAAGAAGGTGAAGGCTGAGCACTGAAAGATCCATAAGATCCACAACACCATCAGCATTGATATCTCCGTATTTCACCTTTCCTGACGGTTCAGGCTTCTGATCGGCATTTTCGTCCTCTACAGGAGGCTTTCCGTAAACAAGCTTATCGCCAAGATAAAGCGGTATGTTCTGTGTCGGACCATATTCATCACTTACCTCAAGCCCCTCACGGCTATAGTCGTTTGCAGGATCCCAGTTACTGTTGTATTCAGCGTCCTGACCTACGATAATGCCAAGCTGAAGCTCCATAGCACCTCTGAACGGTATTCCGGACCAGTCCATTTCTACGTAGTAGAGGTCATCCTTAACCTGTATCGGATCTGAAACTGCTACCTGCTGTTCCATATTGGAGTTTGCAGCAACCTTGTCATAGTACACCTCAACCGTTATATCGTCTGTTGACTGTCCTGCCTCTGTAAGCTCACTTATATCAAAGTAGTAGCGTGCCTTGAGACTGTCTATGTATCTCGGAGGCTGTGAGGTATCAGCATGAATTCTTACTGTATACTGTGTTCTTTCTGTGTTTTCCTGATTTACAAGAGCCTCAAGCCAGAACTCCTGAGCAGGCTCTTCCTTCGGAGGGAAGTTTTCTTCCGGAACCATATCTTCAGTTGCATAGTATTCATAAAGTCCTGCAAGACATCCTGTTACGCCTGCGTTATAGTCAACGGCGACTTCGTTATATATATAGTCCTTTGTTATATCTCTGTGCCAGTCTGTTGCATCCGGACCACCTACAAGAGCGCCCCAGAGAACATGAGTCTGATCTATCGGATCATCCATACTCAGAGTAGACGAACCATGAGAAGCTCTGTGGTGAGGATGTGAAGCAGCAGTTTCGGAGTAACCTACTATATACGGACGGTTCATAGGGTTTTTACCGAGAACATACTCCATCTGCTGTTCTGCCCAGTCAGCAAACCTTGCATCTTCTTCTCCTCTTGCAGCTGTCGCTTTTCTGTAAACAAGAGCGCACAGACCTGCCGCTGTGTTATAACGGCATGAACCGTATTCGTTGAGCATGGAGTAGCCTGCAGGAGTCTTGGCAAGGAATGTTGTATCCTTCTCATCGATCTCCGTTGTATACTCATAAGGAAGATTCCAGAGCTCATCTGCCATTCCGCCCGGATATGTATGCTCTATACCCGACCAGTATTCAAGATTCCATCTGAAAATATACCAGTCACGTGCTGTGTTTGTTATAGGTGCAAGCTTTGCAAATACGCCGCCCCATACTGTGTCCCAGCAGTGAACCCAGATGTTCTGCCATATACTTCCGGTAGTTTTTATTATTCTTTTTATGTAACCTGTATATGTTACATGTCCCATATCATCCTTGTCGTTTTCATCAACAGCAATGATATCTTCGATGTAGTCATAGTCCTGTGTACATTCGTAAAGCCATACAGCAGCCCATGCAAGCTCGTCATAGTCATAGCTTGATGTATAGAATCCGCCGTCATAGCCGAGGCTGAGAACAGCCATTCCCTCGTCTTCTTTATGTGTTTCTACTGCAAAATCATAAAGTGCTATCGCTTTTTCAAGGCTTTCCTTTGCATACTCAGGCTCTGTATCCTTGAAGTTAAGATAGTTTATCGCAAGTGAAGCTGCAACGCCTGCACACATATCTGTTGCAGGGTTTTCTACTGTTGCAAAGTACGCCGGTCTTGCAAAATCAAGAAGCATATCCGAGCTCTGAAGCTCAGGAGGGTTCCAGTAGTTATGGTCGTTGTTTCCTTCACCGACCTGATAGCAGAACGCTACTACCTTTCCGTCCTCATCAAGATATGTACCCTTCATATAGTGATCATTGAACCAGTGAAGTATATCCTCCACATGCTCCTGCTGACCTGTTTTTTCATAGGCATCCCTGAACTCATAATAACCCCAGCCAACTGTCGAAGCTGCATAAGAACCGGGCAGTCCGAACTTGACATGGTCTCCTGCGTCATGCATTCCGCCTCCGCAGTCTATAAAGCCGTCACCGTCAGGGTCAAGGATATCTCTGTGTTCATCAATGAACTCCTGTGACATTCTTACACCGAACTTTGCATCAGCACCTTCAAGCACCATAGGTTCAAGCGGTATCTTGTAATCCTCTACATGACAGTCGCCTCTCCATTCGAGCCACTTAAGTCCGGGTTCTCCGTTTTCATCAACGTCGTAGCCGCACTTGTTGGCATCATAAAAGTAAAGTACATACTGCAGAGCCTTTGCAAAATTAACCTCTACATCATCATAGCTGAATGAATCGGGGTCCGGAAAAACGATCTCGTCCTCGGTGATCTCAGGCGGTTTTTCACCTGCATCAGCATAAACCGTAAAACTGCCGGCAACAGCACTGCCCATCATCGACAAACTCAGCAGTGATGCAATAAGCCTCTTAAACTTTGCCTTTTTCATACTACACTACCTTTCACTTTTTTATGTATTCATAATATGAATCCCGAAAAATAGCCCTATATGTATATTATACTACCTGATAAGATTAGTTTCAATACTTATACAGGCAGTAAACCGACTAAAAGATTATCAGAGTTTTTGTAAAAAACACATAAACTCATCTGTTTTTATATAATAACATTTTATTGAGCTAATATATTTTTTAGTGTGTCAAGGTCTTTTTTGTCTGTTTTACCGTCAGAAGTAAGATCGGCGTTTTCAATGACTATCTGTTCTTTTTTATTTTCAATATATCTTGCAAGTTTGACCATATCTGCAGCTGTGACACTGCCGTCTCCGTTCACATCTCCAAGGGAGAAGCTGCCGTCTTCTCCGGAAAGGATTTGGCTCTGTCCGGAATCAGGCTTTTTTTCATTGTTAGCATCATAAAACATTTTCTTTTCAAACATCATACCTGCCAGAAACAGACTCAGAGCAAAAATTACTATTATAATTCCTGCTGTAACTTTGTTTTTACTCATAAAGCATATACCTCTTTTTCAGTATAATATACAGTATCCCGTTTTATAATACGTTTTTAGCATATAACATCAGTATAACATAAAAACAGATATAAAACAAGAAAAATTAATAAATATTACACAAAAAAACGTTTTCACAAAACACTCAAACATATAAACTGCACCAAAATCGTATATTTTTGTATTTTTTATTTATATAGCCGGATGAAAATCCGGACATATTAAAGCTCCCTCCAAAAAGCATATTTCTTTGTTTTTCCGCATAAAATCGCACTTGTATAATCTATGCAGATATGGTATAATAAAAAGTAATCGCTGAAAAAAAATACAGTAAAATTACAAATAACCGGAAAGGACAAGCCTCACTTAAAAAAGCAGGCTTAACACCGGATAACAGAGGTACATAAAAAATGAATACTTTCCCACTCGAATTTTCAAAGCATGTCGGTTTCTGTATTATTGCTATAGCTTTTTTCCTGTTTCAGTTCTACAGACAGGGCTTCAAATACCAGCTTCTGACCGCTGCAGCAATAGGCGCAACTCTTCTTCTCTATGTAAACGACAGCTCAGGCTGGAGATATGGCATAGGCATTATAGAGGCGGTACTTCTCGTACTGATCTTTGTTATAATGGCCAAGGAAAAGAAAAACGCTGAAAAAAAAGCACAGGCAGAAAAAGATAATAAAGCTTCGGACAGTGCACCATCCGAAGCACCTGAAACAGCAGTGAACGGAGAAGGAAAAAATGAATAAAGCTCTTAAGACCGTCGTTCTTGACTGGGGCACAGTGTCAAACGGTGACATATCATGTGACGCTATATACTCAACCGGCGAAATAAGCTTTCACACTCTTACAAGACCGGAAGAGACAATAAACCAGATAGGCGACAGCGACATCGTTCTCTGCAACAAGGTTCTTATAACCGAAGAAGTGATGAAAGCCTGCAGAAACATAAAATACATAGGACTCTTTGCGACAGGCTTCAACAATATCGACCTTAAGGCAGCAAAGGAACGCGGAATAATCGTAAGCAACGCCGGCTCATACTCCACAGACGCCGTGGCACAGCATGTTTTTGCACTGATACTTCAGCACTACAGTAAGGTAAGCACCTACAAAAGCTTTGTTGAAGACGGCAGCTGGATAAGCTCGCCGACTTTTTCGGCATTTCCATATCCTATATATGAGCTTGCCGGAAAAACACTCTCGATAGTAGGATACGGAAGCATCGGAAAAGCAGTCGCAAAAATAGCCGAGGCTTTTAACATGAATATACTTGTTTCCACAAGAACAAAGCCCACCTCCTGTAAGTACGAGGTCGTTTCAATGGATGAAGCCTTCCGCCGTGCAGACATAATCACCTTCCACTGTCCGCTTACCGAGCAGACAAAGGGACTTATAAGCCGTGACAGACTCTCTCTTATGAAAAAAAGCGCACTTCTGATAAACACTTCAAGAGGTCCGGTAGCCGATGAACAGGCTCTTGCTGACGCGCTCAATTCCGGGCTTATAGCAGGTGCAGGACTCGACGTTCTTGAACACGAACCTATGCGTCCGGATTCACCTCTCATAGGGGCAAGGAACTGCGTGATCACTCCACACGTTGCATGGGCCCCGCTCGAAACAAGAAGCAGACTCGTATCTATCGTAAACGAAAACATAAAAGCATATATGAACGGCACTCCGAAAAATGTCGTAAATCCATGAAAGGAATGATAGCAGTATGATACGCCTTTCTGAAAAACAGCGTATTGTAATAAAGCTCGGTACATCAACTATAGCACACAGCACCGGAAAGCTCAACATAAGAAAAATGACAACTCTCGTCAGAGTTCTTGCAGATCTTCAGAATTCCGGAAAAGAAATCGTAATAGTTTCCTCAGGTGCAATAGGACTCGGCGTAGGAAAGCTGGGACTGAAAACCCGCCCGTCCGATACTCCTTCAAAACAGGCATGTGCCGCAGTAGGACAGTGCGAGCTTATGTATATGTACGACAATCTTTTTGACGAATACGGAATAACAGTCGCACAGATACTTCTTACAAAAACCATTCTTGAAAAAAACAACGTAGTAAACACATTCGAAAAGCTTATTTCTATGGGAGTAATACCAATAGTAAACGAAAACGATACTGTTGCAATAGATGAGCTTGAACTCGAAATAGGCGAAAACGATTCACTCTCCGCTACAGTTGCAAGCTTCGCAAAGGCAGATCTCCTCATAATCCTATCCGATATAGACGGTCTGTTCAGCTCCGATCCGAGAACTGATGCAAACGCAAGCCTTATTCCGATAGTTCACGAAATAGACGATCACATAGAAAAAATAGCCGGCGGAGCAGGCTCCTCTCTCGGAACAGGCGGTATGGCAACAAAGATAAATGCCGCAAGGATAGCTACTCAGGCAGGTATCGATATGGTAATAATGAACGGCAAGAACCCGGAAATGCTCTATGATCTTTTTGAGGACAAGCCGGTAGGAACATTATTCAGAGCAAAGAAAGGATGAAAATAATGACATACATAGAACAGCTCGGTGCTAACGCAAAGGCCGCCGAAAAAAGCATTGCAACAGCAAGCACCATGAAAAAGAACACAGCACTCAGAGAAATAGCAAATGCTCTTATAGAAAACACAGAGCTTATCATCGGGCAGAACAAGCTTGATCTTGATAAAGCAAAGGAAAACAATATATCAGTCGTTATGCAGGACAGACTCATGCTTAACGCAGACCGTATAAAAAATATCGCAGACTGCGTCCTCAAAATAATCGATCTTGACGATGTTGTAGGAAACATAGAATACGGGGCAGTAAGACCGAACGGTCTTAAAATCTCCAAAGTAAGAGTACCGCTCGGAGTTATCGGAATAATCTTCGAATCAAGACCAAACGTAACTGTAGATGCAGCAACACTCTGCATGAAAGCAGGAAACGCTGTTATCCTCCGCGGCGGAAAAGAAGCAGTAAACTCCAACAGATGCCTTACAGAAATCATGCGAAAAGCAGTTGCAAAAGCAGGCTTCCCTGAAGATATCATTCAGCTTGTAACTGATACCTCAAGAGAATCAGCAAACGAAATGATGAAGATGAACAAGTACCTCGATGTTCTCATTCCGAGAGGAGGCGCAGGTCTTATAAACGCTGTAGTTGCAAACGCAACTGTTCCGGTTATCGAAACAGGAGTAGGCAACTGTCATGTATATGTTGACGCTTCAGCCAATACCGATATGGCTGTAAACATAGCTGATAACGGAAAAACACAGCGTCCTTCAGTATGCAACGCTATTGAAAACCTTATCGTTCACAAGGATGCAGCAGAAAGATTTTTACCTGCTATAAAAGAAAGATTTGACAAGCATAGCGTTGTCATCCTCGGCTGTGAAAGAACAAAAGCCATACTCGGAGACTGTGTGCTTCCGGCAACTGAAGAGGACTACGCAACAGAGTTTCTTGATTACAAGATATCCGTAAAGGTTGTTGACAGCATAGACGAGGCAATCGACCATATATCGCGCTACACAACTCATCACTCTGAGTGCATTGTAACAGAAAGTCTTTCAAGTGCAGAAAAATTCCGCAGTGAAGTAGATGCAGCCGCTGTTTACGTTAACGCTTCCACGAGATTTACAGACGGAAGCGAATTCGGCTTCGGCGCTGAAATAGGCATATCGACTCAGAAGCTTCACGCAAGAGGTCCTATGGGTCTCAAGGAGCTTACATCTGTAAAATATTTGATTACCGGAAACGGGCAGATAAGATAAAAAAGAAAGGTTTATTTTTAGATACTATTTTAAAATATAAAAAATATTACAGGAGCTAAAAACAGATGCCCGATACAAAAGAATTTATAAGCAGACTCATGGATAAAAACGACGATGACCTTGAAAACCTGCTTTCATTTGCCGATGAGCGCAGAATCGAAGGCAAACACGACAACAAAAACGCTGACAGTATTCTTGAGGAAATACTTAATTCTCATAACAAAACCTCCGGAAAAAAATCACTGTTCAAAAAAATATCCGCAGCTCCGTCCTTGTCTCCGGAAGCGAAGAACCTTCATCATATAATGCCGGAGTTTTCAATGCCCGAATACATATCATACGGAAGTATATGCGACTTTGCTGCAGAAAAAACCACACCCGTAATAGAAGACGACTCTGCCGAAGAAAGCCTGCCAACCGATAATGATAAAAATGAAAACCAAGCACAGGAAAGCTCAGAAACAGACGAAGCAAATGACGAACCGACTCCGGAAACACTTAATCTGCCCGACGGGAAGCTTCCTCTGTACGATGAAGAGCACACTTCAGATGTTGAACGCTTCATAGCAAACCAGGAAAGCAAACATCCTGTCCTTTACTTTGCAGTCGGATTTTCAATAGTTCTGGTAACTGTTCTTGGTCTGGCATCATGTGTTTATCTCGGAGTAACAGCTCTCAGAAGCTCCGGTTCTGAAGATATAGGCGATCCCGCCGTAGCCGCAGTGTCAGCAGCTGATATTCAATAAAGCCAAAACCTTTGCACTATGGATTACTGATTCCATTGATGCAAAGGTTTTTTGTTTTTTTATAAAAACTTTCTGTACTCCTCACGTTTATTAGCAGAAATATCAAGTATATCCATAGCCTCATCTACTGTAAGATTCATTTTCTCCATAAGTGCGGTTATTGAATTTATGGCTTCCTTTTCAGCCTCCGCCTTTACTTTTTCTGTTTCTTCCTTAGCTTTTTCTGTTTCTTCTCTGGCTTTTTCTGTTTCTTCTCTGGCTTTTTCTGCTTCTGCCTTAGCCCTTTTCACCTCTTCTCTTGCCTGATTTACATCATCTCTGTACTCAGCCTGCTCTGCAAGCCTGTCCAGAAGCGCCATTTCTCTTTCAAACGCATTTATACGCATCTGTTCATCCTTACTGAAAAAACGTACAGTACTTACTGCATCACGAATCTCAGGTATTTCAGATTTTTCAAGCATCTTCAGCTCATCCTCGCTTTCTGCATCTATCAGCCTCAGCCACTGCAGCACAGGATCACTCCTGTTTTCAGCTGTGGCCTGAGGAAGCTTGTTAAGTTCAAAGAAGTAGAGTGCCATACTTCCGTTATATTCTTCGTTACGTCTTCTCTCAAGCAGTGTAAAGCATGAATCATATTCCTTGCAATCAAACAGACTGAAGTCTATTATGTTTATACAGATTGTTCCCGGAAGCTCCCCATACTTACATCCCTTTTTGAAGCCGTATGTAAAAAGCTTTGCCCAGTAAAACAAACTTCTTTCCTTGTAGTTCTTGTACCATGCAGACTGCAGCTCCACGTTGATCGTCTTCTTATCACGTGTTGTGACCTTTATGTCCACTCTGCCGGTTTTTTCATCTGCAAAATCAGGAATAATCTCATTGTTTTCTATCACTATCTCCTCAAGCATTTCCTTGTCCATATCCAATACTGCACAAAGAAAAGCTCTTAAGATATGAAGATTTTCAGAAACTCCGAAAAGCTTCTTGAATACAATGTCAATCTTGGGTTTTACGATTTCTTTTTTACTCATATTTTTTCTCCTTTTATGTTGTTTTTTATCTTTATAGGTATATTATACCATAAAAGGGAATGAGAGTAAATGCATAGTTTCACAGATTTTCCGGAAAAATATTGTAAAATAGTGACAATTTTCACTGCTACCTTTATTATACCACATATATACCGATAATACAATTGATTTTCTTCATCCAAACTACTATTCCGGATTATCATACCTTGCAAAGCTCTGAAAATAAAGTTGCATTTTTTACTCAACTGATAAATCAAACCCTTGCATCGCAGAGTGTAATATCTCTTGAGGAAAGGGCATTGTTTTTTTAATATTGTTCACTTACAAAGATTCTAATTTGTATTTTTAATCCAAAAAAATTTTCTAACCTCTTTTTAATCTCACTATGTATTATTTTTAACTATCCGACGGTATAATATATAGTAAACAACATATTTATTTTTCATATCAAAAAATATTTTTTCAGAGGAATGATAACGTGAAAAGTTTTTGTAAGACCATACGGATAATAGCAGCATTTCTTTTGATAATCATAGGTATAGCAGGACTTATCATACCGGTATTTCCTACAATTCCGTTTCTTATCGCAGCCGCTCTCCTGATGGGTAAAAAGCCGGCAGAGGTCATACGTTTTTTGGACCGCATAACCAAAAACGTCCAGCTTAAGCTCAGAAAAATAATAAGGCGTTTCAAACAGAAACGCCTCAAAAAAACACGATAATTTACTTTGTGCCGAAAATTCTGTCGCCTGCATCACCAAGTCCCGGGACAATATACTTGTGCTCATCAAGATGATCATCTATAGCACAGCAGTATATCTCTATATCAGGATGTGTGGAGGTAAGTTTTTCAAGTCCCTCAGGCGAAGCAATAATACACATGAACTTGATGTTCTTTACATTCTTTTTTCTGAGTTCGTCTACTGCAACACATACCGACGCACCCGTAGCAAGCATCGGATCAAGGATTATCGCGTCACGCTCACTTATATCCTCAGGAAGCTTGCAGTAATACAGCACTGATTCGAGAGTTTCTGGGTCACGGAATGTTCCGATATGACCAATCTTAGCTGCCGGAACAAGCGCCATAACACCTTCTGCCATACCGAGACCCGCTCTGAGGATAGGTATAAAAGCAAGCTTTCTTCCGGATATGATTTTTGTTCTTGCCGGTGCAATAGGTGTGGATATCTCTACTTCCTTAAGCGGAAGATCTCTTGTTGCCTCATAACACATAAGCATAGCCGTCTCTGATATGAGTTCTCTGAACTCCTTGGAGCCGGTTGTTTTGTCCCTGAGCAATGAAAGCTTGTGCTGAACAAGCGGATGTTCTATTATTTTTACGTTTTTATACATAGTACCTTTTCCTCCCCTGGCAAATAATTCTTTTGTTTTATTTTTGTTCGAGAGCTGTTATGAGATCAACTCTTCTCTGATGTCTGCCACCCTCAAACTCTGTATTGAGAAAAATATCAGCAAGTTCAAGTGCAAGTCCTGCACCTACAACTCTTGCACCCATACAGAGTACATTTGCATCGTTATGAAGACGTGTATATCTGACAGAAAAATGCTCCGTGCATACAGCCGCACGAATTCCCTTTATCTTGTTTGCAGCCATAGACATTCCTATTCCTGTGCCACAGATGAGTATAGCTTTGCTTGCTTCACCTGAAGTCACCATACCGCATACCTTTTCCGCCATATCAGGATAATCGCACTTTTCGCCTGATTTTATTCCGCAGTCAGTTACCTCTATGTTCTTTTCTCTGAGAAACTGTACTATCTCGTCTTTAAGTTCACAACCTGCATGATCGCATCCGATAGCTATCATTTGTTACTTCCTCCTGTAAAACTGAATAATCTCTTGTTATAGTAAAAGTCAAATTTATTTTGATTTTTACTATAAGTTATTTCTGCCTGATGCACATCCGCTGATCACGTTAGCTTCATACATACCCGGCTGATAATAAACTATTTTAAAAAATCAGCAGCTGCCCGTGTTTTTTTCCTGCAGATCTTTTTCTGCTTTGGTTATCTGCATATAAAAGGCCTCTGTCTTGTCGGGAGTCTGTCCTTCCTTGTCTGAGGCACTCATGCATATTCCCGAGGCAAGCTGTTCCCTGAGATGAGCCGGAGCAAGAAAAATATTGTTTTGCTGTGTTTTCTTAATAAGCTCTTCTGCAGCATCTCCTGCAGCTATTATCTTAGAATCAAACTCTGCAAGCTTATCTGCAAGCTCTCCGAGAGTCAGCATACAGTCAGCCATGCAGTATTCGGGCTTCTGCCCGTTCATTCTGAAAACAGCACAATAAACTATATCAAGTCTTGCTTTCATGACCGTGCAGATATAGCCGTCAAACGTTCCTGCAAAGTTGTAGGCTATCGCCTCAAGCGTAGATATACCGTTACACTGTCTGTCAAGCGCAAAGGAAAGAGCCTTTACTGCTGATATTCCTATCCTGAGTCCCGTATATGAACCGGGACCTGCAGCTACTGCAAATCTGTCTATATCATTAAGCTCTATTCCGAGATCTTCAAGCATTTTGCGGCACAGAGGAAGTATCACCTGCGAATGCGTTTTATTTGTGCGAACAAAATACTGGGCGAGAAGTTTTCCGTCTTCCGTTACAGCAACCGAGGCATTTTTTCCCGATGTATCAATTCCCAATACCTTCAAAACGCTCATCTCCTTCAACTATGATCTCTCTTGTATTGTCATCTATGCGCCTTATATCAATATATATTGTACCTTCAGGAAGTACGTCACTTATGTTTTCAGACCATTCTATCACAAAAACACTCTCATCTGCAGGATAATCAAAAAAACCTGTCGTTTCAAGATCATCTGCATTATCTATACGATACATATCGAAGTGATAGATATCAAGTGTGCCATGATATTCGTTTACAAGTGCAAAGGTCGGAGACGATACATCGTCCTCCAGCCCGGCACCTGATGCGAGTCCTCTTGTGAATGTAGTTTTACCGGCACCCAGACCGCCCTTATATGCGATCATGTCGCCTTTTTTCAGAACAGAGCCTATCTTTTCCGCAAGAGCGATTGTCTCTTCGGGAGAGTGTGTTATATATCTTCCCATATCAGAACAGTCCCGATATATTTCCGTCGTTGTCGCAGTCTATTCTGAGTGCCGAAGGCTTCTTCGGAAGTCCCGGCATAGTCATTATATCGCCTGTATATGCTACGATAAAGCCTGCTCCGGCAGATACCCTGAGATCTCTTACTGTAACGCTGAAGTTTTCAGGCCTTCCAAGAAGTGAAGGATCGTCAGAAAGTGAGTACTGAGTCTTCGCAACACATACCGGAAGCTCTGAAAAACCGAGAGCGTTGATTTCCTTCAGAGCTTTTTCAGCCTGTGAGGTAAATACTACTCCGTCAGCTCTGTATATCTCTCTTGCTATGATTCCGAGCTTTTCCTTTATAGGAAGTTTTTCATCATAAAGCTGTCTGAAGCTGATTTCGCCGTTTGCTTCAGCCTTTTCTATCGTGCTGCACACCTTATCGGCAAGATCTCTTCCACCTTCTCCGCCCTTAGCGAATATTTCGGTGAGTGATACCTCTACAGAAAGACTGTCGCAGATCTGACGGACAGTAGCTATCTCGGCTTCTGTATCTGTGTGGAATCTGTTTATGGCAACCACTACCGGCAAACCGAATTTTTTCATGTTTTCTATATGAGTTATAAGGTTTACGCTGCCTTTTCTGAGAGCATCAACATTTTCTTCAGTAAGAACGTCCTTAGGAATCCCGCCGTTATACTTCAGAGCTCTTATTGTTGCAACGAGAACCACGCATGAAGGTCTGAGCCCTGCAAAACGGCATTTTATATCAAAAAACTTTTCTGCTCCAAGATCTGAACCGAAACCGGCTTCTGTTATACAATAATCGCCGAGCTTAAGAGCAAGCTTTGTTGCACGTACAGAGTTACAGCCATGAGCTATATTTGCAAATGGACCTCCATGAATAAAAACAGGATTGTTTTCAAGAGTCTGTACAAGATTCGGCTTGAGTGCGTCCTTGAGAAGAGCCGTAGCTGCTCCCTGTACGCCGAGCTCTCTTGCAAAGACCGGTTCTCCGTCAAGGTTATAGGCTACCAGTATATTTCCTATTCTTCTCTTAAGATCATCAAGATCAGATGCAAGACAAAGTATAGCCATAACCTCAGAAGCAACAGTGATCTGGAAGCCATCCTCACGAGGCACTCCGTTTACCTTTCCGCCAAGTCCTACTACCGTGTTTCTCAGCGCTCTGTCGTTCATATCAAGACAACGCTTGAAAATGATCCTTCTGCTGTCTATTCTGAGCTCGTTTCCCTGCTGCATATGATTATCGAGCATAGCGCAGATAAGGTTGTTTGCCGCTGTAATAGCGTGCATATCACCTGTAAAGTGAAGGTTGATATCCTCCATAGGCACGACCTGAGAATATCCGCCGCCTGCCGCTCCGCCCTTTATTCCGAATACCGGTCCGAGGGAAGGCTCTCTGAGTGCGAGCATAGCTTTTCTTCCCGTCTTTGCCATAGCCTGTGCAAGTCCGACGCTGACCGTCGTTTTTCCTTCACCTGCAGGTGTCGGGTTTATAGCAGTAACAAGAATCAGCTTTCCGTCCGGACGGTCGGCAAACTTTTTATAAACAGACTCCGAAAGCTTTGCCTTGTACTGTCCGTACTGCTCCAGTTCATCGGTTCCTATGCCAAGTCCGTCAGCGATCTCTGTTATCTTTTTCATTTTTGCTCCCTGAGCTATCTCGATATCAGTTAACATAAACATCTTCCTCTCAGAAAAAATATTTTTTTGATACATAATCCATACACCGCACATAATCGTGATGTGCAGTACAGTATTTCTTTTTATATCTTAATTGTATGCAGTTTTTTCTAAACAATATATAGTAAACGACAAATAAATCTGTCATAGTGAACGTAATTTTTTTTATGTTCACTATAATATTATACCATATCAGAGAATTTGTTTCAACAGTACCGAATAAACATATTTTCATCTCTGCATATATATGTTTATATGTAAAAGCACTCAAACTGCAGACTACCGGACATATCCCCATACCTTCTGCGACATCCGGAAAATCTTGTCTCAAACCGGATTTTCGGCTGACGATATTATGAAAATCAAAAAGCTCTCATGAAAAAACTCACTCCCGAAATCTGAAAACCAGACTCCGGGAGTTTTTTTACTTTTATTCTTAATCGCCTTGTACATTTGCTGACTACGAAAGCTCCATGCATATCGGCTGATAGTAAACTACAAACAAATCTGTCGTTTACTGTATTTTTAAGTTTACTCAACACTCTCCGGATGAAGAACAGTGTCTTTGGCATCCTTTTTTTCCGGCAAAGGCTGTTCCTTTTCCGGATCGATCTCAGGCGGAACCGGAAGTACCGGATGTTCATGCTCCGAATGCTCATGTTCCGGTGGTTCATGCTCAGGAGGCTGTCCGGGTTGAGGTTTTTCAGGACTGTCAGGCTCCTTCGGCGCTTCAGGAAGCTTAGGAACTTCCGGGTCCTTCGGACCTGCCGGATTTTTTTGCGGCGGTGAAACAGGAGGAACCTCAGCCGGAGGAACAGGACCCGTTTTTTCCGGTTTCTGTTCATGAGGCGGCTTAGGAAGCTCAGTATTTTTGGTTTCATCATGCTTTTCTGTAGAAACCGGATGCGGAACCGCTGATGGTATTTCCGTTACTGCCGGAACAGCACCTGCTTGTATATGCTCTTCACTTGCATCCGGATCAGATAATGTTTCTAAAACCTCATTCTTACTGATGCTTGTCGTACTGAGAGATGATGTGGTCTGTTCATCCTCTTCCGTACTGCTTACAGCAGGCGTTACTGTAGTTGTGGTTTTTGTTATTATTATTTTATTATGGTTTTTATCGGAAGCAGTCTGCGAAAACTTAGGATATACAAGAACACATGAGAACACAAGTGCAAACACTGCTGCCGCAGATAAAAACGGCTTTATATCAAAACGCTTTGTCCTCTGTATTATCTTTGCTTCAGTTCCCTTGCTTACGGGCACTTCATCCGGAAGACTGTCAAGCAATGCTTTTATCCTGTCATCATATCCGGACGGGATATGTTTTTCCTTATTTTTTATGCTCTGCTCCAGTTTTTTGAGCCTGTAGCGCATATCATCACACCTCTCTGATTATTCTATAAGTTCTCTGAGCTTCTGCCGTCCTCTGTTAAGCCGTGACTTCACTGTACCCGGTGCTATCCGCAGATGATCAGCTATCTCTTTTATCGGAATATCGTTATAATAAAAAAGTATTATGACTGTACGGTATTCTTCGTCAAGGGAGTTTACTATCTCCCACATCTCGTCATGATGATCTGTATATGACGGTTCCGTAAGTATTTCTTCCATAGATTGTATGTTTTTGTTTTTACGGCATATGTTATATGCCTCGTTTATAACTATTCTTGTGATCCACGACTTAAAAAAACCGGCTTCCTTCAGTTGACTAAAATTTTCAAAAGCCTTCATCACAGCGTTACATACAGCGTCCTCCGCATCAGCGTCATTTTTAAGTATTGACTTTGCGGTAAAGAAAAGCGACTGTCTGTGTTCTGTCACAAGAGCGCAGAACATCTCTTTTGAATTCATCAAAGCCTCCCCTTTACTATTATAAAGTATATGGCGTTTACTATTAGCCGATATGCAGCATGCTGACACAGGCAGCCTGCCGCAGGGCAATAAAAATACATTTGTTATACTAAACATAAAAAATATTTTTTTACATTTATTATAATATTACCTTCAAACATTGATATTGTCAATACTTCTAATTAATAAGACGTTTCAGAAGGCCGGAAGGTTCCCTGAAAAATTTTTTTAAAAAATTTATTTTTTTCTGGAACCTTTTCTTATTTCCGTGCGTCTAATTAACATAGAAAACAAAACTGCAGTTTGAAAGTCTATAAAAACAAAATCCTTTTTTGCATAAGTTATTTTTACTTAAAAAACAATATCATTTTTACTGAAAAATCAAAATTCTGAAGGGAGGTTGGTCCTGCTTTACCAAGCCAGGACTCAAACTATTATGAAAATCACAAAAATCTTAGCCGGCATATCGGCTCTCGCAATCGCTGCAACAGCTACAAGTGCAGTATCAGCTGCATCCGTAACAGAAAACGATACAACAACAATTGTTACTGAAGCTCCTGCAGCTCCTGAAAAGCCAGAGGCTCCTGTTAAACCTGAGGCTCCTGTAGCTCCTGAAAAGCCGGAAGCTCCTGTTAAACCTGAGGCTCCTGTAGCTCCTGAAAAGCCGGAAGCTCCTGTTAAACCTGAAGCTCCTGTAGCTCCTGAAAAGCCGGAAGCTCCTGTTAAACCTGAAGCTCCTGTAGCTCCTGAAAAGCCGGAAGCTCCTGTTAAACCCGAGGCTCCTGTAGCTCCTGAAAAGCCGGAAGATGGCGAGAAGCCTGAGCCACCTGCTAAGCCTGAAAAGCCGGAAGATGGTGAAAAGCCGGTACCACCTGTAAAGCCTGAAAAGCCGGAAGACGGTGAAAAGCCGGTACCACCTGTAAAGCCTGAAAAGCCGGAAGATGGTGAAAAGCCTGAGCCACCTGCTAAGCCTGAAAAGCCGGAAGATGGCGAAAAGCCTGAGCCACCTGCTAAGCCTGAAAAGCCGGAAGACGGCGAGAAGCCTGAGCCACCTGCTAAGCCTGAGCACATTTTCCACTGCCACAAGATTGATGACCTTATCGACCTTACAATAGATCAGGTTTCAAACGCAACAGAAGACCTCAGCGATGAGCAGATCGTAAGCGTTACATCTATCGCAGTTCCGCTTCTCAGAAACATGGAAAATGAAGAAGTTAAAACTCTTGTAAAGGACGTTCTTTCTGACGGCGTTATCGATGCAGACGACATCGCAGCAATAAAGGCTTTACTTGCAGGAACAGCAGCATCTGAAAACTAAGATCTGACTTCATCAGACATTTCCGATTCCTTTTTCACCTGTTTATCGGAAAAACATAAATCATATCAAAAAAAGAAGATCAGCGTATAACAGCGTAATGCACAGTACCTTTTTTCATGATAAAGGTACTGTGTTTTTTTGTTGTGGTATGCTTTTTTCTGAGATAACATCACGTTTTCGGAGGAGATTTTTCGCCTGATACGGAAGCACTTATCAAATACGGTACGCAGTCGGATTTTCTATACTCCGGCAGCCGAAAAAAAATGTACTTTTCTTTAAAAAAATTCGTCCAAAAGACTATGCAATATCAAAAAAATATATTATAATGGTTATATGAGTGTTTTTTAAGGAAACGCCTCACAAAAAAACTTATCAGAAAGGAAATATGCCAAAATGAACAAAGTCAAAGTAGTGATATGCGGAAAAGAATACACCCTCCTCACTGAAGAAGAGCCGACATATGTATACGCACTGGCAAGGAAACTTGAGAAAAACATAGCCGAAATAGTCGGAAGCCGCCATAACATATCGGTATACTCCGCTTCTGTTATGATAGCTCTTTCAACACTTGACCATATGAATAAATGCAACGAGGACAACGATAATCTCAGGGTACAGCTCAAAGAATACGCTGATGAAGCCTCAAAATCCCGTCTTGAACGCGACAGTGCAGTCAGAGAGCTTGAAATGCTCAGAAGCAAGCTTCACGAACTTGAGAAAAATCAGACATACAAAAGATAAAGGTATAGAAAAACTATGGAATTGCTCGCACCGGCAGGAAATACAGAATCACTTACAGCCGCTCTCAGATGCGGCGCAGATGCAGTATATATAGGCGGAAAAAGCTTCTCTGCAAGACAAAACGCTTCAAACTTTGATATAGACGAAATAAAACAGGCTGTAAGGCTTTGTCACAGATACGGAGCCGGACTTCATATAGCTGTAAACACTATACTCACAGACAATCAGCTTGATGACTTTGTCTCCGAAATAAAAAAATACTCTGCCCTGTCTCCGGATGCATTCATAGTACAGGATCCGGGGGCGGCGTATATTATAAAAAACATAGCTCCGGACATACCGCTTCATGCCTCTACACAAATGACAATACACTCCGAAGCCGGCGCACTTTTTGCAAAGGAGCTCGGATTTTCAAGAGTAGTTATCTCCAGAGAGGCTTCCGAAAAAACTATTTCCGGAATATCACACGCAGATATCGAAACCGAAATATTCATACACGGTGCTCTCTGCATGTCTGTTTCGGGACAATGCTATATGTCTGCCATGATAGGTTCAAGAAGTGCCAACAGAGGACTATGCGCCCAGAGCTGCCGGCTTCCCTTTTCTCCTGTCGGAAATCCCTGTGAGCATTGTCTTTCACTTAAGGATCTTTCTCTTACAGAGCACATAGAAAAAATTAAAAAAGCCGGAGTTACCTCCTTAAAAATAGAAGGACGGATGAAACGCCCTGAATATGTTGCTGCAGCTGTAACAGCTTACAGAAGTATACTTGACGGCAAGACGCCCGACACCGAAATGCTTGAAGCCGTTTTTTCACGAAGCGGTTTTACAGACGGATACTTTACCGGAAAACGCAAAAACATGTTCGGCATGCGCAGCAAGGAGGACGTTGAATCCTCAGCTTCAGTAATCCCTCAGCTTAAACAGCTCTACCGCAAGGAACGCAAGGCATCGGTTCTGGATCTCAGTATTTCCATAAAAAAAGAAAAAGAAACGATACTCACAGCGAAGGACAGCGACGGTTTTTCATGCACGATCACTGATATGATTCCTGAATCAGCACTTAACAGACCGCTGACAAAGGATTCAGTAGAAAAACAGCTTACAAAACTCGGAGATACCATATACCTTCAGGGAAAAACAAATATCATCGTAGACGACGGACTATCCGTCCCGGCGTCAGTACTGAACAAGATGCGGAGAAACGCCATAGACGAGCTTTACCGCCTCAGAGAAAACAGACAGAGCAGTACTGTAAACGCAGACTTTGCTGTAACGCTTACGAACCGCCGGTTCAGAAGCATCGGAACCTCTCTCAGAATAAGAGTACCCCGGTATGAGCTTCTGAGTCCCCTGTGCCTCGAAAAAACGGAATATATAATTCTCCCTATTGATAACGCAGAAAAAAATGCCCACAGGCTTTCAGATATCAGAAACAGAATAATCATCGAGCCTCCGCGCTTTATTTTTGACGAAGAGGATATAATAAAGCGTCTTAAAAATCTCCGCGTCATGGGCTTTGAACACCTTATGTGCACAAACGTCGCCTATGCAGTAAGCGGAAAACGCACCGGCTTCAGGCTTCACGGGGATTTTGGACTGAACATCGCAAACTCTGCTGCCGCAGAAGTTATTTCCGGCTATAGTCTTGAAGATATCACACTTTCCTTCGAGCTTAAGCTTTCTCAGGCAGAAAAAATAAATGCACCCTTAAAAACAGGTATTATGGCATACGGAAAATTTCCGCTCATGCTCACAGTGAACTGTCCGATTAAAAATTCCACAGGCTGCGGAAAATGCCGTCACTCTGTCACTGACAGGACAGGACGCAGCTTCAGTGTACACTGTACGGAAGGATATACCGAGATCTTCAACAGTGACACTGTATATCTTGCCGATAAGCCTGAAGCACTGAAGGCAACGGATTTTATAACGCTGTGGTTTACCGACGAAAACGAAAAGGATATTCTCCGTATAATAAACGATTATACAAACGGCACGGACTCCGCACCCGACAAAATAACAAGAGGTCTTTATTTCCGCGGAATAAAATAAAACCTCTGAAACCTTACATTCAAAATTTTTCAGAAAGGACAAAAGTACAATGAAGCTTTCAAGAAAAGGATTTATATTTATAGTCCTCATCGTAAGTGCGCTCATACTCGGCGCATATATAAGCCAGAATTCAAGCACCCCAATACTTTCCCATACCGCTTCCTTCGGTTTCGGTCATGAAGCTCCTCTTACACTTAATCTTATTATCATTACACTCTCCATCGGATTTACATTCAACATAAGTATCGCACAGATACTATGCCTGATGTGCGCTTTCGCAATATACACTATTTTTTCAAAATTTATCGACTGACACAAACTATTAAACTCAATAATATATTCAAAAAAATACATATACTAATTTTATCTATATATTTTAAAAAAGAGGAGAATGATAAATGTTTACCAAGGACATAGGCATAGATCTCGGCACAGCAAACACACTCATATATATGAAGGGCAAAGGCATCATCATCCGCGAACCTTCAGTAGTTGCCGTAAACACACGTGATGAAAGCGCAAGCTATGTAGGCCGTGAAGCAAAAGAAATAATCGGCAAGACACCCGGCTCAATAATAGCCGTAAGACCTCTTAAAAACGGTGTGATCGCAGACTTTGATATCACAACAACGATGCTTTCCCAGTTTATAAAAAAATCCCTCAAGGGAACTCTTTTTTCAAAAGCAAGAGTCACCATATGTATCCCTTCGGGCGTTACTCCTGTTGAAAGACGTGCTGTAAAGGACGCAGCGGAGCTTGCAGGCGCAAAGAAGGTCTATATCATCGAAGAACCCATGGCTGCCGCTATAGGAGCAGGACTTCCTGTCACGGAGCCTATAGGAAACATGATAGTCGATATCGGCGGTGGAACAAGCGAGGTTGCTGTCATATCAATGGGCGGAATAGTAACCGCTCGCTCTATCCGTATAGCAGGAGATGAGTTTGACAAATCGATCATCGCATATATAAGAAGAAAATACAACATGCTGATAGGTGACCGTACTGCCGAGGACATAAAGCTGCAGATAGGTTCAGCTTTTCCGGGAGAGGCTGTAGAAACCATGGAAATAAAAGGCCGTAACCTTCTCAACGGACTTCCGGAAAACATAACTGTAAACTCCACCGAAATAAGAGACGCTCTTGTTGAACCAATAGCAAAAATCATAGAAGCAATAAAACTCACTCTTGAAAAAACTCCTCCGGAGCTTTCGGCTGATATAATCGAACAGGGAATAACCCTGTGCGGAGGAGGCGCTCTTCTCAAGGGACTCGATACCCTCATAAACAACGAAACAGGCATGCCTGTATATATTGCCGAATACCCTATAGACTGCGTTGTTGAAGGTACAGGAAAGGTTATCGAAAACTACTCAAAATACGAAGACGCACTGAGTGAATACGGACCAAAATACTATTGATCGGAGTAAAAAATGCGTGACTTTTTCAGAAGCATCAAGTTCAGACTGATCTTATGTCTTATCGCTTTGCTTATCGGAATAATGCTCTATTCCCTTTCGCAGAGCGGACACTCTGTCGGAGGCTCGAAGTTCATAAACACAATAGCTGCTCCGTTCAGATATGTCTCAAACGCCGTATCCGACACTTTAAAAACAAATACGGCACATATTTTCAGTTCAAAAAAATACTACGACGAAAACCTTGAGCTCAGAGAAGAGATAAGCCGTCTGAGAGCGGAGCTCATCGACTATGACAACACCAAGGCAGAGCTAAGCGAGCTGAAAAAATTTATCGGAATAAAAGAAGAACATGCAGATTATGTTCTGTCACCACCGTGCAAGGTGCTTGCATACACGACGAACGATCCGTTCTGTTCATTTATAATAGACAAGGGCAGCGACGACGGAATATCAGTTGCCGATCCTGTTGTAACAGCTGAAGGTCTTGTAGGTGCGGTAACCGAAATTTCCGAAAAATACTGCACTGTTAAAACGATCCTCTCCCCTGAGCTTTCGATCGGCGTAAAAGCCATGAGAAAAAGCGACAGCGGAATACTTGAAGGCGACATAAAATTTGCAGCTGACGGACTTGCTCAGATAATCTATGTAAAAAAAGACAGCAAGCTTGAAGCCGGCGACACAATAATCACTACAGGCAGCAGCGGACTGTTCCCTGCCGATTATCCGATAGGAACAGTTAATGAGACAGGAAACGCTCCGAGCGGACTTTCCCGTTATGCCTCAGTAAAGCCTTTTGTCGATATAGACAATCTCACAAGCGTAATGGTGGTTACTTCTTTTGAAGGAAAGGGAGAAGCTGATGGATATTAGACTGATTTCTTCAAAAAGAAAAAAGAAGTTCGCAATAGCAAGATGGAGTATATTTACACTCATAATATGGCTTGTATTTATCTTTATGACAACCGGAAGCTATATGAAGCCTAATATACTGATCCCTCTTGCGCTGTGTATCTCTATGAGCGAGGATCCTCTTGTAAGCGCCGTTGTCGGAATACTCTGCGGACTCCTCAGCGACATAGCGTCAGGAAGACTTACAGGAACGACAGCATTCATACTGCTTATAGGATGTGTCTGTATTTCGCTGCTGTTCACACATTTTCTCAGACAAAACCTGCTCAACTTTTCTGTACTTACGCTCGGGTACTCTGCCATACATTTTTTCCTGGATTATTTTTTCAGTTACTTCATATGGGGATATGACAACGACAAGATACTTCTTACCAGATTCATAATCCCGGAGTTTATTTTCACAATAATTTCTCTTTTTGCAGTATACCCTGTCATAAAAACAGTAAGAAAGCGCCTTACTCTCCGTAAACGTTACGTACTCGAAGAAAACCAGGCACTTATAAAGGATTAAGAAAAAAATATGAATGCTTTTACCGACAGACTGAGAGCGGCACTCATAATATGCGGCGTACTGACTACAGCCGCAGGTGCCGGAATCAGACTTATGAAAATACAGATTGTTAACAAGAACGTATATACCGAAAGCAAGCCCTATGTATATACCGAAGAACAGACGATACATGCTACGCGCGGAGAAATAGAAGACATAAACGGAGTCCCTATCGTAGAAAACAAGCTGGGCTTCAACGTAATAATCCAGAAGGCATCGTTTCCTGAGGACAACGAAAAAGCAAACCGTGTACTGCTGGATATATCAAACTTTCTTACCGGAGAGGGCTATGACTACTTTGATTCCCTTCCTGTTTCAAAAACAGCTCCCTTTGAATATACTGACAGCGACGAATCTGTTCTGTCGTATCTTAAGTCATCACTCGGCGTAAACGTATATGCAACGGCTGAAAACTGTATGGATAAGTTCTGTGTGGACTACGAAATATCAGATGAATATTCACCGGAAGAAAAAAGGATAATTGCAGGACTCCGTTACGAAATGAAGCTCAGGGATTTTTCTCTGAGTAATCTCTTCACTCTGTGCGAAGATATCGATATCGACACTGTATCAAAAATAAAAGAAAAAAGTCTTCATCTTCCCGGAATCGAAATACTTGAAGACGCCATACGTACAAACCCTGTTGTTGACGTCATTCCTCACGAAATAGGAACAGTAGGTCCTATATACGCTGAAGAATACGAGGAACTCAAAAACCGCGGGTATTTTCTTAACGACTATGTCGGAAAAAGCGGCATAGAAAAAGGAATGGAATCTGTTCTCCGCGGAAAAAACGGCATACGTGAAATAACAGTCAGCAACTACTCCGTCACCTCTTCGGAAGTAACAGAGCCTGCGATACCCGGAAACACTGTAAGACTTACCGTAGATGTAAATTTTCAGCGTGATATTCAGTCACTTCTCGAAAACTTCATCAGCTATCTTAACGTTGAGGCAAAAAGAGAAGCTGAAGAAGAGGGTCTTGAGGAGGGCGAAGAGCTCAGGAATATAACATCAGGAGCTATTGTTGTACTTGATGCAAAGGATAACGACGTTCTTGCCCTTGCAACTGCGCCCACATACACACTTGACGACTATATAGAAAACTATTCGGAGGTTCTTTCAAGAGAAGGAACTCCCCTTATAAACCGTGCAACAGACGGTCTTTACCGTCCGGGTTCCGCCTTCAAGACCATAACTGCAACAGCAGGACTCAACGAGGGTCTGGTAACTCCCGACTCCAGTTTTTTCTGCGAAAAATACTACTACTTCCATGAGCATGTTGTGGAATGTACAGGCTATCACCGCAATATAGCAGCTTCCGAAGCTATCGAGGTATCCTGCAACGTGTACTTTTATGAGCTGTCACGACTTCTTGGAATTGACAAGATTGTAAAATACGCTAATCTGTACGGCCTCGGAACAACACTCGGACTTGAAAGCGGAGATTCGGAAGGATATATAGCCTGTCCTGAAACCAGTGATATGCTCGGAGTCGAATGGTATTCGGGCGGACTTCTCCAGGCAGCTATAGGTCAGGAGGAAACAAGGATCACTCCGCTTCAGATGGCTGTTGCAGCCTCAACTATCGCAAACAGAGGCGTAAGATATCAGCCTCACCTTGTAGACAGTATCTACGACTACAAAGGGAACAAAACTGACGATGTTTCTCCTGTTGTCGCTGAGACACTGCCTGTGAACTACGACTATCTGTATCCCACAATAATCAACGGTATGATAGGCGCATCACACAACACTCCTGACGGAGAGTTTTCACTCAACCATCTCGGATACGACGTTGCTATAAAAACAGGTACACCTCAGACAACTTCAAGCAACCGCACAAGTACTACTGTTATAGGCTTTGCACCTGCCGATGATCCGGTCATAGCATTTTCAGCCATTATCGAGGATGGAAAAAATGCAAAATATCTTGTCCGTAAAATAATAGATTGTTACAACAAACACTATAGCAATACAATAAGCTGATATTTTCACTATTTTTCACGCGTTTATTGTTTAAGATTTACAAATCAAAATAAATAAATCGTATATAATAACAATTTTTTGATTTGTATAAAAAATAACTTTGACAAAATCCTTATTTATGGTACAATATAGTATATAGGTATTTGATAAAAATAACAGAAAGGATTTGGTTTAAAAATGACTATAGCTTTAATTGCACACGATTCAAAAAAGGAACTTATGGTTCAGTTCTGTATTGCTTACTGCGGCATTCTCTCAAGAAACAACCTTTGTGCAACAGGCACAACAGGTAAGCTTGTCAGTGAATCAACAGGTCTTAACATAAAAAGATACCTCAGCGGTTCCCAGGGCGGCGATCAGCAGATCTCATCAAGAATATCCTGCGGAGAAATAGACATTCTCCTTTTCTTCAGGGATCCTATCACACCTAAGGCAAACGAACCAAACGACATCGAGCTTTTAAGACTCTGTGACGTTCATAACGTTCCAGTTGCCACAAACATTGCAACTGCCGAAGCACTCATACTCGCACTCGAAAGAGGCGACCTTGACTGGCGTGCATACGGAACACCGGAGCTTTAATCCGCTCAACAACATCACCAAATTTTAAAGGAGTTTTTCACAAAAATGGCTTTATCAGTTCAGAGACCTCTTGGCACAGCCGACGTAACACCTTCCGAGATCCACAAATGGCATACTGTTGAACATGTTGCACAGGACATTGCGGAAACATTCGGTTTTAAAGAGATCCGTTTTCCTACCTTCGAAAGCACAGATCTTTTTATGCGCTCTGTCGGAGAAACAACAGACGTAGTACAAAAAGAAATGTATTCCGTTATAGCTAAAGAAAGCAAGTTCACACTCAGACCTGAGGGAACTGCAGGAACGATCCGCGCTGTTATGCAGAACGGAATGCTCAACGACGCTCTTCCTCAAAAAGTTTTTTATATAACCTCATGCTTCCGACACGAGAAGCCACAGGCAGGAAGACTCAGAGAGTTCCACCAGTTCGGCGCCGAAATGCTCGGAAGCGCATCTCCTGCCGCAGATGCCGAAATGATCTCCATGGCCAACAGCTTTCTCAAAGCGCTCGGTCTCAAAAACATAGAGCTCAACATAAACTCTATCGGCTGCCCGTCATGCCGTGCACAGTATCACAAGGCTCTCAAGGCATACTTTGCCTCAAAGACCTCAGAGCTCTGCGGAACATGTCTTGGCAGACTCGAAAAAAACCCTATGCGTATTCTTGACTGCAAGAGCCCGGTATGCTCAGAAATAGCCAAGGACGCTCCGCTTATATCCGACTATCTCTGCGAAGAATGTCATGATCACTTCTCACAGCTCCGCAGTATGCTCGATGATATGAACATAAGCTACAAGGTAAACCCCAAGATAGTACGTGGTCTTGATTATTATACCAAAACTGTTTTTGAATTCATAACCACTGATATCGGAGCTCAGGGTACAGTATGTGCCGGCGGCCGCTACGATGGTCTTGTAGAACAGCTCGGAGGCGCGAGCACTCCTGCACTTGGATTTGCTGCAGGTATAGAGAGACTTATCATGACTATGGAAAAACAGAACTGCATGTTCATGGAGCTGAGAAAATGCGATCTCTACATAGTTCCTATGGGTAGCAGCGCACTCGGTAAGGCAGTCGGACTTGCGGGTCTTTTAAGAGACGAGGGCTATATGGTCGAATATGATCTTATGAACAGAAGCCTCAAGGCACAGATGAAGTACGCAAACAAAACAGGCGCTTCCTTTGTTCTTGTACTCGGTGACAATGAGCTCGAAGCACAAAAGGCAAAGCTTAAAAACATGCAAAGCGGAGAAGAAAACGAGATCTCACTTGACGATTCGTTTGTTGAGCAGTTCAACACACAGTTCATGGCTTGCTACTTCGAACGCATAGACACCGACAGTATTCTCGAAGAGAGCCTGACAAAATAAAACAGGAGACCCTTCGGGTTCTCTTAAAAAGAACCACTGACAGACTCAGTGGTTCTTATAAAATTATTTATAGTGAAAGTCAGATTTATTTTTGATTTTCACTATAAAAATCGGAAAGGAAAAATATCAGATGGCAGATAATATGAACGGTCTTAAAAGAACCCACTACTGCGGTGAGGTTGACGGAATAGGCAGCGAAGTAGTTGTAGGAGGATATGTACAGAAGGTACGTGATCTCGGAAACCTTATTTTTATAGATCTCAGAGACAGAACCGGTATAGTACAGCTTGCTTTTAACGACAATACCGCAAGGGATATTTTTGAAAAGGCTGCGTCATGCAGAGCTGAGTTTGTTCTTATGGCAAAGGGTACTGTTGATGAAAGATCAAGCAAGAACCCTGACCTTAAAACAGGCAACATCGAAATAACAGTAACAGACCTGCGTATTCTTGCAAAGGCTCAGACTCCTCCTTTTGAGATACAGAACGAGACAAGAGTAAACGAAGAGTTAAGACTCAAGTACAGATTTCTTGATCTCCGCCGTCAGCCGCTGCAGCAGAACATAATAATGCGCCACAACATCGCAAAGGCTGCAAGAGAATATTATTATAAAAACGGCTTCATCGAAATAGAAACACCTATGATGATGAAATCAACTCCTGAAGGCGCAAGAGACTATCTCATTCCTTCAAGAGTTCATAACGGAAAGTTCTACGCTCTTCCGCAGTCTCCTCAGATATACAAGCAGCTTCTTATGATAGCAGGCATGGACAAGTACATACAGCTTGCAAGATGCTTCAGAGACGAGGACTTAAGAGCTGACAGACAGCCTGAGTTTACACAGATAGATATTGAGATGTCCTTCGTTGATGTTGAGGATATTTTACAGTCAACAGAGGGCTTTATAAACTATCTTTTCAAGGATGTTCTTGATATTGATATCCCTGTTCCTCTTCCGCGTCTTACATACACAGAGGCTATGAACAGATACGGTTCTGACAAGCCTGATACAAGATTCGGCATGGAAATAACCGATATTTCTGATATAGTAAGCTCCTGCGGTTTCGGAGTATTTACCTCAGCAATAGAAAACGGCGGAAGTGTACGCGGTATCGTTGCAAAGAACGCTGTATCAGTTCTCACAAGAAAAGAAATAGACAAGCTTACAGAAACCGCCAAGGGTATAGGCGCCAAGGGACTTGCATATATCAGATGGAACGATGATGAACCTACCTGCTCATTCGGCAAGTTCATGACTCCTGACGAAATGAAAGCTATCCTTAACGCTCTCGGATGCGAAAAGGGCGACGTTGCACTCATAGTTGCAGACAAGAACAAGGTAACCCTCCCTGTTCTCGGTGCTCTCAGACTGAATGTCGCAAAGAAGCTTGACATTATCCCGGAAGGCTTCAACTTCCTCTGGATTACAGAGTTCCCGTTCTTCGAATACGATGAAGAAAACGATACATGGGTAGCTATGCATCATCCGTTCACAATGCCTATGGATGACTGTCTGCAGTATCTTGACAGTGCTCCTGAAAAAGTCTTTGCAAAAGCATATGACCTTGTTCTTAACGGCGTTGAGCTGTCATCAGGCTCTATACGTATAACAGACTATGAGCTTCAGCAAAAGATGTTCAGAGCGCTCGGTCTTACTGAAGAAGAAATAGAAGCAAAGTTCGGCTTCCTTGTTGAAGCATACAAGTACGGTGCTCCTCCGCACGGCGGCCTCGGCATAGGACTTGACAGACTCTCAATGATCATGTGCGGCTGCGACAGTCTCAGAGATGTTACAGCATTCCCGAAGGTTCAGAACGCAAGCGAGCTCATGTCAGAATGTCCGGCTGCAGTTGATAAGGAAAGCCTTGATATACTCGGCATAAGCATTATCGAAAAGGAAAAATAACCATATTTTTTTTAAAGCAGAATCATGAAATGTGATTCTGCTTTTTTATACAAAAAACATCAAAACATCTTGTTTTTTTGAAATAAATAGTGTATAATCAATATATGATATTTATATTGCCTTGCACATTTGCTGACTACAAAAGCTAAGTGTATATCGGCTGATAGTAAACGAAAAAAAATTATTTATCGTTTACTATTGAATTATTAAGGGGGTTTTTTTATGAGACTTGTAACAAGATCAGACTTTGACGGACTTGCATGCGGCGCTCTGCTGCTTGAGGCAGGTATCATAGATTCATGGAAGTTTGTTCATCCTAAGGATCTGCAGGACGGACTTTTTGAAGTAACTGAGGATGATGTTCTTGCAAACGTTCCTTTTGTTGAGGGGTGCGGACTATGGTTTGATCATCATTCGAGCGAATTTGAAAGGAACAAGCTTGAAGGGAAGTACAAGGGTGAGAGCAGGATAACGCCATCCTGCGCACGTATCATATATGATTATTACGGTGGAAAAGAAAAGTTTTCACACTTTGACGATATGATGATCGCGGTCGATAAGGTTGACTCAGGAAATCTTACCATTGACGAGATCCTCAATCCGTCAGGCTGGATTCTCGTGGGCTATCTTATGGATCCGCGCACGGGACTCGGACGTTTCAGAAACTTCACGATAAGCAACTATCAGCTCATGGAGAAGCTTCTTGAGGCGTGCAGAACCATGTCTACCGATGAGATCCTCTCTATGCCGGACATAATCGAACGCATAGAGGTGTACAATGAGCAGACAGAGCTCTTCAAGCAGATGGTACATGAACACACTGTTATAAAAAAAGATGTTATCATAACTGATCTGCGCGGGGTAAACCCGATATATACAGGAAACCGCTTCCTGATATACAGTCTTTATCCTGAGCAGAACATATCTGTATGGATAGTCAGCGGAAGAGGCGGTGCCGGCTGCTCATGTGCAGTAGGTCACAGTATCCTCAACAGAAC
Organism: Ruminococcus sp.; assembly: GCA_015066815.1. Taxonomy (GTDB): domain Bacteria; phylum Bacillota; class Clostridia; order Oscillospirales; family Ruminococcaceae; genus HUN007. Next base: position 32,599 of record SVNR01000029.1, read on the forward strand.
TTCAGACGTAAACGTAGGAAGCCTCATGCTCAAGTACGGCGGCGGCGGACATCGTGTTGTCGGAACATGTCAGTTCCCTGATGAGCTTATGAACGAAAAAGTTCCTGCACTGCTTGACGAAATAGTAAACTACAAGGATTATTATTGATATTACAGGAAAAAAGCCGCATTTTTACATTCATTTTATGTGAAAATGCGGCGTTGTTTTTTATTTTTTACTTGATAAACTCTCTACAACATTGTATAATAATATATACATATGAAAGGAGCGTAAAAAATGCCGGAAAAACGAATAAACGAGGATATGGATACCTTAAAGTTCAAGATCCCGAAACAAACAGTCTCCGATTATGAACAAACGAGAGTTTATAAAAAATCCGAACTTATGAGCAGCAAACAGCGTTCACAGCAAACAGCCGCAAACCGACAGGCGGCTGCTCAGCAAACAAACCGCAAGCAGTCTTCAGGAAACCCGGGACAAGCCGCCAGGCCGTCAGCTTCAGGACAAACCACACATAAACGCAGGCCTCAGCAGCAGAAAACCGTACCACAAAAAAACACAGCTTCTGAAGCACCGAAGAAGCAGGTCAGAAAAAATCCCTTCGGAAAATTTCTTAAAACAATAGCTCTTATAGCTATAGCTTTATTTTTTGTATACTCAGCCATGGCACTCAGCTACATAACAAAAATATCGCCTATAGAGCACACCGGAAATTATATAAACGACCCTGCTACCATGCTCTACTCATCAGATGTAAAAAACATTCTGATAATAGGTGAGGACTCACGTGACAATGTAACAAAGGGGCTATCTGACTCAATAATCCTCTTATCTATAAACAAAAAAAATCACAAGCTTCAGATGACATCGTTTATGAGAGATATATATACACAGATAGACGGATATGACAACGATAAGATCAACGCTGCTTATGTATACGGAGGCGCTGAGCTTCTTAAGGATACTATAGAGGATAACTTCAAGATAAGAATAGACAACTGCGTAACTGTAAACTTTACAGCTGTAGCACATATAGTTGACGCTGTCGGAGGTGTTCAGATAACGCTATCTGACGAAGAAGCAGCCGCAGTCAACGACATACTTTACAGTGAAGTAAACGAAATAATGGGCGATCCACGTGACGCAGACTTTCTTCCCGGAGGCGGTACATTTATGCTGAACGGAAAGCAGGCTCTATCCTACAGTCGTATAAGATACGTCGGAAACGCCGACTTTGAGAGAACACAGCGACAGCGTACAGTCATCACCCAGTTGATGAGCCGTATGAAAAAAATCAACATCCTTACCTTTAACAGCAAAATAAAAAAAGCTGCGTCATATATCGGATGCGATATGAGCGTAACAGACATGTATATTCTCAGTCTCAGACTTCCCTTCCTGCTCGCCTCATATTCCCCTGAACAGCTCAGGGTACCTGCTGACGGAACATGGAACTATGATGAAACATGGGATGGCATGTCAATAATCACAGTTGATTTTTATGCAAATACAGAATATCTCAAACAGAACATATACTTAGTTGATAAAGCCGGCGAAAACATAGCGTCCTGAAGTATTCCGAAAACTCCAAAAGCTCCTGAGAAAACGAGATTTTTCTCAGGAGCTTTTTTCGTCAGTACAGCCTGCTGTCAATTTTATATTCAGTTGTCCTCAGGGCCTAAAACGTCTGTCTTCTGTGAAACATAACGCCTGAGATGTGCAAGGTCGGAAAGATTTACTTCTCCGTCGCCATTCACATCAGCCGCCTTCAGCGCATTGCCTTCAAGTATGTTGTCTCCTATGAGATGAAGTGA
>SVNR01000030.1 GCA_015066815.1 Ruminococcus sp.
AAAAAAATTATCCTTTTTAAGATGTAATTTTTCAATCAGCGAAGAACAGGTGAATGAAGCGTTGAAGGGTTTTTATGAAAGAAAAGTTGAAGTTACATTGGATGAATGCGTGTTTTCAGAATAAAAAGCTCTTATGGATTTCCGGCACTATGAGATAGTGTTACATATATTTTTATACTCAAAAGCCTGCGGCATCACATCCGCAGGCTTGATTTTTTATCAATTCCGGCTCCGCCTGTGTCCCGTATACATATATCGGAAATACTGCAGACAGTGTGTTGCCGGGTTAAAAATATAATATTTGTTAAACTGTACTATATATAATAAAACCGTCGGGACGTTAACTGCCGAAATGACGTTATGTGCTCAGGGCGGCAGGTTATCGGCGAAAAACCCTTGAAAAACAAAAATTAATATGATATAATACTATTTAAGTTATTATAGTGAACGAAAAAAATATTTTTCGTTCACTATCAGCCGATACGCACGGAGTTACCGCAGGAAACGGATGTGCAAGGCAATATAAATAAAATAATTATCGTGAAGGTCAGATTTATTTTGACGTTCACTATATATTATCTGGAGAGGGTGTTATACTGTGAAGCACATCAGAACACTGAACAAAGCCGAATTAAAGCAATCCGTAAAGAGGGGCGGATGCGGAAAATGTCAGGCGTCCTGTCAGTCAGCGTGCAAAACCTCGTGTACTGTAGCTAACCAGAAATGTGAAAACAAAAAATAATATTTTTGTTTGAAAAGGGACAATACTCCATTGTCCCCTTTTTGTATTCTGTTTTTTGTCTGATGATTATTTTTCTTTGTTTTATGAAGGGAATGACTTTTTATGATACACAAATACAAGCTTGCAGGCTACAATATAGTGCTCGATGTCAACAGCGGAGGGGTGCATGTAGTTGATGATCTTACATACGATATACTTGATAATATCGAGCCGCCGTTTGCGGAAAAATGTCCGGAAAACGTTATCGAAAAGCTTTCAAAGTTCCACAGAAAAGAGGATATACTTACCTGTTATGACGAGGTAGTAGAGCTTTATAACGAAAAGATTCTTTTTAGTGATGATTTTTTTGAGGATATTGAAGATGTGTCTGTTGACTCTCCGATAAAGTCCCTCTGTCTTCATGTTTCACATGACTGCAATCTCAGATGTGATTACTGCTTTGCTTCGTCCGGGGATTTCGGAAGCAGAAGAATGCTTATGACTTCTGAAACAGGAAAAAAAGCAGTTGATTTTCTTATAGATATGTCAGGTGACAGGGAGTCACTTGAGATAGATTTTTTTGGCGGTGAACCGCTTATGAACAAAGAAGCTATAAAAGAGATAGTGGCATATGCACGTATACAGGAAAAAAAGCATAACAAGAAGATAAGCTTTACGCTGACTACTAACGGCATGCTTCTTGATGATGATATGACAGAGTTCATAAACAACGAAATGTCAAACGTGGTTCTGTCCCTTGACGGCAGAAAAGAAGTAAACGACAGAGTGCGCAGACGTTCTGATGACAAGGGAAGCTATGATATCATAATGCCTAAGTTCAAAAACCTCATAGAAAAAAGAGGAAACAAGGATTATTATATAAGAGGTACGTTTACCGGATATAACCTTGATTTTTCTGATGATGTATACAGTATTTTCGAGGCTGGCTTTGATAATATTTCTGTTGAACCTGTGGTGGCAAAGCCGTCAGAGCCGTATGCGATAACAGAGTGTGCGCTTCCTGCTGTTTTCAAGGAGTACGACAAGCTTGCTCTGAGGATACTTGAATCACGGAAAGACGGGCATTTTCTTAATTTTTTCCACTTTATGATAAACCTTGATCAGGGACCCTGTGCGATAAAGCGTATGAAGGGCTGTGGCTGCGGAAACGAATATATTGCTGTTACTCCTGAGGGTGATATCTATCCGTGCCATCAGTTTGTCGGTGATGAAGCCTTCAGAATGGGAAATATTTTTGAGGGAAGCTTCGATACGGATATAAAGAAAAAGTTTTCCATGGCAAATGTCTACAACAAGTCTGAATGCCGCAGATGCTGGGCAAAGTTTTACTGCAGCGGCGGATGTAATGCAAACAATTATCATTTTTGCGGCGATATAAGCAGTGCGTATAAGCTCTCTTGCCAGATGCAGAAAAAAAGACTCGAATGTGCGATAATGCTGAAGGCGGCAGAGACAGAAGAAATATAAAACGAAAAATATTTTTCTGACGTTCATAGTATTTTAAACGGATGATGCTCTTAGGGTATTCATCCGTTTTTGATTTTTATAACCTTCAAAAAACTATAGTAAACGACAAATTTATTTTGACGTTCACTATAAAAATATTTTATGTCCGCCATAAAAATTTTTTAATATTGCTGTTGAAAAATATATGCGATTATAGTATAATTTATATTAGCACGATTTTTTGAGAATGACTTAAAAAAATTTATGAAAGGAAGATGGTTTATGCCCGGGAGTGGAACAAGACCACCACAGAGAACGACAACGAAAAGAAAAAAAAGACGATACTACTCATTCAGGCTTTCTATAGTTCTGATGTTTTATATAGTTTGTATAGCTATAAGCTTCGTGATATTTGCGTTCAGATTTGATATAACTTCAAAAAAAGCAGTAAATGAAACATCTGATTATCAGAACGTGATAGTTACAGATGCTGAAGGATATACTGTTACAGATGCAGAAGGCAATACAGTAACGCAGTTTGAGGAGGTTCCCGAACCGTCAGCTGATGGGACATCCGGTAATCCTCTCCCAGAGTCCGACAGAAAACCTGATAGCTACCTTGAGGACTGTGTGTTCATAGGCGACTCGATAACAACAGGACTGTCAGGCTATAAGCTTGTATCATCTCAGAACGTACTGGCTTCTGTAGGACTCCGCATAGACAACATAACAACTGAAAAGGTAACAAACCCAAGGTTTGAACAGCCTGTTATGGTTGTTGACGCACTTAACGAAATAAAACCGAAGAACATATATATTCTTCTCGGAAGCAACGGTGTTGCATGGTACAACAATGACAATATGATAATCGCTTATTCGGACTTCATAAAATCTCTCAGAACACAGCTTCCAGATTCAGACATATATATTATTTCCATAACTCCTGTCGGAACTATGAAAGAAAACATAGACACGATAGAGAACGGAAAGGTTCTTAATTCGGAGATAGATTCCTTTAACCAGAGACTTATTGAGCTTGCGGACAAGGAAGGCGTATATTACGTTGATGTGAACTCTGCACTCAAGGATGAAACAGGAAAGCTTCCGAATGATGTAACAAGTGACGGAATGCACTTTAACCTTGATACATACAAAAAGTTCATGGAATATATACTTACGCACACAGCAAAATAAATCGAAAGGCGGAAATAATCACGGATACTAATAATATCAGTATGAAGATTACTGCTGCTGTTTTGTCTGTTGTTTTTGCCGGAAGCTATATGTCTTGTGTTGTTCATAATGAAATCGAAGAATATAAGAAAACGTCATCAGCAGAGGCGCTTGTTTCGCAGCCCGAGCAGACGACGCTTCCTGAAGTAACAACGGTTACTGCAGTTCCGGTTACAGAGGCTGCTTTGCTTACAGAGGCTGTTACGAGTACTGCTGCTGCAGAGACCACGGTAGTTACAACAACAGAAACTACGATCACCACAACAGTTACAGAAGAAGTGACTACAACTGAAGAGGTTACGACCACGGTTACTGAACCGGTGACCTCTGCGGCTGCTGTTACAGAACCACCGGTGGCTGATATGTATGATTATGCTTCTCCGGTACCGGAGGCGGCAGCAAAGGACAGCGGTTATTATGATAAGTGTGCTTTTATAGGGGATTCGCATATTAAGGGTATGAGTGGATACGGTCTTGTCAGCGACAGCAGGGTTTTTGCGCGCAACGGAATGAGTATTTCACACATAGAAGAGTATATTTCGATAGATAGCGTATGTGCTATAGCACCGGAAAACATCTACATAATGATGGGAACAAACGGTGTTATGTGGATGAAGGCAGAAACGATGATCTCACAGTATGAGGAGTTTATAAACAAACTGGCTTCCCGTATGCCGTCAGCAAATATCTACGTTATATCAATTCCGCCGGTTACGGCAGAGAGAGAGACAAGAGCTGATGTTGCGGCAGGAAAATATCTCAACTCTGATATTAATGCCTACAACAGTCTCGTTCTTGATATGGCAAGCAGAAACAAGTGGTATTATCTTGATCTGAATTCTGAGATAAAGGACGGTAACGGATGCTTAAGTTCGTCAACCGACGGAGTCCATATGACAAAGGATCTGTATGATGTATTCGGAGAAGTTATACTTACTCATACGGTAAACTGATGTTTCAGGTCATTAAAAAATAACAGCAGCTTGATGAAAAAAATGGAGGATGACTAAAAATGAAAAAAATATTATCAGCAGTACTGGCAGCGGCTCTTGCAGGGACACTTCTTTGTTCATGCGGTAAAGGCGGTTCGGACAAGGCTGCAGCAGAGCTTCTCGGTGCGGCCAAGAACAGCGGAGCGGCTTTTGAAGAGCTCGTAAGTGTAGAGGGTTCTGATATCAAGTATACATACGACATTGAAGAGAGCCTGTATGAGGATTTTGCGGCGGAAGCGGCAGGAAACATGGCTTTTGCAGATGAGATAGTATTTATAAAAGCGTCATCTGAGGATAATATAGAAAAGATAAAAAAAGCTCTTGAGGCAAGAGTGCAGAGCCGTAAGGATACACTTCAGAGCTATGCACCTGCAGAGTACGATAAGCTTTGCAAGAGTGAAATAATCGTCAACGGCAATTATGTGTACCTTATTGTCGGCGGAGATATAAAAACAGCTCAGAAGGCTGTTGACAAAATGTTCTGATAGCGCATACAGAACGCTGTCAGGTCATCGGATAAGCCCCGATTAATGTAAGACATAATATATCTGAGAGCTGCTGTTAGGAGACGTTAAAAGAAACAGCAACTCGTTACTACTGATACCAGACGCAAAAAAATGTGTTTGGTATTGTTTTTAAAAAAAGGGAGTGTGCTGCAGAATGATAACACAGATTATCAAAAGGGACGGAAGAACTGTTCCGTTCAATGCCGAAAAAATAGCAAACGCCGTTTTCAGAGCGGCGCAGTCCATAGGCGGACATAACTATGAAGAAGCTATGGATATAGCCTGCAAGGCGTGTGAGACTGCCGAAAAAAAATATGCCGGAAAGATCCCCACTGTTGAACAGATCCAGGATATAGTAGAAAAGGTTCTCATCGAGGAGGGTCATGCCCAGACTGCAAAGGCGTATATACTTTATCGTTATGAAAGAACACGTTCGAGAGAGATGAAGACAAACCTCATGAAGGTTTTCAAGGATCTTACCTTCAAGTCAGCCAAGGACAGTGATATAAAGCGTGAAAACGCAAACATTGACGGTGACACTGCTATGGGTACCATGCTCAAGTACGGTTCTGTAAGTGCAAAGGAATTTTATGAGATGTATGTTCTTGACAGAAAGCATGCCAAGGCTCATGCAGACGGATATATCCATATCCATGATCTTGATTTTCTTACACTGACTACCACATGCTGTCAGATAGATCTTATAAAGCTTTTTAAGAACGGTTTTTCGACAGGTCATGGTTTTTTAAGAGAACCAAACGATATTGCAAGCTACTCCGCGCTTGCATGCATAGCTATTCAGTCAAACCAGAACGACCAGCACGGCGGACAGAGTGTTCCGAACTTTGACTATGCTATGTCTGGCGGTGTAAAGAAAACATACATCAGCAGATATGTACAGAACATAGCAAGATGTCTTGAGCTTTATGGTATAACAGATGATGCACAGAAGGTAGCATCTCAGATAGCAGAGGAAATCAAAAATGAAACAGGACTTGTACCTGTTCTTGCAAACAACAACGGATATGCCGGATACGAAGCGGAAAAGCTTATGAAGTATACCGACAGCGAAACAGTAGAGAAGATACAGAGCTTTACAGCAAAGGCATCCTTCAGAGAGACAAACAGAGCTACATATCAGGCAATGGAGGCTCTTATCCATAACCTTAACACTATGAACAGCCGTGCAGGCGCACAGACTCCGTTCAGCTCCATAAACTACGGAACAGACACAACTCCTGAGGGAAGAATGGTCATAGAGAATATCCTTCTTGCTAACGAAGCCGGTCTTGGAAACGGTGAGACTCCTATTTTCCCTATCCATATTTTCAAGATAAAGGACGGAATAAACTATAACCCGACAGACCCTAACTATGACTTGTTCAGGCTTGCATGCAGAGTATCTGCAAAGAGACTGTTCCCTAATTTTTCTTTTATAGACGCTCCCTTCAACCTGCCTTACTATCGTGAGGGAGATTATAACACAGAGGTTGCCTATATGGGCTGCCGTACACGAGTTATAGGAAATGAATACGATAAGTCAAGAGAAATAGTTACAGGAAGAGGAAACCTTAGCTTTACCTCAATAAACCTTCCGAGACTTGCGATAGAAGCAGACAGAAACATAGGTGCGTTTTTTGATTCGCTTGATGAATACATGGATCTTGCTATCGATCAGCTTATGGCGAGATTTACTATACAGTCGCAGAAAACAGTAAAGAACTATCCTTTCCTCATGGGACAGGGTGTATGGATAGATTCTGATAAGCTTGGAGAAAATGATACTGTAGGCGAAGTTCTCAAGCACGGAACTATGTCAGTAGGCTTCATAGGACTTGCCGAAACTCTCGTAGCACTTACCGGAAAGCATCATGGCGAGGACGAGGAGTCAAGAAAACTCGGCCTTGAGATAGTGACACGAATGAGAAACAGAATAGATGAGGAGTGCAAACGTACAGGACTTAACTTCTCACTTCTTGCAACACCTGCTGAGGGCTTGTCAGGAAGATTTGTAAAAATGGACGCCAAAAAATACGGAATCATAAAAGGCGTTACAGACAGAGAATACTATACTAACTCGTTCCATGTTCCTGTGTACTACAAGATAAGCTCTTTTGAAAAAATAAAAATAGAAGCTCCTTATCACGGACTTACAAACGCAGGTCACATAAGCTATGTTGAGCTTGACGGAGATCCGCTCCAGAATCTTTCTGCGTTTGAAAAGGTAGTAAGATGCATGAAGGAATCAGGTATAGGATACGGTTCCATAAACCATCCTGTAGACAGAGATCCTGTTTGCGGATATACCGGAATAATAGGCGATATATGTCCGAAGTGCGGAAGACGTGAGGATGAACACATGAGAGGTTTTGACCGTATAAGACGTATAACCGGGTATCTTGTAGGTACGGTTGACAGGTTCAATAACGCAAAGCAGGCTGAAGTAAACGACAGAGTAAAGCATGATGTAGGTTAAAAAGCTATGAAAATAAAAATAGCCGGAACTGCAAACGATTCTATAGTTGACGGTCCCGGAATAAGATTTACGATTTTTACGCAGGGCTGTCCTCATCATTGTGAGGGCTGTCACAATCCCGGAACGCATGATTTTGACGGCGGAAGGTATGAGGAAACAGCTGAGCTGATAAGAAAAATAAAAGAAAATCCGCTTCTTGACGGAGTGACCTTCAGCGGAGGTGAGCCGTTCTGCCAGCCTCTGCCTCTTGCTGAGATCGCAAAGGAAGCAAAGCTTCTCGGCCTTGATATAGTGACATATACCGGATATACTTTTGAATATCTGATAGAACACGCCGATGAAAAAAACGGTTTTTCAGAGCTGCTTGGCTGTACAGACATACTTATTGACGGCAGATATGTTTCAGAACAAAGAAGTCTTGACGTTCCTTTCAGAGGAAGTCTCAATCAGCGTATACTTGACTGTGCCAGAAGTCTTGAGGAAGGAAAAGCTGTCGGATACAGTCTTTGATATCATTACACGAAAGGATATAATGTGACGAAACGTGCTTTTTTAAAAAAAATAAAGATTTTTTCACTTTCTCTCATACTTTTTGCTAATATGGTTTCTGCAGCAGGGTGCAGCAAAGAGGAGGATGACGGTTCAGGATATACCTTTACCTACACTCTCCATGGAAATCCGCAGAATCTTGATCCCCAGCTTGCAACAGACCGTTCTTCGCTTATGGTCATAAAAAATATGTTCTTAGGACTTATGACCTTTGATGCGGAGGGAGAGCTTACATGCGGCGTGGCAGAGAGCTTCACTGTTTCTGAAGACGGTCTCAGATACAGCTTTACTCTACGTGATGACTGTTACTGGTACAGTGCAGACGGAACGGAAAGTGTGGTTACTGCGCATGACTTTGTCTATGCCTTCAAAAGAATCTTTGATCCGCAGACGCGGTCTCCTTACAGGGAAAAGTTTTCTTTTATCCATAACGCAAGGACAATAATCGATGGAAATATGGATTATTCAGAGCTTGGCGTCTATGCAGTCAACAACACAGAGCTTGTCTTTCATCTTGACAGAAGTAACTCCGAGTTTCTCTATCTTCTGACTACTCCGCCTGCAATGCCCTGTAACAAGCAGTTTTTTGAAGGGACTAAAGCGCGGTACGGACTTGATGAAGAGTCAGTTATATCAAACGGCGCTTTTTATATGACTCAGTGGTCATATGATGACTATGGAACTGACAATCTTATATATATGAAGCGTAACTATGATAACTCACAGTATGACAGGGTTTTTCCGTATATGCTCACGTTTATTATAGACAGGGATAAAGATGCCCCGGCTGATAACTTCAACAGCTCGTTGACTGATTGTTATATATCAGAGACTGAGCAGAAAAAAACTTTTATGGGAACAAGCAGTACCAGAGGATATGAGGTAGCATCGGTAGGTATAACGTTCAACAGGGAGCTTGATATAGACAAGGATATAAAAAAAGCTCTGCTGCTTGCTATCGACCGTGAATCCCTTGATAATATGGACACAGACGGTTTTCGTTCAGCTTATGGGATAGTTCCCGGAGGGCTGAAGCTTGGCGGAAAAAGCTTCAGGAACTCTGTACCGGATTCTGAAAACGAACTTTATCAGAGCGAGATGCCAACGATAACAGAAAAAGAAGCCGAGGAGCTTTATTCCTGTACTGATGATGCAAAGGTTCTGGTAAGAAATACTGCCGACGCAGGTCTTATGAGCAAGATAATAGCGGACTGGCAGGATGAGCTTGGAATATATATAGGTATAGACTATGTAAGCGACAGTGAGTACTACTCCCGGTTAAGCAGAGGTGAGTACTTTATGGCGTTCAGAGAGATCACGTGTGAGGATAATTCTGTTTATTATTATCTTCTGAACTTTGCGGATACGGTATTCGGGGATGATGCCTCGTCCTTTACAGGAGAGCTTGACAGTGCTGTTATGCTTTCTGAGGCTGAAGCGCTGGATATATTCAGCAGGGTTGAAGGCGATATTATTGACTCAGGGGATTATATTCCGTTGTTTTACAAAAAAAGCTTTCTTGTCAGCAATAAAAAAACAGATGATCTTTACTTTGATCCTTTTTCAGGGCAGATAGACTTCAGATATGCAAAGTTTTTTGAGTAAAACATACCGGATCAAAAAAATGCTTAAAACTATAAAAACACTAAGGGCAGAGCCGAAAAAAACCGAGGCTTCTGCCTTTTTTGATTCTTTAGAAAAAATGATTGTTTTTGCCTTGTACATCCGATAACTACGAAAGTTCAGTACATATCTGCTGATAGTAAGCTTCAAATAAACCTGTCACTTGTTATGACTCAAAACCGTCGTTTTGCATATAAAACAATAAAAAATTGAATAAAAAAACACAAAATCCATAGTTTGTATGAATATATGGTTGAGTTTTTTTTATATATGTGCTATAATTAATTAAGACAATTATGATTTTGTGGATAATATGATAAAAACAAATTATTATAGTTTATGATATGGTTGGGGAGGAAAAGCAAAATGTCGCAAAAAAAGAGATCTGACAGAAAAAAACAAAAGCTCAGTGTAAAGTTTACTCTTATGTGTATTTTGCCAGCAGCTTTGGTATTATCTATTCTGTGCTTTGTCAGCGTTATGATAACAAACAAAGGAGTTATCGTAAATATGCAAAAAACGTTAACGGCACAGGGGGATGTAAAGTGTAATGTACTTGAGGATGCTGTAACAGGCTCGATAAACGCTTCTGTTCTTCCGAAAAAAGCCGCGGAAATAACCGCTGCCCTGAAGGATTCTGATAACGATAAGGTTGTTCAGATACTTGACAAAATAAAAATCGAAAACAGCATTATATCGGATGTCAGCCTGATGCTTATAGATCAGAACATAACGATCGGAAAAAATGGCTCAGGTGCTTTGGACAGTACAGCTTACTGGTATGACACGGAAAAGATATCAAAGGGAGATCCGTATTTTGCAGTAACAAGCATAGTATATGATCAGAGTCAGCCGTTGCTTACTTATGTATATCCGTTCAGCTTGTCCCAAAAAAGCATTGACAGCTGTCTGGTGCTGAACTATGACAGCAGAACACTGCTCAAGATGCTTGAGCTTACAGTAGCTATAAAAGATTCGAAGTGGCTGGTCGTATCAGATGATAATACTATACTTTATCATTCACTTGGCTATAACGAAAAGGCTTTCAGTGATATGGCTTCGTTCCTGGATACACATAATGAATGTACCGTCATAAATAATACTTCAGGCGAAAAGCAAATCATTCATTTTTCAAAAATAGAAAAAATAGACGACTTAAGACTTTTGTATATTGTTCCGTCTCAGTCTCTTATACAGACCTCGAGACTCAACGTTATCATAGTAGTTGTTGTTACTGTGATAAGTATAATCATGCTGGCGTTCTTCATTCTTCTTATGACAAAAAAGATTGTAGGAGAGATAAATTCAATAAAACACAGTCTTAAGGGAATAGTAAACAGAGATTATACAGAGCGTATCAATATACAGACACGTGATGAGATAGGGGAACTGGCAGAGGACTTTAACTACGTTATTGAGGAGCTTAGATATCAGGCGGAGCATGACAGCAAGACTGATTTCTTTAACTCTGCAACGTTTCCGAAAAAAGTCAGAAGATATATGATGATGGAACCTGAAAAAACATATTCAGTAGTACGCGTCGATATAGACAACTTCAGCTTTGTAAATGACATATTTGACTGGGATGTCGGAGATCAGATACTTGTAAAAATAGCATCTGTATTAAAGTCTGTATTTGATGGAGATGCTGTTCACGGATATCTCGGAAATGACGTTTTTGTAGTGTTTGTCGGATACAACGACAGAGACGATCTGTTCACAAGGGTTATGAGAGCGAGTGATGCGATAAAGGCGTGTGATGACCGGATAAACCTTGTTCCGCACTTCGGTGTTGTGGAGGATATTTCAGCTGATGCTGATATAACCGTTATGTGCGATTATGCAGGTGTTGCCCTCAAGACTATCAAGGGAAATCTTTTCGAAGTATATGCTATATATGACGAAAAGTTCAACGAAAAGCACAAGATACACAAGTACGTTGAAAGCAACAAGCAAAAAGCACTTGATAACAAGGAATTCTTTTTACTTCTTCAGCCTAAGTATGACATAGATACCGGAAAGATAATAGGTGCAGAGTCGCTTGTGCGCTGGAGGGATCCCGATACAGGTGAGGTTATTTCACCCGGAAGGTTTATTCCTATCTTTGAGAAAAACGGCTTTATAGTAAATCTCGACAAGTACGTATGGGAAGAAACCTGCAAGATCATCAGTAACTGGAGAGAAAAAGGGTATTATGATATACCGATTTCCGTTAACGTATCCCGCGTACATATAACTCACCCTAATTTTACTCAGAAGCTCGAAGATCTTGTGAGAAAATATAACATTCCGCCAAGGCTTCTCGAAATAGAAATAACAGAGAGTGCACTTATCGGCGAATCCGAGGCTTTTCTCGAAACAGTCATGAACGACCTCAAATCAAGAGGCTTCAACCTGCTCATGGATGACTTTGCTTCCGGTTATTCATCGCTTCTGGCTCTTCAGAAGATGCCGTTCGATGTTATCAAGATAGATAAGGCGCTCATAGACAATATAGACGTACCTAAGAACGAAAAGTTCGTGGCAGGAACAGTATCATTCCTGTTCGATCTCGAAAAGGATATTGTTGTCGAGGGTGTTGAGTATAACTGGCAGAGAGATATACTTAAGAAAACAGGTATCAAAAAGGTTCAGGGATACTGCTACTCAAGACCTATACCTGTCAGTGAGTTTGAAAAGCTTGCTTTTTCCGAACAGGATGAAGTAAAGCCGGATTCAGATTAAGCTTTAAAACTATAGTGAACGAAAAAATATTTTTTCGTTCACTATAAAAAAGGATCGGTTCTGTAAGGATCGGTCCTTTTTGTGTGTGGTAACACATTGACTTTGTTTTTGTAAACTGATATAATCAAACAGGGAAAAGTTATATATCGGAGGTAAAAAAGTTTTGAATACAGAGCTAAAAAAAATGGCGGCTTTCGGAGTTGCCGGAAATTTTACAGGACATCTTGAGCAGGCAGGAGAGGCTGCGGATTTTGTGAATGTGAAGGTTGCCGAGGAATCAGCACCGAAGGCGGTATTTCCTACATATATTCCGTCAAGGACCGAAGGAATACCGGAGTTTCTTACGGTGTTTCCTTTTGACGCACACAGGATACTGTATCCTGTAGATCAGAACAGGCTTCAGATAGAGCCGGAGTGTGCTGTTGTTTTTGATGTCTTATGGAACGGCGACAGGGTAGAAAAGCTCATACCTGTAGAATTCGGTGCGTCAAACGACTGTTCGATAAGACGTGAGGGCGCAAAAAAAATAAGCATAAAAAAGAACTGGGGAGCTGGCAGCAAGGGTTTTTCAGAGCATACAATAAAGCTTGATTCCTTTGATTCGGATGGTATCATTAACGATTACAGGATAGCAAGCTTTCTTGTGCGTGATTCAAAGACATATCCATACGGAGAGGACAGTGCCATAAAGGACTACAGTTATATATACAGCAGACTTTCAGACTGGATAACAGACAGACTTAATAATCAGCTGGATGAAGGGCCTGCCGAACAGATAGGAAGATATCTTGTTCTTGCCGGTCGTCCGGAGCGTATCCTTGTTTCAATAGGTGCAACAAGGTATACGGAGTTCGGTGAAAAAAACTTTCTTACATATGGTGACCGTTCTGTGGTTGTTCTCTATCCGGGTTCAGTCTACAGCAGTGAGGATATCATAAAAATGACAGAAGCAGGCGATCTTGAGCGTGATGATATATCGTTCCTTGATCAGATAGTCGAAAAACTCTGAGCGGCATACAGCTTTTTTGAAAATCTGCAAACACAAAAATATTTTTTTGTTCACTATTAGCCGATATGCACTCAGTGACCGCAGGGAACGGATGCGCAAGGCGATATTAATAAACTATAGTAAACGCAATAAATGAATTGCGTTTACTATTAGCCGATCTGCACGGAGATGACGCAGTCATCGGATGTGCAAGGCAATATAAATAAAATAATTATAGTGAAAGTCAGATTTATTTTGACGTTCACTATAATTTGCTCTTCAATGGTAGATATCTTCTACAATATGTGGTATAATAAGAAAGCAGTGTCTGTTAGCCGGTATGCACGCCGCTTTCGTAGTCAGCGGATGTGCAAGGCAATGAAAATAAATTAAATACAGTAAACGTCAGATTTATTCTGATGCTTACTATAACATAACAAGGATGGTGCATATGGAACTAAGTATAAAACGTGATGTTATTGCGGATGGAGTAGGTTTTTCCGCAATAGTTGACACTAAGCTAAAAACAAATGTACTCAAAATAAAATTTATAACAGAGCTTTCTGAAAAAGAAGCTCCGTTAAACTCTATGGCAGCTATGCTCATAGGTTCAACAAACAACAAAATAAAAACATACTCGGAGA
The DNA here is from genome assembly GCA_015066815.1 of Ruminococcus sp. Lineage (GTDB taxonomy): Bacteria > Bacillota > Clostridia > Oscillospirales > Ruminococcaceae > HUN007. Next base: position 13,924 of record SVNR01000030.1, read on the forward strand.
TGTCAGACAGGCTAAACGCTCTTTATGGTTCATCTATATACACTGACACATCAAAAAGCGGCGACTGTCAGTTTATTTCGTTTACGGCAAGCTGTATAGATAACCGTTTTGCTCTTGATTCGGAGGATATACTCGGAGAGCTTCTTGATATAGCTGAGGATTGTATTTTTGATCCTAATGTTTCAGGTGACGGTTTTGATCCTGTTGAGTTTGAACTCAGACGCCGTGAGCTTACAGAGAGCATAGCAGCTGAGATAAACAACAAGAGAGGCTACGCCCTGATGCAGTCTCAGAAGCATATATTCAAGGGTGAGCCATGCTCGTATCACCAGTACGGTACAATAGAAAACGCAGAAAAAATTACTTCATCAGAAGTTCTCAAAGCCTACAGGAAGCTTCTGAAAACGGCAGTCATAGAGATTTACTTTGCTTCACCTTCAGAAAACCTGTCTGTAAAGGAACGTTTTTCAGAGGTTTTTTCAAAGCTTGAGAGAGAGCCGCAGGATCCTGCATTCAGAACTGTAAGTCCGCTCAAGGATGAGGTGTGTCATGTATGCGATGAGCTTAAAATGAAGCAGTCAAAGGTAATAATAGCCTACAAGTCGGAAAGCAGTAACAAAAACGCATGTATGGTTTTATCGCGTCTTTTCGGCGGCGCACCTTTTTCAAAGCTTTTTGCAAATGTACGAGAAAAAATGAGTCTTTGCTACTACTGTACAAGTATGTTTGTGTACAGCAAGGGAACTATGCTCATCGACAGCGGAGTTGAAAGAGAAAACGCTGATATTCTTACAGCTGAGGTCGAAAATCAGCTTGATATGCTGAAAAAAGGCGAGTTTACAGATGAGGAGCTTACAAACATAAAGCTTTATATAGTGAACTCCGTAAAGTCAGTAAGTGACTCACCGTCCCAGCTTATAAACTGGTATTTTTCATGCTACTGTAACCGGGATATTATTTCTCCGGAACAGTATATAGAGCAGATAATGTCAGTTACCCGTGAGGAAGTCACAGAGGCTGCAAGGTCGTTTGCGGCAGATACTGTGTATGTTCTGGCGGCAAAGGAAAGTGAAGAAAACGGAGAGGTGGATTCGGATGAATAAGCAGATAATAAGAAACGAGCTTACAGGAGACGAGTATACCTATGTAAAGCACAGAAGCGGTCTTGATATACTTGTATGGGAGATGGAAGGCTTTTCTTCGGTAGAGGCTCTTTTCGGAACTAAGTACGGTTCGGTAAACACAAGCTTTCGTACTAACGGAGAAAAAGAGTTTACCGTAGTTCCTGAGGGAATAGCACACTTTCTTGAACACAAGCTTTTTGAAAATGAAGACAGTGACGTTTTTGAGCTTTATGCAAAAACAGGTGCTTCTGCAAACGCATACACATCGTTTGACAAGACCTGTTATCTGTTCAGCTGTACCGATAACTATGAAGAATCCCTTGATATACTTCTGAGCTTCGTTCAGTCACCGTACTTTACAGATGAGACTGTAGCAAAGGAACAGGGTATCATAGCACAGGAAATAAAAATGTGCAACGACAATCCCTCAAACCGTGTTTTTTACAATATGCTCAGATGTCTTTATCACAACCATCCTGTAAAGACAGACATAGCAGGAACAGTTGAGAGCATTGCAAAAATAGACGCTGAGCTTCTCTATAAGTGTTACAATACCTTTTACAATCTTCACAATATGGTTCTTGTTGTTGCCGGAAACGTGAAGGTTGACGAGGTTCTCAGGATAGCAGACAAAAGACTCCGTGAGGATAACGACATAAAGCTTCAGTCGTTTTTCCCGGACGAGCCGTCAGGTATAGTAAAAAAAGAAATAACCGAAAAAATGTCCGTCGGAATGCCTCTTTTCAATATCGGCTTCAAGTCTGCGCCTCTTAGCGGCTACGACAGACTCAAGGCAGAGCTTGAAACGTTTGTGGCGCTGAGCGTTATGTCCGATCCTGCCTCTGTTCTCTACAAGAGCATGATGGAGGAGGGACTTATAAACACAACTTTTTCAACTGAGGTTTTTGCCGGAGACGGTTACTTTACAGCTATTTTCGGAGGAGAATCAAAAAATCCCCGTGAAGTCATGAACCGTATACAAAAGGAAGTTGACAGAATAAAAACAGAAGGCATGGACAGACGTTTTTATGAAAACATCAAAAAATTCACCTATGGGTCATCAGTAAGAGAGCTTGCGACTCCCGAATCTGTTTCATCCCTTATGATAAGCAGTTACTTTTCTGATGTGTCACCCTTTGACAGTCTTAAGGTTCTTTCCGAAATGACCTATGAGGATGTAATGAAATGCATAACAGAACGTTTTGATCCCGAAAAAGCAGTTCTCTCGATAGTAACAAAATAATTTTTTGAGGTGATACAGCATATGAAGATGACAGAGCTTAATCTTGCCGAAAACGAGATAGCGTTTCCAGGACTCGGAATAGACAGTATAACCGTAAACAGCGAGGCCTTCAGTATATTCGGGCTGTCTATTGCGTGGTACGGAGTGATCATAGCAGCCGGAATGATACTTGCTGTTTTTTTCGGACTTTCTCAGATGAAAAAATACGGCATAGACCCTGATCGTGCCATAGATGTGATAATAGGCGGAATTATCGGCGGTATTGTAGGTGCAAGAGCTTATTTTGTACTGATGAACTGGGATGTGTATTCTCAGGATCTTAAAACTATTTTTCAGACAAGAAACGGCGGTCTTGCCATATACGGAGGAATAATAGGCGCACTGCTTGTCGGTGTGATAATCTGCAAAATAAGAAAAGTCAGGATACTTCCGCTGCTTGATATTGCTTCCATGGGCTTTCTCATAGGTCAGGGAATAGGCAGATGGGGAAACTTCTTCAATCACGAGGCGTTTGGCTACAACACCGATCTTCCGTGGGGTATGACGAGCGGCAGGATCCAGCAGTGGATAATCGATAACAGCGCATACGGTTCAGAGGATCTTGTGCAGATGACACCGGACAGAGCTGTTCATCCCTGCTTTTTATACGAGTCGTTGTGGTGTCTTCTCGGCTTCGCTGTTCTGTTTTTTGTTTCAAAGCGCAGAAAATACGACGGACAGCTCTTTGTTCTCTACGTTTTCTGGTACGGACTCGGAAGATCGTTTATAGAGGGGCTGAGAACAGATAGTCTTATGCTCGGAAACATACGTGTTTCACAGCTTGTGGCTATATTATCCGCATCAGCTGCACTCATACTGCTTTTTGTCGTAGGGTCAAAGGTAAAGCGGATGGGCGGAGATTATGTATTCTATAAGGATACCGAGGAGTCAAAGAAGCTTCTTTCAGAGGCAGAAGAACGACTTGCCGCAGAAAAGGAAAAGAAGAAAAAAAAGACAAGTACGGCGTCTGAGGACAGCACCGACGAAAAAACTACAGAATAAAAATCCGGATACTGAAAAAAGTACTTCAAGGATAAAAAAATAATTTAAGGAGAGTATTTTGTTATGGCAAACATAATAAACGGAAAAGAGGTTTCACTCAAGGTAAAGGGTGAGGTCAGAGAAAAAGCGATGGAGCTTAAGGAAAAAGGCATAGAGATCGGCCTTGCGGTAGTTATCGTGGGCGATAACCCGGCTTCAAGAGTTTATGTAAACTCCAAGAAAAAAGCATGTGATGAGGTAGGCTTCAACTCATACGAGTATGCTCTTCCGGAAGAAACAACACAGCAGGAGCTGCTTGAGCTTGTAGATGTTCTCAACAAGGATGAAAAGGTAAACGGTATTCTTGTTCAGCTTCCGCTTCCCGGACATATAGACGAAAACGCTGTTATTAATGCAATATCACCTGATAAGGACGTTGACGCGTTTCACCCCTTTAATGTAGGAAAGATAATGATAGGCGAGTACGCTTTCCTTCCGTGCACACCTGCAGGTATCATGGAGCTTATAGACAGTACAGGCGTTGATATAGCAGGAAAGTCCTGTGTGGTTATCGGCAGAAGCAACATAGTAGGCAAGCCTATGGCTATGCTCCTGCTTCACAGAAGCGGTACAGTTACAGTATGTCACTCAAAAACACGCAACCTTAAGGAGATATGCAGTGAGGCTGATATACTCGTTGCAGCAGTAGGAAGACCGAACTTCGTTACAGGCGATATGGTAAAGGAAGGTGCAGTTGTTATTGACGTAGGTATAAACCGTATGCCTGACGGAAAGCTCTGCGGAGACGTAAACTTTGATGAGGCTTCACAGAAGGCTGCATACATAACTCCTGTTCCGGGCGGTGTAGGTCCTATGACCATAGCTATGCTTATGAAAAATACACTTACATCAGCTATGATAAAAAACAACATAAAGGATTAAGGAAACAAAAAACCTCTTACCCGATTATAGATTCAGGGTAAGAGGTTTTTGTTATTCGGTGAAGTCAACATCGATAATATTGTTGTCTGATTCTTTGTTTATCTTTTCCATTTCTTTTGTGAACATAAAGTCGGTAAAAAGTCTTGTTATACCGTTGATAAGAAGAACTATGCCTATTAGTCTTATTACTCCGAGAAAAGCCTTGAACGGATTGAAGATAAGGCTCAGACCGAGAAGAAGTCCTATGATATTGAGGACAAGGGCAAGAAGCCATTTTTCTGCGCCGGAGTTTTTCTGAAAAATCGCCATCCGTATTTTTGACAGACTTTGAAATATAATAGTAAAGCCTATTATTGTCGGGAGTACTGCTGCAAGAAATTTTCTTCCGAAAATAAGCAGAATACTCAGCATTATGCCTAATACAGCCTGCGCCAGATCAAAGCGTGACCTGTATCCGTATCTTATAACCCTGAAGTGCTTATAAAGACTTGCTGTTCCCCATATAAGGCTGACTATACCGAGAATAATGCAGATAAATCCTGTTGAAAAACCCGGGTTTGCAGTGAGCATTATTCCTATAATGATATTTGCAATTGTCAGTGCGTCAAAGGATAAACGATATTTTTTAAAAAAATCTTTCATACAGCATTTTCCTCTTTGGTGTTTAATGTTATAGTGAACTAAAAAAATATTTTTTTGTCCACTATATATTTGTATTTTACACCAGTTATGGAAAAATGTCAATTGAAAAACAGGTTACAAATAATGAAAAGAGTGTGACATAAACACGTTTAAGAGATTAGTGTGTTTTTTAGTGTCGGAAATTTTTGCTGTAAGCTTAAAAACCGCTGACAGGAACCTCGCCGTTGTCTTCGTCTTCAGCATTTTCTATGTTTTCATCATTTTCAATATTTTCCGGATCTTCGTTGTTTTCTGAATCTGCTTCAGCCATCAGTGCATCGAATGCTTCAAGAATATACTTAGGAACAAAGTACTGACGGTTTTCTGTGTCGCTGGCAATAACATGGTCTCCTGATTCTTCGGGTGATATATAGTTTAAAAGCATATATTCGGGAATAACATATGTTTTATTATTTACACTGAGTACAGGGTTATCCCAGTAATACCAGTCATAGCCGTAAATAGTATTGCCTGATTCCAGATCCAGAAGCTCAATGTATTCAACATACTCATCCGGGTTTAAGGTCGTGACTATTCCGTTACCAAACTCGTTGTCGAATATATATCGTGTTTCTGTAGCCTGGTCGATGCAGCATTTTATACTGTATTGGTCGGTATAATCATACTCATAAACATAATCATCTTCATAATATATTTCAGGATCGGGGACAGAAACGGTATCTATGTTGCTGCTTTGGCGGGTGATGTTTGCCGCAATGATGAAGCTTATAAGTATTGCGGATAATACTAATATAAAGATGACAATGAATATAGGCAAGTTTTTTGATTTTCTTTTTCTGCTTCTGCCTTTGCTTACGCTCTGAGTATTCGATGACCATTGGGGAGTGCAGCTGTAGTTTCCGTACTGTGCTATATCGTTCGGTGCTTCAGAAGCTACTTTGAATCTTGGAATGTCTGCATCAGGGTATATTTCCTGTACGGGACTTTCTCCCGGATAAGCCTCTCTTACTTCTGAGTTATAAGGATGCGCTTCCCTTGGTCCTGACTTATCAGGATATATTTCTTTTACGCTGTTTGCGGATGGTTTTGTAAGGTTTATGGGACGTCTTTTTCCACCGGTGTTTGTCGGAGTATCAGGATCTTTGAGAAGCTCATCAAGTGTGACCCCGAAGTAGTTGCTTAAGAAAAGGAGCTTGTCCATTTCGGGATACCCCTTTCCCCGTTCCCACTTAGAAACAGACTGACGTGATACATTAAGGAGCTCTGCGAGATTTTCCTGTGAAAGATCGTGCTGCTGACGCAGTTCTTGCAGTTTTCTGGCAAATGACATGATAGATATTCTCCTTTCAGATATTGTTTTTGTCTTTTATATATGATATCATAAATTTATAAAATTGACAATAAACCTTAAGTATACATAAAAAAATAATTTTAAAAAAAGGATTTTCAGAAGGTGCAACTTAAGGTTTACATGAAAAAACAGAGAGGAGAAAAGCCTTTGAAAAAAAACTACAGATCAGTTTTAAGAGCGATAACTTCTTTTGCATACAGGCTGAGAGATGACGATATAAGCGCATTTGCTGCAAGCTCTGCATATTTTTTTATTTTGTCGTTTATTCCTCTTGTCATGCTTCTTATGTCTCTGCTTCACTATACGGATCTTTCCAAGGAGCAGCTTATATCACTGACAACAGGGCTTATTCCTGCAGAAATGAGCGGCTTTTTTTCTGATATAGTTGATGAGGTATACGGAAAAACAGCAGCGGCTGCGTCGATATCTGCTGTTGTTACGCTATGGACTTCCGGAAAGGGCTTTATGGCTCTGCGTACAGGAATGCATGCTGTGATAAAGGCAGAGGACAGGAAAAACTATTTTTTTATGAGACTTACAGGTGTTTTTTATGCGATAGCGTTTCTTGTACTTATAACAATGGCTCTTTCACTCGGAGTTTTCGGACAGAGGATAGAGGATGCCATAGGGCAGAGGATCGATGTTTCTGTTGATTTCTGGGATATTGTTGTCAGCTTCAGAAAGTTTATTATGCTTGCTGTTTTTATATGTATTTTCTTCCTTTCGTACAGGTTTATTCCGGACTGGAAGCAGTATGTAAAATCAGCCGGATATCGTCCGGGTATTATAGATATGCTGCCCGGTGCAGCGGTCAGTGCGGTAGGCTGGCATCTTTACTCGGCATTGTTTTCACTTTATCTGCGTTATTCGCACGGACTTGAAAACATGTACGGAAGTCTTGCAGCTCTGATAGGTATCATGCTGTGGCTTTACGGATGTATGTATCTTGTGCTTGCCGGACTTGAAATAAACATGTGCTTTGTAAGGGTACGAAAAAAGACTGTTCCCAAAGAAAAGAAGCGATAGAAAAAAATTATAGTAAACGACAGATTTTTTTTGACGTTCATTATAATTTCAGATTGACAAAATCGACAGATTTGATATAATTATATTGTATGTTTATAAGTGAACGCAAAAAAATATTTTGGAATTCACTATATTATATTTATTTCTGCCTCTCGCACATAGGCTTATGTGCATACCGGCAACGGCAAATGAAAAATAAAGTGATTGGAGGATCTGACGGTTGGATTTAAATAAATACGAAGAAAAAATGATAAACGTCCTCAAGGAGACTCTCGGAGGAGTACAAAAAGCGTTTTCATATCAGAGACAGGATGCAGAGCATAAGCTTGATATACTGTATGCCAAGGGGAGTCCGGCACGTAACTATCTTACAGCGTCTACACTTGGCCTTGTCAACAGGACTACAGGCTATCAGGATTCAAACACAGGCAAGGACATCCGTGCAGAGATTATTATGTCATCTTATGGTGGAAACGATATGGCAGGTAAGATCCTGTCCACAGCAGGTATCGGCATATACCAGACAAACATCCGTTACGGATACGGAACTGTACTGAAGGGAGTTATGGAGCTTTATTTTCCTAATTCAGATATGAAGCATCTGTTTCTTATGCTTCCGCCTCCTGTATGGGGCAAGGCATTCGGCGTAACAGACGCAGATGACAGTATTATTACATTTCTTTATGCCCTTCCTATTTCTCAGGCGGAGTGCGACTATATGGCTCAGAACGGTATAGATGCTCTTCAGAACTGTTTTGTGGAAAAGAACATAGATATGTTTGATCTGGAAAGAAAATCAATATTCTAAATAAATATATAAAGGAGCTTTCTTTAAACTATGAAGTGGCGTGGATTAAACGAATTAAGAGAACAGTATCTTTCTTTCTTTGAAAGCAAGACTCACACAAGAATGGCAAGCGCACCGCTTATTCCGCAGGGCGACAACAGCCTTCTTCTTATAAACTCAGGTATGGCACCTCTCAAAAAATTTTTCCTCGGACAGGCTGTGCCTCCGAACAAAAGAGTAACTACCTGTCAGAAATGTATCAGAACTCCTGATATTGAGCGAGTAGGTAAGACTGCAAGACACGGTACATACTTCGAGATGCTCGGTAACTTCTCCTTCGGAGATTACTTCAAGACAGAGGCTATCGAATGGGCATGGGAGTTTCTCACAAAAACTCTCGAGATACCTGCTGACAGACTGTGGATAACAGTTTTTGAAAGCGATGATGAGGCAGAACAGATATGGATGAATAACATCGGCATTCCTAAGGAAAGAATAATTCGTCTTGGCAAGGCTGATAACTTCTGGGAGCATGGCTCAGGTCCGTGCGGTCCGTGCTCTGAGATCCACTTTGACAGAGGCGAGAGCTACGGTCCTTTTGAAAGCTTTGAGCAGGCAAGCGACTGCGACCGTATCATAGAGATATGGAACCTCGTATTCAGCCAGTTTGATTCTGACGGAAACGGTCACTATGAAGAAATGAAAAGCAAGAACATAGATACCGGTATGGGTCTGGAAAGACTTGCATGCGTTATGCAGAACGTTGACAATCTCTTTGAGGTTGATACAGTTGCGAACATAATGAAACACATAAGCAGTATAGCAGGCGTTGAGTATAAGAAGGACGAGAAGTCGGATATATCTCTCCGTGTTATAACTGACCATATCAGAAGCACAACCTTTATGGTAGGCGATGGCGTTATGCCTTCAAACGAAGGCAGAGGCTATGTTCTCAGAAGACTTCTCAGACGTGCTGCACGTCACGGCAGACTTCTCGGAATAAAAGAAACTTTTCTCTGGCAGGTATGCGAGACAGTTATAAAAGAAAACGAGTCTGCTTATCCGGAGCTCAGGGAAAAGGCTGAATACATCAAGAAGATAATTCAGGTAGAGGAAGAGAACTTTGCCAAGACAGTAGACAACGGTCTTGAGCTTTTAAACAGATTTATTGACGAATCAACAAACGGTGTGCTTTCAGGTGATAACGCCTTCAAGCTCAGCGATACATATGGCTTTCCTATAGACCTTACTCTCGAAATAGCAGAAGAGAAGGGTCTTAAGATAGACATGGAAAGATATAACGCTCTTGTTCTCGAACAGAGAAACAAGGCTAAGGCAGACCATGCAGCAAAGGCAAGCTCATCATGGGCAGATAACAGCATCAAGATAAACGCTCCTGCAACAGAGTTTACAGGTTATACCGAAAACGAAAACGAAGCCTCTGTACTTGCTGTTTACAGCGGAACAGACGAAAAGGAAAGCGCAGGCGAGGGCGAAAGCGTAGTTATCGTTCTTGACAGAACTCCTTTTTATGCAGAGAGCGGCGGACAGGTAAGCGATACAGGTACGCTTGCTGGTGACGCAGTTATATCTGTTGACTCCGTAATGAAGACAGATGACGGACACTATCTCCATATCGGTACTGTTGACAGAGGAACTATCCGAAAGGGTGACAGTGTTACTGCAAGGATAGATGTTTCAAAGAGACAGTCCGTAATGAAAAACCACACAGCTGCACATATTCTTCAGGCTGCTCTCAGAGAGCTTCTCGGTGAGCATGTTCATCAGGCAGGTCAGCTCGTAAGCAGTGACAGATGCCGTTTTGACTTCTCACACTTCTCTGCACTTACTTCTGAAGAGCTGAGCGCAGTTGAAAACAGGGTAAACGAGATCATTCTCTCCTCAATCTGCGTACAGACTCAGGAAATGCCTATCGAAGAGGCAAGAAAGCTTGGCGCTATGGCGCTGTTCGGTGAAAAGTACGGCGATATAGTAAGAGTTGTAAAGGCAGGAGACTTTTCTGTAGAATTCTGCGGAGGTACTCATGTTGACAATACATCAAAGATAGGTCTTTTCAAGATAATATCTGAAAACTCAGTTGCTGCAGGCGTAAGACGTATAGAGGCAGTTACAGGTGCCGGAGTTCTTGCACTTCTCAACGAAAACATAGCAGTTATAAACGAAGCGGCAGCTATACTCAAGGCACCGAATGCCGCAGAGCTTACAGCAAAGTGCGCAGCAGTTATGAATGACTGCAAGGCTCTTGAAAAGGAGCTCCAGAGCGTAAGCGAAGAAAACGCTATGATGAAAATAAAATCATTTGCAGATAACGCTTATGATTTTAACGGTGTAAGCGTTATTGCCGCAAGAGTTGACGGCGTAAAGAATGACGTACTCAGAACAATGGGTGACAAGCTCCGTGATAAGTCTGAAAACACTATAGCTGTTCTTGCGTGTGTAAACGACGGAAGCGGTGTATTCTCCGTATCATGCGGCAAGGCTGCTGTTTCTATGGGTGCTCATGCCGGCAAGATAGCAAAGGAAATCTCTGCGCTTACAGGCGGTAAGGGCGGCGGTCGTCCTGACAGTGCTATGGCAGGTATCGGTGATATCGCTAAAACAGATGAAGCTATGGCAGAGCTTAAGAATATTTTAGGAGCTTTTATAAAGTAAATAAACCAACGCACACTATCCCTCCCTCAGTTTCCTTTTTAAGGTTAAGGGAGGGCGGTGTTGTATTTTAAGAAAGGAAGAAAAACTATGGATTGTTTATTCTGTAAGATAATAAACGGAGAGATTCCGAGCAAAAAAGTATACGAAGATGATATGGTTTATGCTTTTCACGATATCTCGCCTATAGCACCGGTTCATTTTCTCGTAATCCCTAAGGAGCATATTTCGTCAGCAGCAGGGATAACTTCTGAAAACTCAGCAGTTGTAGCGCATATCTTTGAGGTTATCGCAAAGCTTGCAGAGGAGATGAAGCTTGACAAGGGCTTCAGAGTAATAACCAACTGCGGTGATGATGCAGGGCAGACAGTACATCATATTCATTTTCACGTGGTAGCAGGAAAACAGCTTGGCTGGAGTTCAGAACAGGGGGACTGAAAAAATGTCTGATACATATACACTGAATGTAGCCGGTCTTACAAGGGAGCTCAAAAAATATCCGGTAAACGAAAAGCTCGATATAGCGGCTTTTATAATGTTTTCTGATGTTGAGCTTACAGTACGCTGTGCTGAAGAGCTTCTTAAAAAAGCACCGGAGTTTGATATCATAATCACCTCAGAGGCAAAGGGAATACCTCTTGCGTACGAGATGGCAAGACAGTCAGAAAAGCCTTATGTCGTTGCAAGAAAATCAATAAAGGTCTATATGAAAAATCCTGTAAGCGTAAACGTAAAGTCAATAACTACAAAGGACCAGCAGATGCTTCATCTCGGCGATGAAAAAGCTTCTATGATAAAAGACAAGAAGGTTCTTATAGTTGACGATGTTATAAGCACAGGTGAGTCGCTTTCTGCTCTTGAGAAGCTTGTTCAGGGTGCAGGCGGCATCGTTGCCGGAAGCCTGGCTGTTCTTGCAGAGGGTGACGCAGCAGACAGAGATGATATAGTTTTTCTTGAGAAGCTGCCGCTTTTCTTCCGATGATATCAAGAAGGTAGGACTTATATGAAACGGAAAATGGTCTATATAGGGATCTCCTATATAATCGGAATGTTTTTTGTTTCTTTTGTCCGGGCAGATATGCAGATACCTTTTATGCTGATGGTCTTACTGGTATCTGCGTTTTTCTTTAAGAAAAACCAAAAAAAGTTCGTATACTTTGCGGTCAGTGCGCTTTTTTTCGTAACAGGCGTTGTTTCATATACTCTTTATAACAGTTTTGTATATGAACGTATCACAGGCTTTGAGGGTGAGAGGATATCCTACAGTGGAAAAGTCACTGAGATAAAAAAGTATTCGGGAGACAAGGTGCTGTACCGGTTGACCGGCAGGATAAACTCAGAGATAAGGGCAGATATCATCTGCTTCGGAAAGGACTACGGCTGCGATTATTATGATACGCTTAGCTTCAGCTGTGTTCCTGAGGTCTTCGAAAACGATTTTCTTTTTGATGAAAAAAATTATTACGAGTCCTCAGGATGCTTTCTGAATGCAGAAAAAATCAGCGATCTGAAGCTTGAAAAAGACAGCTCTTTTTCACTTGTGCGATTGGTGTATCATTATCGTGACTATACCGATGAAAAAATCTCATCAGTTCTTCCGGGAGAAAACGGCGCACTTATTACAGCTATGCTTCTCGGAAACAAAAACGGACTTGGAGATGACACTAAAAAAATCCTCAATAGATGCGGGACAGGTCATATGATGGCGGTTTCAGGAATGCATCTTGTGCTTGTGACCTCTATGATTTCGGGAGCTCTCAGAAACCTGAAGATATCAGGTAAAAAAAGATTTCTGATAACAGAGCTTGCGGTGGTTCTTTTTACGGTGTTTTCAGGAATGTCGGTTTCGGTGATAAGGGCAGCTTTTATGATAACGCTTATCTTCGGCGCAGATCTTTTTTCGAGGCGTTCTGATCCGTTAAGCTCGCTTAGCACTGCAGCGATGCTCATGCTTGCCTTCAGGCCGTATCTTATACAGAACGCATCGTTTCTTTTGTCTGTGGCCGGAACATATGGTGCTGCTGTTTTTGCGCCGTATATAACCCGGAACATGAAAAGTGAAGGCTTTATCAGCAGGCTTAAGATAAAGCTTACGTCAGTGTTCTGTATATCAGTATGCGTTTTTCCTTTTTCTGTTGCTTTTTTTGATGAGATATCACTTATATCGCCGGTCTCTGATATACTGCTTATACCGCTCTGTACCTTTTCTCTTGTATGCGGTATGATAACAGCTGTATGCGGATGTGCTGATATCATTGCGTATCCTGTTCTGATGGCAGGAGGTCTTGCGGCAAAGCTTGTGTTCAGAATATCCTCCTTTCTTGCCGGAACACGTTTTTCAGCTATATCTCTCGGAAGAGACTATATACCGCTTCTTACAGTTTTTCTTGTGCTGTTTGTCGTGTTTACCGCTGCAAGGTACAAAAAAGAGAAGTATACACTGTTTTCAGTGATTCTCGCTTCTTTTGTGTTTTTTGTATCATCGGCGGTATACAGCTTTATGAACAGAGATGTGCTTTCGGTTTACAAGGTCGGAAGCTCAAGGGCAGCGGCTGTTGTTGCTGTTATGGGAAGAAACGTGGATATAATAGATATTACCGGAAACGCAAAAAGCTCCGAATATGTTTCAAAGCTTGTCGATATATGCGGAATCCGTACAGTAAACACAGTGTCCTTTATGAAAAATCCATATCAGAGCATGGCTGCTTTTTCCGAAAGACTTGCGCTTAACAGTGTAGGACGTGTGTATGTACCTGAAAACACATATACAGGATATGATGTTGGCATATGCGGCTGTGAGCCTGAGTTTTTTGATAAGAACGGTGTTTTTCTTGATAACGGAGCTTATACTATAGAAGCCGGGACTGACGGAGCGGTAAGGATAAGCTACAAAGGAAGAACGATATCCTGTACTGTTTCTGAGGTAAGCTTTGATGGTATGGTTTACAGGGATCAGAATATATCCGTAAGAGAGTCTTCTGAAGGATGCATTGAGGTATATAAGCTTGGATGAGGTGAAAAATTGGGCATAGTTACAGTAGCTGATTTTGAAAAGGAAATAAAATCAGCAGTTACAAAAAACATATACTATATCTACGGCAGGGATTCGGGAAGAGTAAATACTCTGGCGGATGAAATAAAGAAAAAGTTTCTCGGAAAAAAATACAGCTCCTCGGACTATAGCAGGTTTGAAGGGAAAAATTTTGATATAAGCAGTTTTTCTGATACAGCAGAGCTTTATCCGATGTTCAGTGAGTATAATTTTATCGAGATAAACGATCTTAACGCTGAGGAGCTGACAGCAGACGGATTAAAGCAGTTTCTTTCTGTTCTTGAAAACATTCCGTCTGAAACAATAATACTTATCTCTATCACAGGACTTGACATAAAGGCCGGTAAAAAAACTCCCGGAGCCAAAAACAAAAAAGTAATAGATGCAGCTGCAAAGCATGGACTTGTTACAGAGGCAGAGCTTCGGAAGCCTTCGGAGATGTACAGGGAAATAATGCAGTTAGCAGAAGAAAACGGTTCATCTATGAATAAACAAAACGCCGAAAAGCTGGCGCTTATCTGTCTTGGGGATACCTTCAGGGCAAGAAATGAGGTTCATAAGCTTGCAGCCTTTGCAGATGGCGAAGAAATAACCGGTGATATGATAGATGATATGGTTTCCGTCGGAATAGACACGACTGCTTTTGCGCTTGCTTCGGCAGTTACAGCATTCAACGCTCCTCTTGCAATGAAAATTCTTGATGATCTTATATCTCAGAGAACGGAGGGCGTTATGATCTTGTCTGCTGTAGCTTCTGCCTTTATGGATCTTTACAGGGCAAGTACAGCGATTGCGTCATCTGCAAAGGAGCAGGATGTCATAGCGGATTTTGGTTACAGAGGCAGGGAGTTTGTTGTGAGGAACGCCTTCAGGGACGCAAGAAAAACTACCCCTGCACATCTGAGAAGGTGTCTGCTTATACTTGAAAAGGCAGATGCCGAATGCAAGTCAACAAGACTTGAACAGAAGATAATAATTGAAAAAGCAATAGCGCAGATGCTTGCGGCAAGAAACGGAGTGTGAACGGTTTGCTTAAGGTCGCGCAGGCAATAATAGTAGAAGGCAAGTATGACAAGATAAAGCTTGCGTCAATAATTGACGCAACTATCATAGTAACAAACGGTTACGGGATCTTTAAGGATAAGGAAAAGCTTGAGCTTATAAGGTTCTATGCAAGGGAAAAGGGGATCATAATCCTTACCGATTCGGACGGTGCAGGCTTCAGGATAAGAGGCTATCTCAAGGGAGCGGTTCCGAAGGGAAGTATAAAAAACGTCTATATCCCGGATGTTTTCGGAAAGGAAAAACGCAAGGACAAGCCTTCGTGTGAAGGAAAGCTCGGCGTTGAGGGGATAAAAAAGGAGCTCATCATTGAGGCTTTTAACAAGGCAGGAATAAAGTTTGTCGGTGATGAGGATATATCAGGAGAGAAAAAAATCCCTCTTACGAGGGCAGATATATATGAAGCAGGACTGACGGGTTCTCCGTCAAGTGCCGAAAAAAGAAAAAAGCTTCTGAAAAAACTGGGACTTCCGGAGAGGCTCTCGACCTCGGCTATGCTCGACGCACTGAATACGATGATGTCGGCAGATGAGTTCTATAGTATCATTCAGAAGCTCGCAGAAGAAAAGGAGAATGTTTAATGGTATTTTCAAGCCTTACGTTTTTGTATTTTTTTCTTCCGGTGGTCATCATATCATATATGCTTGTTCCGAAAAAAATCAAAAACGTGATCTTATTTGTTTCCGGTCTTTTGTTTTATGCCTGGGGTGAGCCTACTTATATATGGGTCATGATAGTCTCAGCGTTTGTTGACTTTGCAGCCGGAATAATAATGGGGCGTACTGAAAAGAAGAGTACAAGGCGGATGGCGCTTATCTTTTCTATGATAGTGGATCTCGGTTTTTTGTTTGTTTTCAAGTACAGCGGATTTGTTGTAGGTGTGATAAATTCGGTTTTTGGAACAAGCATCACAGAACCGGATCTGCCGCTTCCGATAGGTATCTCATTCTATACGTTCCAGAGTATGTCCTATACGATAGACGTTTATCTCGGAAAGGTAAAGGTTCAGAAAAACTTTATAAACTATCTGACATATGTATCTCTGTTCCCGCAGCTTGTTGCCGGTCCTATAGTAAGATATGACGAGGTAGCAGACGAGATAGATGAAAGAACAGTAAACGTTGATAACGTAAGTGAAGGTATAGGTACCTTTGTAAAGGGTCTTGCCAAAAAAGTTCTTCTTGCCAACAATATAGGTATGCTGTGGACGCAGGTAAAGGCTATGGATTACAGTGAGCTGTCGGTTCTTACTGCATGGCTCGGAATACTTGCCTTTACGTTCCAGATATACTTTGATTTTTCAGGATATTCAGATATGGCAAAGGGACTTGGAAAGATATTCGGCTTTAACTTCCCGATAAACTTCGATCACCCTTATCAGTCAAGAAGTATATCGGAGTTCTGGAGAAGATGGCATATAACTCTTGGCTCATGGTTCAGAAACTATCTCTATATTCCTCTTGGCGGAAACAGGAATGGCAAGCTTAAAACCTACCGCAACCTTGCTATAGTATGGCTCCTGACAGGCTTCTGGCACGGAGCAAGCTTCAATTTTATACTGTGGGGTGCCTTTTACGGAGTACTCATCATAATAGAAAGACTCGGTTTTTCAAAAGTCCTCGAAAAGCTTCCTGTGGCTGTAAGTACTGCGTATACTTTTCTGATGGTTGTGATAGGCTGGGTAATGTTTGATATAGAAACTCTTCCCGGTGTATTCAGCTATCTTAAGGCTATGTTTGCCGGAAACGGTCTTACAGACAGCTTCGGTCTTTATCAGCTGAGTTCATATGGAGTCATGTTTGTGCTTTGTATATTTGCTTCGACCGATATTTTTACGAAGCTGACTACAAGGCTTTCATCGGGCAAGGCGTCGGCAGTGTATTATTACAGTCTGCCGGTTGTACAGCTTCTGCTTATACTTCTGAGCACCTGCTACCTTGTTGATGCAACATACAATCCATTCCTTTATTTCAGATTTTAGCGGAGGTTTGCAATGAAACGCATACAGAAAAGAATAACAACGATAATGTTTTTTGTAACTCTTATGATGCTTCCTCTCATAACGCTTTTTTCTGAAAAAAAAGATTTTTCAGAGCTTGAAAACAGACCGCTTCAGAAAAGTCCTGCTTTTTCGTTTGATGACTGGTTTGACAAGTCTTTTATGAGTGAGTTTGAGAGCTTTGTTTCCGATCATTTTACAGGAAGAGCAAAGTGGATAAATGTAAAAATAAACTCGGAGCTTATGACAGGGAAAAACGAGATAAACGGGATCTATATAACCGATGAACGTCTTATAGAAAAAATCCCCGAACCCGAATACGAAGCTGTTGACCGCTCCATAGAAGCGATAAACAAGCTTGCTGAAACCACAGAAACTCCGGTTTATGTAATGATAGCTCCCACATCGGCAGGTGTCTATACGGATACACTTCCGAAAAATGCACCTCAGCTTGATCAGCAGGAGGTTATAGAGCATATTTACGGAGGGTTTAACAGCAAGGTGTCTTCTATAGATGTGTTTGACATACTCAACGCGTCAAAGGAAGACTATATCTACTACAGGACAGATCATCACTGGACGTCGCTCGGAGCTTATGTCGCATACAGTACAGCAATATCGAAGCTCGGATTTACTTCTATTCCGTACAGCAAATACGATGTTGAGCATGCAAGCAGTGATTTTCTCGGAACATATTATTCCAAGACGCTTTATGACAGTGTACAGTCGGATACGATAGATATTTATTCAAACAAGGACGGCGGAAGCGTTGTGTCCTGTACAATAAACAATGGTCTTGAAGAAAAAACATATGACAGTATTTACTTCAGGGAGTTTCTTGAGACAAAGGATAAGTACAGTACATATCTCGGTACAAACCAGCCTGTGATAAACATAAAGACAAATCTTCAGAGTGATAAGAAGATTCTTATTTTCAAGGATTCGTATGCCAACTCGTTTATACCGTTTCTTACCCAGCACTATAACGAGATAACGGCTCTTGATATGAGGTACATAAACAACTTCCGTGAATATGCTCTTCCGGAGGATTATACACATATACTGTTTCTTTATAACTGCACAACGTTTGCATCTGATGATAACATTAAGAAAATAGCATATTGAGAAGATAGCAGTAAAAATAAAAGCAGACTCCGCTTAGGGGTCTGCTTTTGTGATATACTTTCATTTGTTATAAAAAAGGTTCAATAACTCCCATATAGTAAAACCCCCGGCTAAAGACAGAGTCAGGCCTGCTGTATATTTTAAGGGGTATTTTTCAAAAATGCTGTCTATCTTCGGTTTTATGAGCTTTACAAATCCTACAGCCAAAAATCCGAATATACAGCTGCTTATCAGCGATATCCTGCCCTGAAAGTTCAGTGGCCAGTCATCGTATGACCAGAGAATCAGTCCGAATCTGTATTCAGCTATATATGAAACACTAAGCTCGAGGAGTGTTGTTATTATTACGCTCCCTGAAAAATACAGCACTCCGTTTTTGATTTTCCGAAGAACAGCGTACAGCATAAGCATACCAAACCCGTATATAGGGCACAGAGGCAAGTGCAGTACTCCCCGGTCATAGTATGTATCGTACATGATATAGATTGTTATTATTTCATAAAGCCATCCGATAAAGGAGGCTGTGATAAACTGAAATAACAATCCGGAAAAACGTTTTAATTTCATATGCCCTCTTTTCACCCTGTTGAAACGTTTAATATCGGTCGTGATAGCTTTTTACTATAACCATATTACAAAATATTCTGACGCTTGTCAATGGTATGGATAAAGAAATCAGGTAATGATTTGTTTTCTGATTTTGATAAAAAAAACATTGACTTTTTAAAAAAAATAACATATAATTTAAAAAACGCGTGTCATTTTTTTGAATCGATCACTGTTCTTTATGCTGATAACGGCTCCTAATGGCATAATCTAATAGTGATAACACAGATATATACTTAAATGATGAGGGTGATATTATGACTGAACTCAGAAAAGAGATTAATTATGCTGTAGCATGTGTAAGCGAATTTGCAGAAAAGTATAAGTTAAGCTTACAAGAGGCTTTTCAGTATCTATACAAGTATAAAGGCATAGAATTTTTAAAAGAACATTATGAGATTGAACATACACTTTCGTTTGATGATGTTGTTGAGGATCTGTTTATAATATGCAAAAATAACGGAGGAACATTGTAATGATACTGTTTCATGGAAGCAATACTGATATCAAAAGTGTGAATTTAGCAATGTGTCGTCCGTACAAAGATTTTGGAAAAGGCTTTTATCTTACCAGGTTTAAAGAACAGGCTGTAAAAATGGCAAAAAGAGTTTCCAGGATTTATGGTGGACAACCTATTATTAATATCTATGAAATTAATGACGGCTTTATTGACAGTCATGAATTGAAAATCTACAGATTTAATGATTTGCCATCTGAAGAATGGGCAAGGTTTGTTATGAACAACAGGAGCCGTGATTTTACAGACTATTCAAGTTTGGAGTGCAATCTTGATAATAAGTATGATATTGTAATCGGACCTGTAGCAAATGATGATATGGCGATGCTTTTCAGACAGTATCAGAATGAACTTATAACATTTGAAAATCTTATGATTGGAATGATATACAGAGAAACAACGAATCAGTATTCTTTCCATACAGACAGAGCCATAGCATTGCTTAGAAAGGTTGGTGTTGAATATGACTAAACAGGGTCAGCTTATGGAATTTTGTATTCAGGATATTATAGAATCCATAGTAAAAGAGCAGTATATTGAATATGATGATGCGATGAATCTGTTTTATAGTTCGCAGACGTTTTCTAAAGTTAACGATCCTGAAACAGGGTTGTACCTTGAAAGTTCGGATTATGTTTATGCTATATTTCAGGACGAAATGAATTTTGGAAGAATCGTTCAGGCAGAGATATAAAAGCTTATTGTTTAAAAAAGGATTAATATTTCAAATCCATCAGCATCAGGAAGCGGGAGTCAGAGATATTATACTGCAACAAAGATATATCAGCAATACTGATGATATTTTGTCGTTTATACAAATGATATAGTTGAAAATTATCTTGATTGGGATTGCGTGTTGTAATTCTGCACAGTTTTTGAGTTCAAAAAAGTTAAAATGTGTTTTTCGTTGAGTTTCTGTGCGTGACGCAGTCCCGCACAGAAACTCTCTTTTTGCCTTGATATGACTTGACGGAAGCCATTTGCTCAAAAAATGGTCTGTGGTCTGTCATGGGTCAGTAGGTAGTAAAATGGGGCAAAATCAGCCTTTTACTCCGTAAATCTATCACACCAAACGCTCCAAATTGTAAATTTTCGTTCCTGGAGTGAGACAAATGGGGAAATATACGCTAAAATATTTTTAGAAATTATGTAAGATTTCCCGTTTTCGATAGTCTTATAGATGAAAGGAGGTGATAGGGAATGGAGTTTGAGAAGATTTATACTACATACTTTCG
>SVNR01000031.1 GCA_015066815.1 Ruminococcus sp.
ATCTTCCTTCACTCCATTTATAAAATGTGTTCTCATCTTGAACCCAAGTTACTATTTTCTGACTATCATTTTTTCGATATGGTCTTAAGTTTAGCATAACTTCACCTCCGTCAAATTCTTATTTATTGGTCTGTCCGATTTTCTATATTATACCACATCCACCCCGAAAAAACAATACATACCCTGCTTGCAGGGCAAATAAATCACAGTACATTTAAAAATCACCCAAAAATTTCTCCCAGGTACTTGACAAACGCATAACAAATCTGCATAATCGCTTTAAAGCACTAAATCGACTTGCAATAAACAACTTCCATTTACATAGCAGAAGTTCACGCTTCTGCGAAAAATCACAACACAAAAGGACTTGAAATTTATGACTAACTTGGCAACTATGTCAGGAACAAAAACAAGGGGCAGCTTTATGGATTACACAAAGCTTGACCGAAACCGTCAGCGTACTGTCGTTTTCTATGGACGTGTTTCAACAGAACACGAAGCTCAGCTCTCTGCTCTCGAAAATCAGATGCAGTGGTATTCCGACCAGGCGAAATATCACCCCAACTGGAATGTCATCGACAAGTACATTGACGAGGGCATCACAGGAACTCAGGCGAAGAAGCGTCCATCCTTCCTCAGAATGATTGAGGACGCAAAATCGGGGAAATTCGATTTGATTGTAACCCGTGAGGTTTGTCGTTTCGCTCGTAATACTGTTGATACTCTCAACTTTACCCGTGAACTTAAAAACATCGGCGTTGAAGTTTACTTTGTTGAAGACAACATCTGGACTATGGACGGCGACGGAGAACTTCGACTCTCCCTTATGATTTCATTCCGTTACACAGCACATATACGAACTGGGTGATTACTGCCGCTCCTAAAAGCCTCAGTGCGTAATTCTTTTTTGAACGAGGGTAATTGAAGCCTTCGGCAATAAAAAAGAAAAATATAGGCTGAGCGATAAACTGAAGCTGAAAAAGCACAGATATCAACGGCTTTGGCAGGTTAAAAAACCGAAGTTCTCTTGCTGTGTAGACGCCAAAATATCCGATGAACATTGTGATAGCAGCAATGTATTTTAACATATCACGATTGATGATTTTTAAATTTTTTTACAGTTCATATTTTGAATGGTATTTGAATTTTCGTTGTTCATAGTTATATCTCCTTTAAAGTATATTTTGTAAACCTCCATAATTTTCAGTAATATCTTATTATAGTGAAATAAAACAATATATTTTCAAAAATTTTTAATGAATTGTGCAAAAAATCAACCTTTTCTGCAAATCATGGGTTGCAAACAATATGTAAACATGATATCCTTAAACAAGATACTTCACGTTGAGCAAATGATTGATTTATCCGCACTCTAAAACCGATAAATCCCGATCAATGCTCAGCCTTAACGGAAAGGAATGATTGTAAAGTTGAAAAAAGAAACCAGAAAATCAGAACACCGATGGATAAGGCTGGTGAGTCTGCTCATGGTACCGTTGCTCCTGTGTAATATGGGTATCATTAATGTTACAAGAGCAGAAGCGGACGCAATAAACAGAAGACTTATCTATGTTGCAGAAAACGGAAATGATTATACCGGAAACGGTTCCTCCGGAAGTCCGTACAGATCAATAAAAAAAGCTGCCGGCGAGGCAACAGCAGGTACAACTGTTCTTGTGCGCCCCGGAACGTACATTGAAGATGATATAAAACCCAAAGAGTCAGGAACAGAAGACGCTATGATTGTGTTCAGACCTGAAAAAACATCAGATATGGGCAAAGTTATCATCAAGCACAAGGATATTTTTACAGGTTCAACCATCACTCCAGCAGTAAAAGCGCAGTGGCTTCAGGATACCGGCTGGAAGGAAGAAGAGGTAAAGCATTACGACAATGCCGGTATTGAGTATTCAATAGCAGCAAGAAAAAACCAACTGACAGACGTTTTTAATCTGTTCGGACGTGATTATGTCTGGATTGAGGGCTTTGTGTTTGAGGATTACAAGTATGCACGAAGCACCATCAACATAAAAGGCAACGGAAATGTCGTAATCAATAACCAGTTTAAAAACATCGGATGTGTCTACAATGCACCTTGGACATGGACAGCTCAGGGTGTAATCCGTCCCGACGTTACGATCCCGATTGCAGGTGAAAAAAATGTTATACGCAACAACTATTTTCAGAGCGTATACGGCGAAACACTGAGCTATGACAATCATGCCAAAGACTGTATTATATCCGAAAACACCTTTATCGGCGCCATAGGAAAAAATGCCGGCGCAGGTGGTTCGGAATCATCAACTCTGGGTGGCAGAGCAGACGGCAACAGAAATAACGCCTTTGCTTTCAATTACTCCGGCGGCTCGGTAAACGGCGGTACAATATGGCTCGATATAAGCGTCAGAGACTTTACCGCAGTAAGAAACGTTGCACATAATACCGCTTACTTTATGTTCAACGAATCGGAATGTACAAGAAACTGGGCGTATGAAAATATCGTCTATAACAAACCCCTTGACGCTAACAAACGTATGCCTGTGGATTCGGAATACTTTATGAACTTCCCGGCACAGCGCATAGAATCAGGACTTTTTTCTGCATTCTGGGATACAGGCTCAACATGGGATGCAAAATGGGTAAATAACGTTACTTACAATCTGAAAAACGGTATATCCCTGGACAGATCCTGGAATAATGATGTCAGAAACAATATTGCCTATGAAGATGAAAACAGCATGTTCAGCAGCAATGATACCGTGGGTATTCTGATCAAAGAAACAACTATAAACGGTTTTCACCCATGGCATGGTATAGACCTTAAGGGCGGCGGTTCACATATCATCAGAAACAACCTGTGGTATTCTCCAAGAAAACCGGCATATGTAAGATATATGGATCCGTCACAGCCTGCAATTACAGTAGACGCCTTTAACGCTCAGATAAACTCAAAAACCGAACTTGCTAAGGACCCTATGTTTGAAAACGCCGCTGCAGGTGATTTCAGACTTAAAGCAGGCAGTCCTGCTATAGGCACAGGTGATAACGGCGTAGACAGAGGTGCATATGCTGTATATCCGAAAACGGATGTCGGCTATAATAAAAACCTTGGCCTGACAGACGATATAAACGTGAGCTTCAAGAACCTCAATTCTTCTGCAAAACCGGGCGACATCATCGACCTTGAACTTAAACTGAGTATGCCTGCATCCGGAAAAATGAGTTTTGAAGTAACCCCTGTTGCAGGTGATGCACGCATTGATAAGGATTTCAGCTTTATGGACAGTCCGGCTGTTACTTTTAATGCCGGTGAAAAAAGTAAAACAGTCCGTGTTAAAATTCTTGAAGGATATGATCTTGACCAGCTTCTTGTTTTCCGGATCGATCCGGTCGGCACAACTGAAACAGAAGCTGTTGGTGCAAGAGATATGCATCTTGTAAGGATACACAGAGAAGAAAAACATGTTCTGGTAATAACTAATGTCGGCGATTCCATGGGGCAGGCCATAGTTGAGTATCATAAACCGGGAGAATTAGTAACGATCGACGCAAAAACAAGAGAAGGTTACACCTTTGATTTCTGGCAGCCGGGTATCGATGCTATGGAAGTAACTCCTGTAAATCAGAACGGCTCACGTTCTACATTCATCATGCCTGATTATAACCAGAGAATACAGGCAAAATGGAAAGCAAACGGTCCGGCTGTAAATGTAACAGGAATCAGTTTAAGCCATGAAACACTTTCGTTAAACGCAGGCGATACATCATCTGTAACAGCAACTGTTTCCCCTTCCAACGCTACTGATAAGGTTGTGATATGGACTTCTTCAAATCCGCTCGTAGCATCAGTTGACGAGAATGGTGTTGTAACAGCAATATCCAAGGGTACAGCAGAAATTATCGCAAGAACGCTTGAAAACAGCGATAAACAGTTTACAGCAAAATGCAAAGTCACTGTTGCAGGAGCACCGGTACCTCCAGGCAGTATTATTGAGGCTGAAGACTACAATGTGAAGTCAGGTGTTGATGTTGAAAACTGCAGTGAGGGCGGACGTGATGTGGCATACATCGAAAACGGAGATTATATCGGTTTCAAAGGCATCAACTTCGGCAAAGACGCCCAATCGATCAATTTCCGTGTGGCTTCAAGCGTAAGCAGCGGCACAATCGAAGTACATCTTGGTTCTCCGGACGGAAAGATGATTGGCAGTATGAATATCAGCAGTACAGACGGCTGGCAGAACTGGGCAACTCAAAAATGTAAGATTGAAAAAACCACCGGTACAAATGACGTTTATTTCATTTTCAAAGGTGCAGGCGGTTATCTTTGCAATATCAACTGGTTCAGCATAGATTCAAACGATAATCTTTCAGGCGACTGCAATCTTGATGGTGTGGTAAATACGCTCGATGCAGTAATGCTCCAGAAGTGTCTGCTCGGTGTAAGCGATGAGCTCACCTCTTCGCAGAATGCTGATGTTTACAAGGATAGCAAAATCAATATACTTGATTTATGCCTTCTCAAGAATATGATTGTTGGACTGTAAACACTATAAAAAAATTCAAAAAGGTCATGGTTTCTGAAAAACCATGGCCTTTTTATAACCTCTCAGTCAACCTCGCTGACAGCTCTCCTTAAAAGGATAGCCGTATTTCCCACTGAATGAAAGACAAAAAAATAAAAAAACGTTGACAAAAAACTGAAAGTATGATAACATATAGTTATCAACCTGAAACGGTGAGGGAGTAGTGGCACGAAAGTGTGACAAATCAACATACTGACAAGCGGTTTGCCGCAAGTCTGGTTTGTCTTAAATAACGAGACTCACGTATTGCTTTATAGCTGTACGTGTGTCTTTTTTTTATTTGACGAGTACAGCAAAAGCTGTACTCGTTTTTTGTTGCTTAATAATAAAAAAAGAAAGAAGGCAATTATTATGTTTCTTGAGATCAGTGGTATCAGAAAAAGCTT
The DNA here is from genome assembly GCA_015066815.1 of Ruminococcus sp. Taxonomy (GTDB): domain Bacteria; phylum Bacillota; class Clostridia; order Oscillospirales; family Ruminococcaceae; genus HUN007. The sequence goes on from SVNR01000031.1 coordinate 4,973, forward strand.
TGGTGAGGGTGAAAGCAGGTTTGAAGTTCTTAAAGGTATTGACCTTAATATTGAAAAAGGTGAAATATGCGTGCTTTTAGGACCGTCAGGCTCGGGAAAATCAACACTGCTTAACATCATCGGCGGAATTGACAACGCAGACAGCGGTTATATTTCCATAAACGGCGAAAAAACTGCAGATATGAACGAAAAGGCGCTATCTCTGTACAGAAGAAAGCACCTTGGCTACATATTTCAGATGTATAATCTTATACCGAACCTTAACATCAAGGAAAATATCGAGGTCGGCGCATATCTCAGTGATAATCCGCTTGACGTTGATGATATTCTCCGTACACTCGGTCTTTATGAACACCGCCACAAGCTCCCGAATCAGCTTTCCGGCGGTCAGCAGCAACGCACTGCTATCGGACGTGCTATTGTAAAAAATCCTGATATTCTACTTTGCGATGAGCCCACAGGCGCTCTTGATTATAAGACCTCAAAGGAAATTTTAAAACTGATTGAAGACATAAATAAAAAATACGGAAATACCGTTGTAATGGTTACTCACAATGATGCAATCAAGAATATGGCTGACAGAATTATCAGGCTTCGTGACGGCATGATAAGAAAAAATTATCTGAACGAAGAAAAACTCTCTGCAACAGAGCTTGACTGGTAAGGAGGACAGCAACGATGAAAAATCCGCTTATAAAAAGACTTCCCCGCGAACTTAAAAGCGAAGCAGGAAAGTATATTATCATTTTTGTTTTTATGATTATCGTAATCGGCTTTGTCTCAGGCTTTCTTGTGGCTTCGGGCAGTTTAATCAAACTCTATAACGAAAGCTTTGAGAAGTACAATATTGAGGATGGAAACTTTGAGCTTCACACCGAGGCTGATGATACCGTGATTGAAGCAATTGAAAGCGACGGAAGCATCAGGCTTTTTAAAAACTTCTACATAGATCGTGAAACGAAAGAGGTAGACAGCACACTCCGTATTTATAAAAACCGTGAGGAAATCAATAAAATATGTATTCATAACGGAGAACTGCCGGCAAACGAAAACGAAATTGCAATCGACAGAATGTACGCCGACAACAACTCCCTCAAAGTCGGCGACTTCCTTACCGTAGGCGATAGAAAACTGAAAATAACCGCTCTTGTGGCACTTTCTGATTATAGTGCCTTGTATGCAAGTCCGTCTGATATGATTTTTGACGCAATCAAATTCGGCGTAGCGATTATGACTGATGATGGCTTTGACGCAATGGGCGAAATCGGTTTCCATTACAATTATTCATGGAAATACAACACTCCCCCTGCCGATGATATTGAAGCCAGAAAAATGTCAGAGGATTTGCTTGAAGTGATTTCTGAAAATACAATTGTAACGGAGTATATTCCGATGTATTCAAATCAGGCAATTCAGTTTGTAGGCGATGACACCGGCAAGGACAGAATTGTATTTACGGTATTTCTTTACATTGTTGTTGCAATCCTTGCTTTTATTATGGCTATTACCACAAATAACACAATCGCTAAGGAAGCAACAGTTATCGGAACACTTCGTGCGTCAGGCTACACAAGAGGCGAGCTTATCCGTCATTATATCGCAATGCCTATGCTGGTTGTAGTTGTTTCGGCGATTATCGGAAACATTATCGGTTACACATTGTTTGAAGGTATTGCGGTAAACATCTACTACACAAACTACAGCATACCTGTTTATGTTACTGAGCCGAGCGTCGATGCATTTGTAAAGACAACGGTTGTTCCTGCGGCTATTATGCTTGTCATAAATTATGCGATTCTCGCACATAAGCTCACGCTTTCACCACTGAAGTTTATCCGACGTGATCTGAAAAAAAAGCAGAGAAAAAAAGCGCTGAAGCTTAATACAAAAATAGGAATCATGCATCGCTTCAGAATAAGGATTATTCTTCAGAATATGCCCAACTATGTTACTATCGTTATAGGTATTTTCCTTGCAAATATTATCCTGCTGCTTGGTATGGGATTCCCACGGCTTCTTGACCGGAACAGCAAGCTTGTTTCCGAAAATATTATCTGTGATTATCAGTATATTCTAAAAACCCCTGTTGAAACGGAAAATGAAAACGCTGAAAAATACTGTGCAGGAAGTCTCTGCACTATTGAAGGCAGACTCAAAAGTGAAACTGTAACAATCTACGGCATTGACCCCGACAGCAGATATGTTGATATCGCTGCTGAAAACGGAGTGTATATTTCCGATGCGTATTCACAAAAATTCAAAGTGAAAAAAGGAGATACAATTACTTTAAAGGAAGAATACGACACAAAGGAATACAGCTTCAGGATCGAGGGGATATATGATAACCCTACAACGATCGCCGTTTATATGGACAAAGAGTTTTTCAATGAAACCTTTGATAAAGATAAGGATTTTTTCAACGGCTATCTTTCCGATGAAAAGCTTGATGACATTGACGAAATGTATATCGCGGCTGTTATCACTGAAGATGATATGAATAAAATGGGCCGTCAGCTCACACACTCTATGGGCGGAATCTTCGATATGTTCTATCTCTTCGGTATTATCATGTTTATGCTTATCATATATCTGCTTTCAAAAATCGTTATCGAAAAAAATGCGCAGTCTATTTCAATGACAAAAATTCTCGGCTACAACAACGCTGAAATAAGTGGTCTTTACGTTATATCAACGAGTATTGTCGTAGTGCTTTCGTTTCTTCTTACAATGCCGATTGTAAACATGCTTATGAAGTATGTGTGTGAGGTGATGTTCTCGGAATTTTCAGGCTGGATAGCTTATGATGTTCCGGAAACAGTGTTTGTTAATATTATAGCTTCAGGTATTATCGCATATGCAGTTATTGCTTTTGCACAGTTCTGGAAGCTTAAGAAAATTCCTATGGATATGGCTCTGAAGAACGTAGAATGATCAGCATTTTTTTCTTTAACTATACGGTGAGATTGCTCCTTAAAACTTTTCGTTTCTTCTCTGCTTTCTCAGCACTGATCTCTTGCGTGCTGCTTCCCATTCTTCCTTTTCCTCGTCTGTTTCTGTTATCAGTCCGGGAACCTCTGCAGGGCGTTCGTTTTCATCGAGTGCCACCATCACAAGATATGCAGTGTTTATAAGCTTTCTGCTTCCATCAAGCTCCTCAACGTAGGTTTTTGTACATACCTCCATCGATGTTCTTCCGACATAGGTGACATATCCGCAGATAAGCACGGTATCATTAGGATACGCAGGAGCCTGAAAAGAAAGCGTATCCACAACAGCTGTTGTTACATTTTTTCCTGCATGTCTTCTTGCAACAACAGCTGCAACTATATCTATCCACTCCATCAGCTGACCGCCGAAAAGTCTGTTATAACCGTTTATATTTGCCTGAGTAAGAACGTGTACCTGTTCTGCGTATGAATCCTTTACTCTTTTTTGAATCTTCATATTATATTACCTCCATTTGTTTTTCCGAACGTATATCTTAATACTATAAAGTCTATTCTTCCCTCAGAATACTCAAATAACCCGAGAAAAATCCCGGGTTATTTTTTTATTATTCTTCTACCAGAACAAGCTTATCTATCTTTACCTTGCAAAGAGGACATACTGCTTCTTCCCCGTCAGGAACTTCAAAAACCTCACCGCATACAAGACACTTATACTTTTTGACGTCACTGCCTTTTTCTGCTTCTGTATTCTGAACGCCTGCACTGCTGTCTTTTTCCGAGCAAAGCTCATCAGCAAGTGCATCAAGCTGTTTTTCATTTTCTTCGTTCACAGCCGATAAGATCCTTACGTTCTCATTGCAGAAAACAAGGTTTTTGCTTTTTTCGAGCATTTCCTTCATAACCTTTGCCGCAAGCGGTGCCCAGCTTCCGTTTTCAATAAAGCCTACTGTACGATTGCTGAAGTTACGCTCTGTCAGGTGATTTATAAACTCACTCATAAAAGGAAATATCCCGGCGTTATATGTGGTAGTTGCAAGAACAAGCTTACTATAACGGAAAGCGTCCTCTACAGCCTCTGCCATATCACAGCGTGCAAGATCGTTGAGAACTACCTTGGAGCAGCCCTTTTCGTTAAGCTTCTCAGCAAGCTTTAAAGCTGCTTTTTTTGTATTTCCGTAAACAGAGGTATATGCGATAACCACGCCTTCTTCTTCCGGCTGATAGCTTGACCATGTGTTGTAAAGATCTATATAGTATCCGAGGTTTTCTTTCAGTACAGGTCCATGAAGCGGACAGATCATCTGTATATCGAGAGCTGAAGCTTTTTTCAGCAGGCTCTGTACCTGTGCTCCGTACTTCCCTACAATTCCGATATAGTATCTTCTTGCTTCGCACGCCCAATCCTCATCAGCATCAAGTGCACCGAACTTTCCGAAGCCATCTGCTGAGAACAGAACCTTATCCTTCGCATCATAGGATACCATAACTTCAGGCCAGTGTACCATAGGTGCCGCAATAAACTTAAGAGTGTGGTTACCAAGAGAAAGCTCATCACCCTCACCTGCTACTATGCGTCTGTCTGCAAAATCATCTCCGAAAAAGTTCTTCATCATTGTGAAGGCTTTTGATGATGAAACTATACAGGCATCAGGATATGCTTCCATAAAAGTTCTGATATTTGCCGAATGATCAGGCTCCATATGATGAACTATCAGATAATCAGGCTTTCTTTCGCCAAGAGTATCTGAAATATTCTGAAGCCACTGATGAGTAAATGCAGCGTCAACAGTATCCATAACGGCAATTTTTTCATCAATAATAACATATGAGTTATATGCCATACCATTCGGAACAATATACTGTCCTTCAAACAGATCGATATTATGATCGTTTACACCTATATACTTTATATCGTTTGTTATAATCATCTGGTTCTCCTTTAATGACAGCTATGACTTCCGCAACCGTGTGAACCGCAGCTGTGACCACTTCCGCTATGTTCATGATGACTGCATCTGACTTCCGGGTTAAAAGAAAGATTTCCTGATATAAGAGCGTTTACAGCATCGTCTGCAAGTCCGGCTGCTCCGCCATAAAGTCTGATACCGGCTTCTTCAAGAGCCATACGGGCACCTCCGCCTATACCTCCGCATATAAGCGTATCAACACCCTGGGCTTTAAGAAATCCTGCCAGTGCACCATGTCCGCTTCCCATTGTTGAAACAATCTCTGAGTTTGTTATTTTTCCATCGGTTATATCAAATATTTTAAAATACTCTGTATGACCAAAGTGCTGAAAAATCATTCCGTTTTCATATGTTACTGCTACTTTCAAAAAAAACTCTTCCTCTCTCTTCATATATCCCGCAAGCTATGTAATTTTCTATAATTGATTTTTTTCCTTGCAAATATGCTGACTGCGAAAGCTTCGGGCATATCTGATAACAGTAAACGAAAAAAATTTTTTTATTTACTATTATCTGTAAAAATGTCGCTTAACGCTTGTAAATAAATTATAATATTTTTTTTAACAAAAGTCAATGATTATAATTTTCCAAAAACAACAATCCTGTCCCCATATACACAGGAACAGGATTCTTTAAGTTGTTTTTTTTATTGATGATTTGCCAGCTCTTTGTAAAGAGCGATATATTTTTCAGAAGAAACACTCCATCCAAAATCACACTTCATCGCTGAAATAACAAGTTTTCTCCACGCCTTCTTATCATTGTAGAGTTCCTTTGCTCTCATACATGCATCAAGCATATCGTGAGCATTGTATGTTTTGAATGTAAATCCGTTTCCGCCTTCTCCGCCGCAGTCTGTCACAGAATCTCTGAGACCGCCTGTTTCACGTACTATCGGTATAGTTCCATATCTCATAGATATCATCTGAGCAAGTCCGCATGGCTCATTCTGAGACGGCATAAGGAACATATCTGCACCGGCATATATCTTTCTTGCTATCTCCGGAACAAATCCCAGAGTAACGCTTACTCTGTCAGGATATCTGAAGGACATTTCTCTGAAGAAGTCCTCGTAAATCTTCTCGCCGCTTCCGATAACAGCAAACTTGAAGCCTTTTAAAACCATTTCTTCAAGTATATACTTTACAAGGTCAAGACCCTTGTGAGCTACAAATCGTGTAACTATACCCACAACAGGCTCATCGCCCTCCTGAAGACCAAGATCTGCAAGAAGCTTTTCCTTACACGCCTTCTTGCCCTTTGACGGAGCGCCTGCCTTGAAGTTTGCAGGTATGAGCGGATCTGTTTCCGGATCATAGACTGTTGTATCTATACCATTCAGAATGCCTGAAAGCTTATACTGCTTGTTTATGAGTATTCTGTCAAGACCGTATGCATACCATGGATCGAGTATTTCCCAGGCATAGCTCGGACTTACTGTAGTGATCTTGTCAGCAGCTTCAAAAGCACCCTTCATCATATTTATGCAGTCATCATACATAAGCATATCCGTATGATACATAGGAATGCCCATGATCTCGTTTACTACTTCCACTCCGTATTTACCCTGATACTGAATGTTGTGTATAGTAAATATATTTTTTATATCTTCAAACCCCTGCTGATACTTATAGAGAATCTGATAATATACTGATATAAGTGCCGTCTGCCAGTCGTTTGCATGGATTATATCAGGTTTAAAATCAATATATCTCAGCATTTCGAGGACTGCTCTTGAGAAAAATGTAAATCTTTCGCAATCGTCATAGAAGCCGTACATTCCGTCTCTTCCGAAATAATACTCGTTGTCTATAAAATAGTATGTCACTCCGTTGCATATAGTTGTGAGTATTCCGCAATACTGCTTTCTCCATGCAACATCAACAGTTATACTCGTAAGAGGAGTCATACCTGCTCTGTGCTGAGGACTTATACTCTTATAAAGAGGTACAACTACACGGCAATCATGTCCTTTTTTATTGATCGCTGCCGGAAGAGAACCGGCTACGTCGGCCAGTCCTCCCGATGCCGCAAACGGCATAGCTTCACTTGCTACATATAAAATATTCATATATTTTTCTTCAACTCCCTTGCTGCTAACTCCCTTATTGTCATATGTTATTCAGGATCAGTCATCTTCGATTTTCTGATTCTTCTTGATGAACAGAGCATTCTTTGTTGAAGCTGTGAGGAGCTTGTTTTTACCGATCTTAACGTTCTTGTCGGTAATAACAGCGTGAAGCTCTGCGTCATCTCCTACGATAGTGTTCTGCATAAGAATACAGTTCTTTACTACTGCACCCTTTCCTACTTTTACTCCTCGGAAAAGTACAGAGTTTACTACTTCGCCTTCTATAACACATCCATCAGCGATAAGTGAATTTTTAACACTGGAGCCTGTTTCATACTTTGCAGGTCCTGAATCCTTTACCTTTGTGTAGATAGGTGTTGAGTTGAGGAACATGTTCTGCATGTTTTCAGGATTGAGAAGGTTCATGTTCGCATTGTAGTAGGACATTATATCCTCAATCTTTTCATAATATCCCTTGTGCTCATATCCGCATATCTTGTAGTTTGCCTTATTCTGCTGAAGCACCTGCTTGTCAAAGCTTGCAAATCCTTCAGGAGCATATCTGCTTACTATCTTTTCGAGAATCTTTCTCTCGATAACAAACATGTTGAGAGATCTGTTTGCTTCTCCAAGAATATCGGGATTTATGGTAGCGCTTATTATTCTCTTCTCGTCATTTACCTCAAGTATAGTAGAAGCTCTTGAACCAACACCTGCGTTTGTAAAGTTATGCTTAGCATAAACAACAGTAATATCTGCCTGATTCTTTTTATGCTCTCTTATAACCTGTCGGAAATCTATTGTTGTTACAACGTCACAGTCAGCCATTACAACATACTCAGCATCTGAGTTCTGTATATAAGGGAGAACTCCCTCAAGAGCTTCGATACGTCCTCTGTAAAGACCGCTCTTATGATGGCTGAAAGGAGGAAGAAGATGAAGACCGCCGTTTTTGGTTGCAAGATCCCATTCTCTTCCCGAACCTATATGGTCGAGCAGTGACTGATAGTTTGACTTTGTTATAACACCTACTTCGGGAATACCGGAGTTAGTCATGTTTGAAAGCGGAAAATCTATAAGTCTGTATCTTCCGCCGAACAAAATAGAACCCATTGTTCTTACCTGAGTAAGTTCAGAAACTGACTCATCATGCATGTTGGCAAAAATAATTCCTAATATATTATTATAAATCATACGTTATATCCCCCTTAATCACTAAACAACAGGTATCATCTGACCGGGAGCTACAGAAACGCCTGAAGAAATTGTCTCACCATGACCTATGACAGCGATATCCCACTTGACATCATTTCCTGTTTCATCCTTGGAAGCGCCTATTTTTACATCCTGTTCAATAATGCTGTCTTCACCGATGATCGCATACTTTACAACCGAACCTGATTTTATGATCGCCCCCGGCATGATAACGCTGTGGTCGATAACAACATCCTTTTCGATTGTAACACCCGAATAAACTATAGATGAGTTTATCTTACCGTTGATATTACATCCGTCACAAACAAGAGAATCCTGAATATCTGCTTCAGGTCCGATGTACTGAGGTGGAAGGCTCATATTTCTTGAATAAATCTTCCAGTCCGCATCGTAAAGATCAAGAGCTGATGAACACTCAAGAATATCCATATTTGCTTCCCAGAGACTGTAGAGTGTACCTACGTCCTTCCAGTAGCCGTTAAATGAATATGCATACAGTCTCTCGTTGTTTTCGAGCATCGAAGGAATAATATCCTTTCCGAAGTCCTTAGAACCGCCGCGCTGTTCATTTTCTATAAGATACTTTCTTAACTTTTCCCATGTGAATACATATATACCCATGGAAGCAAGTGTTGACTTAGGCTCCTTTGGCTTTTCGGTAAAATCAACCACACGTCCGTCACTGTCGCATGTCATAATACCGAATCTTGAAGCTTCTTCAAGTGTAACGTTGAGAACTGCGATAGTAGCATCAGCGGAATTTTCCTTGTGATAATCCACCATCTTTGAATAATCCATTTTGTATATGTGGTCTCCGCCGAGAACAATTATATACTCAGGAGAATATCTGTCAATAAATCTTATGTTCTGATATATAGCATTAGCTGTTCCTTCATACCATGAGCTTTCAGAAGCTGTCTGATATGGCGGAAGAATATGAACGCCTCCGCGGAGTCTGTCGAGATCCCACGGCTGACCGTTTCCTATATAGTCATTGAGTTCAAGAGGCTGGTACTGTGTAAGTACGCCTACTGTATCTATACCTGAGTTTGTACAGTTAGAAAGCGGAAAATCAATTATTCTGTACTTTCCGCCAAACGGAACTGCCGGCTTTGCCATCTTCTGTGTCAAAGCATATAATCTGCTTCCCTGGCCACCGGCGAGAAGCATTGCAATGCATTCCTTTTTCATGATAATTTCCTCCCTATTTCATTGTGGATTTGCCGGTTTTGTTTTTTACCGGAATTTTTTTAGTTGTCTGTGGTTTTGTTTTTCCTGTTTCCGAATACTGCAGATAAAGAACCGATAAAGGAGGCAATGTAAGTGAAATGCTCTGATCGTATCCATGCATCTGAACATTCTGAGTCTTGTATGATTTTTCGGCAATACCGCTTCCGCCAAATGCAGTGTCATCTGAATTAAATACGAGCTTGTATTTTCCTTTTTCAGGAACGCCTATTAAATAGTGGTCTCTTTGTACAGGTACGAAATTACAGATTATTATTATTTCGTTTCCACTGTCATCAATTCTGCGGAACGAGATTATACTCTGTTTATAATCATCGTTCGATATCCATTTGAATCCTCCCCAGGAGTTATCGTTTTCCCACATAGGAGAATTCTTGAGATAAAACTTGTTAAGCTCACGGTTAAAATCAAGAAGCATCTTGTGTGAGGGATAATCAAGCAGCTGCCAGTCGAGCCCCTCCTGATAATTCCATTCTTTTCGCTGTCCGAATTCCTGTCCCATAAACAAAAGCTTCTTTCCGGGATGGGCCATCATATAGCACATGAAAGCTTTATAGGAACTCATCTTCTGAGCATCATCACCGCTCATTTTTTCAAAAAGCGAACATTTGCCGTGAACTACCTCATCATGAGATATCGGAAGGACGAAGTTTTCGGAAAAGCAATAGAAGAAAGAGAACGTAATCTTGTCGTGATTAAAAGCTCTGTATATGGGATCAAGCGACATATACAGTATCATATCGTTCATCCATCCCATATTCCACTTGTAGTTGTATCCGAGTCCTCCGATATCGGTAGGCTTTGTTACCATAGGCCATGCTGTTGATTCTTCGGCGATCATGAGTGTGTTGGGGTTGTTCTTAAAGACTGCTTCATTAAGAAGTCTGAAAAACTCTACTGCTTCGAGATTTTCTTTTCCACCGTATATATTAGGCGCCCATTCACCGTCACGTCTGTCATAATCAAGATACAGCATCGACGCTACAGCATCAACTCTGAGACCGTCAAGGTGATACTCGTTTATCCAGTAGCATGCGTTTGAAATAAGAAATGACCTTACAGGCCCTTTTCCATAGTCAAAAACATGCGTTCCCCATGACTTGTGTTCTCTCTTTCTTGTATCCTCATACTCATAACAACAGCTTCCGTCAAACATATAGAGGCCGGATTCATCCTTTGGAAAATGAGCCGGCACCCAGTCAAGTATAACTCCGATGTTGTTTTTGTGGAAAAGATCGACCATCCTCTTAAAATCATCAGGTGTACCGTAACGTGACGTAGGAGCATAGTAGCCTGTAACCTGATAACCCCACGAGCCGTCAAACGGATGTTCCGTAAGCGGCATAAACTCAATATGTGTATACGACATATCCTTGAGATAAGGAATTATTTCCTCGGCAAACATCGTATAACTCTTAAAAGTAGAATCGCTGTTTCTCTTCCATGAACCAAGATGAACTTCATAAATGTTTATCGGTCCTCTGTAGAGAGCTTTGTCTGATTTTTTTTCAAACCAGTTCTTATCCTGCCATTTGTAATCGGATTCATAAATTTTTGAAGCCGTTTCAGGGCGGGTCTCATAGTGATTTGAATACGGATCAGACTTTAGTACTATTCGTCCGTCGACAGTTTTTATACTGTACTTATAGTTGTCATACTGAGAAAGTGATGAAATCTTTGCTTCCCATATTTCGTCGGATATCTTATACATACGATTGCATTCACGGTTCCATCCGTTAAATGCTCCGACAACAGAAACTTCCTGAGCATTCGGTGCCCATACACGAAAACAATGAAGCTCATTTCCGTTTTCGTTTATTCTGTGTACTCCCATAAACTTGTATGCTTCGAAATTCTTTCCCTGCTGAAAGAGATAAATCGGAACATCGTATGAATTGTTAAATTTTACATTATTATGCATCAAATCACCCTCCCATAACTATATTCTATTTTAACAGAATATCAAAAATTAATCAAGCTTTTTAATGAGTTTCCTACACTTTTGGCGAAATAACATACTCCAAAAGTAATAAATCGTGCAATTTGATGTATAAAAAATTTTCCCAAAGGTATTTAATAAATGCTATATAATATAATACGATATTTTTTTATATAAATTTTATATCTTTTTCTGTATTATTGACGAATGAGCCTTGCGGCTATAACACTGATATCATCGTTACTTATTTTCCCAGCAATCCTGCATATGTTCTCTGATATGGTACTTATATCCTTGTTCTCATTAAGCTCACGTCTGATTATTCCATACGCCTCCTCCGGAACTCCGTCTGATATCATCGCTACAGCATCCCCTACCCTGAGAGCAAGGCTTTTGGAATACGGTACATACTCCTCCGATATTCCGAGAGGATATGTACTTGAGCTTACACTGAAAACAGAACCGTTATGTCTGAAAAGAGTCGGTGCCGCGCCGGATTTGTATACGGTCATACATCCTGTATCAAGGTCTATCTTTACTACATCAAGAGTAGCAAAGCATTCGTCAGCTTTCCGCGTCAGAAGCATGGAGTTTATTATCCTGATACACTGAGTTATATCTACTCCTCCGAGTATGAGCTTTCTGAAATATGATACCGCCATACGTGAGTATTCGGAAGCTTCGTCTCCTGTTCCCATACCGTCTGAGATTACCATATACACATTTCCGTAGTCATCTCTGAAGCAGTCACAGGTATCACCGTTTGTATGATTTTTTACCGAGCTTTTCTGACAGATATCAGTTTCGACATTATATCCGGGACGTTCACTTATAAGAAAACGCATTTCTTCTCCGTCGTAGCATTTTGTGCATTCAAAGCTTTTTCCGAATTCACTGCACAGGGTTTTATATATTCTGTAACCGCTTATACATGCGTTTTTAGTACAGTAAATTTCTGCAAACAGCCTGCCGCCGCTGTTGTAATAGGCGACAACCGAAGAAAAGCCTATATCGTTTTCAAGAAAGCATCTTTTCATGCGTTCAGTTACTCTCTTGTCAACTGTATAAACTGAGGAAGCATTATGAGAAATATCCTTGAGTATCTCGGAAGAAGCATTAAGCTGATTGTAAAGCACCCCACGTGACATGCGTATATATTCGTCTGCTGTAACATCTATCAGACGGTTCCCTACAGCATTTTCCGTTTCAGCAGTACATCCGGCATACGCATAGCCTGGCAAAGGCATCTTTTTTTCAGTCATGATCGAATACACTGATGAAGCTATATCTTCAAGAGCGTCTGCCGCCTGTTTCATACGGAACGATATCATACGCGTCATCTCACTTCCGTCGTCATAGCTTCCGCTTATACGCTTCTGCTCATTGTGTATTTTTTCAACCGGAATAAAACAGAAAATCAAAGCTCCCGCAGCCATACATATATACGAAAGAATCTGTTCTCTGTCAATGCCGGAAGGCACAGAAGACAGCACCGCAGTTATGACATATGAAGACGCTGCAGCAGGACGGCCGAAATTAACAAAAGTTCCTGCCACTGTTCCTGCAAGCCCCATAAAAACAATACATCCTGCATCAGAAGAGCCGTTAAGCATAAGTGTAAACGCTGCAAGCACTCCTGCCGTTCCGCCTCCGGCAAATCTGTAGTTCCGTGCGTATATGAGAACAACAAGAGCAGCAAGTATTTCTCCGATGTTTATTCCAAAAAACGAAAATGATGATGAAACTGAAATAATCATGAAGCACAGGGAAGCAAGCACAGCCGGGTTTGAAGCTGCCTCATCAGCTACACCTCTTGGTGAATTCATGAGAACAAACACATAATAAGAAACCGTACATGCTCCTGCAAGCGAAAATATATATGCTATAACGGTTCCGGCATCAACACTGACAGTTATAGCATGAAGAACAAATGATAAAAAAATACTTACTCCTGTTATCAACGCACTGATCATAGCACTGCTTTTTTTCAGAGCGATCCTCATGACAGCAGCTACAGCAAGCGCCGCTGCAAACGGCGCAGCACGCATTCCGGATATCAATATATACGATAAAACACCTCCTGTAGCCATAGCAGCCGAATACACCGGAGAAACCGCCGCTGCAAGCGCTATGGAAAACGGAGAATACAAAACAGAAAAATCAGCAAACGAAATAATAAATGACAGAGCTACAGACAAGATGATACCAGGACGAAAGATTACAGTTTTACTTTTTTCAGACATTTTTTACATTCCTTTCAGACACGAAATCCGACAAAATTTTGAACCTCATATAGTTTTCCGGAAAATATAGTGAAAGTCAAAAACAATCTGACTTTCACTATATTTCAAGTAAGCGAAAAAAATATTTTTGCTTTACTATATTATTTTACCATAAACAAACGTAAAAAAATGTCAATTAAGATTTATCAGGAAAAATAAACTGCTTGTTTTTTATCTCATCTTCACAGGCAGCTTTTCTGAAGCTCCTTATAAAAGTATTTATCACATATGCTTTTTCAGTATTTTTGAAAATTCTATAAGCTTTTCCATATCAAGCTGTTCTACTCTTGAGTTTTCAGAAAGCCCTGCCTCTGAAAGTGCCGAATATATCTGCTGTTTATCTGCCGAAAGCATGGATGAAAGAGAATTCGCAAGTGTTTTTCTTCTTTGTGAAAACGCTGCCTTGACAACTGAAAAGAAGAATTTTTCTTCCTCCTCGCTCAGTGAGTATTTTCTTGAAACATCTATGCGGATAACTGCCGAATCAACGTTTGGCGCCGGTATGAAGCTTCCTCTTGATACATTGAAAAGAAAATGTGCATCTCCATAATAATTAACAGCTACAGATATTGCACCCGACTGTCTCGTACCGACATCGGCACACAGTCTCTCTGCTGCCTCCTTCTGCACCATGACGGTAATAGAATCTATCGGAGCGCCGCTTTCAAGAAAGTGCATTATTACGGGAGAAGTTATATAATACGGAAGATTAGCACATACAGCAACATTCATGCCTTCAAACTCATCAGAAATAAGTTTGTTTAGATCAACATTCATGATATCTTCGTTTATTACTTTGATATTATCATAATCACTTAACGTTTCCTCAAGAACAGGAAGAAGTCTCTTGTCAATCTCAACAGCAACCACCTTATCTGCACGTGCAGCAAGCTCAGCTGTAAGTGTTCCTATACCGGTACCTACTTCGATAACACCGAAGCCCTTTCCGGCATTTCCAAGCTCAGCGATCCTTGGACATACAGAAGGATTTATCAGAAAATTCTGACCGAGTCCTTTTGAAAAATTAAAATTATGTCTCGCAAGAAGCTCCTTGATATATCCGAGATTTGTTAAGTTTTTCATAAACATTCCACCTTTTATTATTATTCGTACAATTCAGAAAAACATTCTTAAAAACATATTCTAAGAAAAATCATTTTAAGTTTTTTTACAGATTTACGAATAACGACTGCCTTTCAATATTTTTTTATACAGGGTATTGCATTTAATAAGAAAACATTCTATAATTATAGTGAACGTCAAAAAAATCTGACTTTCACTACAACATAATTTATTAATATCGAACGAAAAAAATATTTTTTTGTTCACTATAGTATTACTGAACAGTTCAGTAAAAACATATCATAAAAAAGGAGTTTTATAATATGGTCAGACGCGACAAAATCAACTACTATCTTGACATTGCCGAAAGCGTTCTGAAACGCGGAACTTGTCTCAGAAGAAACTTCGGAGCAATAATAGTAAAAAATGACGAGATTATATCTACCGGATATGTCGGAGCTCCGAGAGGACGTGCCAACTGTTCCGATCTCGGATACTGTATGCGTGAAAAGCTCAACATTCCAAAAGGAGAACGATATGAGCTCTGCCGTTCGGTTCATGCAGAAGCCAACGCCATCATATCTGCTCCGCGCAGCGAAATGATAGGTGCAGATATTTATCTCGCATGCCATGACGCAAAGACGGACGAACTCTACGGAGAGGTTGAACCCTGCTCCATGTGCAAGCGTCTCATAATCAACGCCGGAATATCCACAGTTTTCGTACGCACCTCAAATGAAACCTACAAATCCATAGACGTAAATTCATGGATTGAAAACGACGAATCGCTGACAAACAACAGCGGATATTGATATCATATCATATTTTAACATATCTTACAAGCATGATATTTTTCTGAAATCGCTTTTTTTCTGAAAAAAAGCTTTTTTTACTATAGAAAAAAAAACGTATATGTGATATAATAGTTTTTATGATATTTATAGTAAACGAAAAATCTATTTGTCGTTTACTATCAGCCTATATGCACTGAGCTCTCATAGCAAACGGATGTGCAAGGCAATAAAAATATAATTATTATAGTGAAAGCCGGATTTTTTCTGACGTTCACTATATTTTTAAACGCTCTGCCGATGTATGTATCACAGATAACATTACAGCAGCGTATTTTAGTTTTTAAAAATAAAAAGGGGTGACAAAAAAATGTCCGACACACTTTCTCAGCATCAGATCGATGAGCTTATGAAAAACCTCAACAACGGTTCACCGGCCAATGCAGAAAAAAAAGGCGATAAAAGAATCAAAAACTATAACTTCAAGGCGCCTCAGAAATTTACAAAAGAGGATCTGAACCTCATACGTGATATTTATGAACAGTATGCACGTCTTGTCGCATCTCATATTACAACAATAGCAAGACTTTACTGTCACGCAACCGTACTCAAGGTTGAGGAACAAAGATATCATGAATTCAACAACTCGCTTGAAGATTATGTTATGATGGGTATTATCAAGCTTGGCTTTGAAAACAAGGACATTATGGAAGCAGAATGTACGGTTCAGCTATCAAACGATATTACTTTCGCGCTTATTGACCGTCTCATGGGAGGACAAGGGGATACAATAGAAATTTCAAGAGATTTTACCGAGATCGAAATTTCCCTTATGAAAACACTACTTGAAAAAATGGCCTTCTTCTTACAGGAAGCATGGTCAAGCTATATTTCAATTAATCCTTCACTTTCAAAAATCGAAACAAATTCACGTCTTGCAAAGCAGCTTGCTCCAAACGAAATAGTAGTAACCGCTACTCTTGAGGTTGAGCTTAACAACAGAAAAAGCATCATGACGGTAACTGTTCCTGCAATAAACATGGAAGAGATCCTCACTCATCTGAGCGGCCGTTATATAACAATGTCCAAGCGCATAATCGACGAAGACAAGAAGCAGGCACAGAGAGCCACAATTATGAAGGGTGTAAAAAATTCTTCGCTCACTATGCACACTATTCTTGCTGAAACACAGATAGACTTAAGCGATATTCTTTCTCTGAGATTGAACGATATTATCCCGCTTGACGTTCCGATAACCCAGAATGCCATGGTAAAGATAAACGACGTACAGTGGTTTACTGCAAAGCCCGGTATAAGCAACAATAAAAAAGCCATAAAAATTATTGATGTATATGATAAGAAGTAAGAGGTGAAGGTAAATTGAACACTAATATAAACGATCTTAATGAAAACAAATTATATGCCATAAAAGAAGCTCACAATCTTGCCGCGGTAACATCAGCGCCGTCCATAACATCGCTTCTTAACTCAAATGTCTGGATAACCGATCCTAAGATATCTGTATGCAGGATAATGGAATTCATGTATGCTGATTATGCTCCTGCTGTTTTTGTAAAGGTATCATATTCGGGAACGATGAACGGTTCATCTGTTCTTATTTTTAAACAGAGTGATGCACAGCTGATGCTTTGTCAGCTCATGGGAATGCCTCCTGTAGTTACTCCTGATTTTAATTTTGATGAAATAAATATTTCCGCCTTCGGAGAAATAATAAGCCAGCTTATGAACGCATACTTTACCGAAGTAGCCGGCTTTATAGGCGGTACGCTTTCAGTAAGCGGTGTTGAAGTACTTCCTAACAGTATAAACCAGAACATATTTACTCTTATGTCCTTAAAGCCTGATGATAATATATGTATACTGACTTCAGGAATAAGAACAGATACAAGCATCAACAGCAGATTTGTCACTATTCTTCCTGTTGACCTTGCAACAAAAATCGCAGAAAATACAGAAGCAAGATTTCCTATGCCCGAACCTTCAGTGGAACCTGTTCCTGATTTTTCTTCTACTCCGGAAGCTAACAATCCATATGATACCACAGGAGCAAAATACGCTCAGTCTCCTTTTGCCTCTTCTCCGGATTCATCACTCAGCCCTCAGTCAGCGTTTACAACACTCTCTGAACAGCCTGTAACTTTTTCATCTTTTGAAAACACACTTACTCAGGAACAGCTAAATAACCTCAGACTTCTCATGAACGTTCCTCTTGAGCTTTCAATCGAGATAGGCTCCACACAGAGAAGAGTTGACGAGATACTCTCCTTCTCACACGGAACAGTAATAGAGCTTGACTCTCCTGCTGATGCACCGGTAAACGTTATAGTAAACGGTCATCTTATTGCAAAGGGTGACGTGGTGGTAGTAGACGATTATTTTGCAGTAAGAGTTACCGAAATAATCAAGTCCAACCTTATCGATACACTCAGAAACGAACAAAAATAAATTTTATATCAGATATAACATTAACAAAAAAATACAGGAGGCTGAACATTTAATGCTTCAGCCTCCTGTTGTTTATTCCTTGAATAACATATAATAAACAGCATACGTTCCAGGAACTAAAAAAGAGAATATAAAGAACGAGCAGTACTGCAATTAAGCGGTACTGCTCTACTTGTTTTTACATTAGCTATCGATTGTCTTAAACTGTCCGGGTTGAGAACCTCTCTACAGCTCCCGCCCTTCAAGTCAGTGGATGTTTTATTTTAATTATCCGATGATGTATTAACGTTTATATAGTTTGCAGGATTCTGGCATACGTTATTGTATCTTACTTCAAAGTGAAGATGATTACCGGTTGAGTCTCCTGTTGTTCCGACTTCTCCGATAAGATCTCCGCACTTGACCTCTGCGCCGTTTTCAGCAATTACCTTGCTCATATGTCCATACAGAGTAGCATAACCGTTTCCATGGTCAATCATGACAAAATATCCGTATCCGCCTGTATTCCAGCCTGCTGCTATAACCTTGCCGGGCGCGGAAGCGTATATGGACGTTCCTGCTGCAGCTGCGATATCAAGACCTTTATGATTTCTGTCGCTGCCGTACACATCGCTTATATAACCACCGTCAACAGGCCACATAAACATTCCGTTTCCCTGAAGGATCGTTGAAGACGAAGCCGGAACTGCTACAACTTCACGCTGTCTGATACCCACAGCAATCATCTCGGCAACAGGCTGCTTTGTAACCTCAGTCGAAATGACTTTTCTGCTTATTTCCATATCACTTTCGTAACAAACCTCAACAGTGCTGATTCCCTCGCCGTTTACTCCATCGATAAGTATCTCTGTTTCTCCGACATAGAGAGAGTCGCTGTCTACAGTCTGGGTTTCAAAAGGAATACTTGTATTTTCTTTTATTTCTTTTGTTATTATTATAGGCATGTTATCAAGATTCTGCGCAACGATAAGCTCTGTGCCTATAACGCAGAGATCAGGATCCTGTACCTCAGGATTCATAGCAAGAAGCTCTTCGAGCGTAACGCCGTTTTCCTCAGCTATGAGAGTAAGTGAATCACCCTCTTCAACAATATAACGTCGCTCATCTGTTCCGCTGTTCATGTAGCCGGTTACATCGTCTGCAGTTATTACGCTGTCTGTACGATATGTTCCACTGCGGTATTCTATGCTCTTTTTATAAGCAGCCTCTTTGACATCAGGCTGAGACTTTGCCTCTTCAAGTCTTGAATCAAATAAAGCTTTTATTTCGCTTTCATCCATAAGAGAGCCTATGAAGCTGCCATCGATATACAGACCAACTGCCTCGATAAAATTAACATCATCTGTTCCGATAACACTTCTTAACTTCTCATACGGTTCTTCGAACTCTACTGTTCTCTGAATAAAAAATTCATCGTTTTCTGTGATGCTGTCAGCATATCCGAGATCATCAGATGCATCAATCAGCACACTGTTGTCTATAGATGCGTCAGGCGAAGCAACCTCTGAGATCTGTCTGTCGATCTTAGAAACGCTTCCGAGAACAACTGCAAAAACAACAACTGCTGCTGCAGGTACAGCATAGTTCACTGTTCGTGTGAAAAACTGCTTGAGTCCTGTAGTTCTGATACTTCTTAACGTCATATCTGTTTCAGCACGCTTGGCAGTAAACTTTTTACGGATAGGTCTGATGCATGCAACAAACGGCACAAGCAGTTTTCTGCCTATCTTCTTTAGCTTTCCTATAACTTTGAGAATTAAAGCTGTTGTATTAGAAGTAAACGCTTTAGCACTGTCACAAAGAATTTTGTTTAGCTTTTTCAAAAGAAAGATAACACTGTATGTTGCATAAGCACCAAGTCTTATCATTGCCTTTGAAAATGTCATACACTTTTTGACTGTTTCTTCTGAAACGTCGTCAGGACGTCTCTTACTCATCATAACAGCTCCCTTCAATTATTACAAACCAGTAACACTGTTAATAATTATAACTGAAAAAAAATAAATTGCAATCCTTTTTAGGTAAAAAAAACCATTTAAAACATAATTTTGTGCAGTTTGACTGTTTGGACACATCGAAACATCAGGTAGTAGTGAATATTCACAGCGAAATTATTATGTCGATAACAGGATAACTTTAGCTCTGCTTGAATAAAACGGAAGAAAAGAAATACTTTTCTTGTTTTTAAAGAGCTTTATGTTATTTACAAATCTGTTACAATAATTACATCTGCCATGGTATTATAGCGAACGTAAAAAAGCATTTTTCGTTTACTATATATTAATGAAAATCATACTTTTCAAATATTTTTCTGAAGTTTTCTCCGGGTTCTGCTTTTATATGTATAAGTCTGCCGCTCTGCAGATCAGAAAATGATATTTCACCGCAATGCAGCGCCTGTCCTGCAGCATCTTCACAACTGCCTCCGTAAAGGTCATCTCCGGCAAGAGGAGTTCCTATATAAGAAAAATGGACCCGTATCTGATGTGTTCTTCCTGTTTCGAGATTTACTTTTATATATGAATACTTATCGCAGGACGAAAGCACATCATATCTTGTGACTGCCCTCTGTCCGTCAGGAGCGACGCATCTTGTAATCAGCGACTCTTCTTTCCTTCTTATCGGCGCATCTATGACACCTGATTTTTTTTCCGGAACACCGCACACAACTGCAAAGTATACTTTTGAAACAGAACGCTGAAGCTTAAAAGCCGCATGCTGATTTTTGGCTGCAACACAAAGTCCTGAAGTATTCCTGTCAAGCCTGTTTATCGGTCTGAAGGTAACTCCCGGATACCGGTATGAAAAAAAGTTTCCAAGAGTGTCATTGTAGTGATTTATAGATGGGTGCACCGGCATTCCCTGCGGCTTGTCAAATACGACAACCGACTCATCTTCATATACAACAGGTACACAAAGCTCTGCGTTAGGCGGGATATTATTTTCATCGACTATATCAAGAACTACAGTTGAACCCGGTAAAACATCATCTATAGTTCTGATAAGCTTCCCTTCACACGTTATCCCCATGTTCTGTCTCTTAAGCCTTGTAATAAGCTTGGCAGATACTCCGTTTTCATGCTGAAGAAACTGTTTAAGGTTTATCGGGAAGCTGTGTTCGTTGGTAAAGTACAGCTTCATTTTATTTGTAAAAAGGTACTCTGCCAAGTATTTCGAAAGCTTGTGCCTGCTGCCAGAGCTGAGCTGTTACCATTATTTCGAAGCCTTCTCCGGGCTCACATTTTATGTCAGTTGGCTTGTATTTTGGCAGACCGAAGCAGGAAAGTATGTTTGAGATTATTCCGGAGTGCGTCACAATAGCTGCTGATGAAATATCATCGTTCATCATGTTGAGTATTATCTTGTCAAGCGCCATGTATACACGCGCAACCATATCGGCAATACTTTCTCCACCCGGAGGAGAATTTTCAAGGCCGCCCTTGAGCCACGCCTTATAGTCTTCACGGCCTATAAGCTCGTCAACACTCTTACCCTCAAACTCACCAAAATCAAGCTCTCTCAGGTCATGGACAGCAATAGTCTCCCTGCCTTCAAAAATAATTCCGGCAGTTTCCATACATCTTGCGGCAGGACTGCTGTAGACTCTTTCTACTCCCGGATAATCAAACTCGTCTGTTTTGTTCAGAAGTTCTTCTTTTCCTGCCTCTGAAAGAGGAAAGTCCGTTTTTCCTATATAAATTCCCTTTTCATTTGCCTCTGTCTTTCCGTGTCTTATTATATATAGTCTGTAGCCTTTCATAAATTCCGGACCTCCGTTTTTTTTAAAAATTAAAGCTTATTGACACCGCATATGACGCCCTGCAGCTTATGGTTTACTATCAGCCGATATGCACGAAGCTGATGTGCAAGGCACTAAAACAGTTTTACTCCGACAGAATGTACTGAGCATTTTCATAAACAATCTCTTTACAAAAAATACGTTTTGAGATATAATTATAAATGTATACGGATCTGTTATCAAGGAGTGAAAAAAATAAAAAAAATACTATCTGCAGCGTTATTTTTTACGCTGCTTATCTTAACACTGCTTTATCTATTTTATCATAATAAACAGGATTATACAAGTGTATTTTTTTCGCATGATACAGTTGTTTCTATCAGAGCAAGTGAAAATATTACTGAAAAGATAAAGCAAAAAATAACTTATCTTTCTTCTATAACAGACAACTTTGATACAAGCTCCGATATATATAAACTTAACGAAAAAAAAGAAGCAGAATGCAGCAGTGATATCAGGGATATGATCCTTGACACAGAAAAGCTGCGTACACAATACGGAAACAGTGTTGATATTTTTGCCGGAAATCTCAGCATGCTGTGGCATAACTCTCTGGCAGAAAAGCTTATCCCCTCTGATCATGATATAAAAAACGCTCTCAAATATACAGATCAAAAAAACTATATTATTTCCGGAAACAAGGTAAAGCTGCTCAACAACGTGAGTGTCGATCCGGGAGCAATAGCAAAAGGCTATGCGCTTGACAAAATAATGCCCATATGTACTGAAAACACCTCCGGATACGCAGTTGTATCCTTCGGCTCATCAACGCTTCTGTACAGCCCGGACAAAAACCACACGTTCAACGTTGCTGTAAAATCAGACAGCGACACAATAGCAGGTACTGTTACGACTCATCCCTGCTTTGTTTCCACGTCAGGAGATTATGAAAGGTTTACTGAGATAAGCTCTGTGAAGTATCACCATATACTTGATACCCGAACAGGGTACCCTTCTCAGAGCGGGCTTTCATCAGTAACTGTTTTTTGCGACAGCGGCATAAAATCAGATTTTTTGTCAACGCTTATTTTTATTGAAGGAAAAGAAAATCTAAAAAGGCATCTTAACGCAGATGATTACAAAATAATTGCAATAGATACGGAAGGAAACATCTCAAAAAGCAGCGATCTGGATTTTATCCCATATTAAAAACCTATTTTTTGAGACCTCGTAAAAATCTCTTATAAAAGGAGCAGATCTTTATGCTAAGGCTTAATACCATAAAACTTAAACACTCAAAAAACACTGAAAACACTAAAACTGTTTGTTTACCTGTCCCTTCTTATGTAAAAATCCCTATGTCAATGCACATGGGAGCACCGTGCGAACCACTTGTAAAAAAAGGTGACAGAGTACTTGCCGGACAGAAAATAGGCGACAATGAAGCGCTCTTTTCTGTCCCTGTGCACTCAAGTGTATCCGGTACTGTAAAGGATATAACCGACTACAGGATGATAAACGGAGCTGTATGCAAGGCTGTCGAAATAGAAGCTGACAGCGAACAGGAGTCTGTTTCATATACTCCGCCTCAGATAACTGATAAGGAAAGCTTTATCAGGGCTATAAGGGAGAGTGGCTCATGCGGACTCGGAGGTGCAGGTTTCCCTACACATATAAAGCTTAATCCTGAAAAAGCTATCGATACTCTTATAATAAACGCAGCCGAATGCGAACCATATATAACATCTGATTACAGACAGATAATAGAAGACGCAGAAAGCGTACTTGAAGGAATTAAAATAATAATGAAGTATCTGTCTGTTCCTAAAACAATAATCGGAATAGAATCAAACAAACCGCAGGCTATAGAAAAGTTTAACGAGCTTATTTCCGATAACTCCGGTATAACTGTACACACACTCCCCTCGTCCTATCCTCAGGGTGCTGAAAAAGTACTGATACATTCCACTACAGGAATAATCGCAGAGGAAGGAAAGCTTCCGTCGGACTATGGAATCATTGTAATGAACGTTTCAACTGCAGCGTTTATATATAAGTATTCAGTTACCGGAGAACCACTTATCAGCAGAAGGATCACGATAGACGGAACAGCTGTAAAAAATCCTCTTAATGTCATAGCGCCTATAGGTACTCCTGTATCAGCACTCCTTGAGTTTTCAGATACTGATACAAACAAAATCCGCAAGCTTATAGCCGGTGGTCCGATGATGGGTTCATGCCTTATAAGTACCGATACACCGGTCGTAAAAACAAGCAACTCGTTTCTTGCCATGGCAGAATATAACGAAATAAAGCCGACAGCCTGCATAAGATGCGCAAGATGCATAAACGCATGTCCTATGAGTCTTATGCCCACAGAGCTTGAAAAAGCCTACCACAGAAAAGATATAAACGCTCTTCTGAAGCTAAAAGTAAACCTGTGCATAAACTGTGGTGCTTGTACGTATGTATGCCCGGCCGGCAGAAAGCTTGCAGAAACACATCAGCTTGCAAAGACTATCTTACCAAGGAACAAATAATACATCGGAGGTTTTATCTTGAAAAATTTGATCGTATCAGCATCACCACACAGAAGATCTGAAGTAACTACTCAGAAAATAATGCTTCTCGTAATAATATCACTCTTACCTGCAATTGCAGCAAGCGCTGTATTTTTCGGAGCACGTGCAATAGCGCTTATCGCTGTATGCTGCTCTTCAGCCGTACTTTTTGAATATCTCTGCCGCAGGGTAATGAAACGTGAACAGACAATAAGCGATATGAGCGCCGCTGTTACCGGAATAATCCTTGCTCTCAATCTTCCGCCTACGCTTCCTTACTGGATCGCTATTGTCGGAAGCTTCATAGCAATTGTTATAGTAAAGCAGTTGTTCGGAGGACTCGGACAGAATTTTGCAAATCCGGCTGTTACAGCACGTATAGTTCTCATGCTTTCATTCACGTCTCATATGACTACATGGGCAGTTCCGGGCTCAGGTGTTTCTTCTGACACAATAGTAACAGGAGCTACTCCTCTTGTATCGGGAGAGGCCTCTCTTACCGATCTGTTCATCGGAAACGTAGGCGGTTGTCTCGGTGAAACCTCAGCTCTTGCGCTTCTCATAGGCGGACTTTTTCTTATCTTCAAAAAAATCATTTCCCCATCAACTCCTGCAGCCTTTATAGGCACTGTCGCACTTCTGACATGGATATCTGGCGGAAATGTTATGTATCAGCTGCTTTCAGGCGGACTTTTTCTCGGTGCATTTTTCATGGCAACCGACTATGTTACAACACCTGTTACAACAAAAGGAAAAGTAGTTTTCGGAATAGGCTGCGGACTTGTAACTTTTATAATAAGAAAATTCGGAAGCTATCCTGAGGGTGTTTCCTTTTCGATACTTCTTATGAACATACTTACTCCTTATATTGATATGTTCACAAAAACAAAACCTCTCGGAATGAAAACAATAAAAAAGGAGGAAAAGAAAAATGCCTGACAAAATAAAACCTCCGCTCGTCCTCACTGCAATATGTACTATAATATCAGCGCTCCTGATAATTGTTTACAACGCTACATACGTTGATACAACAGGAGTCATAACCGAGGAGCTCTCAAGAGGACTTGACGAAATATACGGTCCCGGAAACTACAGCATGCTTCTTAACGACGACGGATCTGTACGCACCTATGACGGAATTACTTCTGTGATAACCAATGAAAAAAAACAGCTTTCGTTTGAAATAATAACTGACGGCTATTCAAAAAACGGAATCCACGTTCTTGTAGGAGTTTCAGATAACGGAGTAGAAGGAATAAGCTTTATTGAGCTTGGCGAAACTCCCGGACTCGGAACTAAAGTAAGAGATGAAAAGGATTTTACAAGACAGTTTATAGGAGCAGCTGACAACAGCTATGACTTTGACACTATCACCGGAGCAACGTTTTCTTCAAAAGGAGTAAAGGAAGCTGTTGATACGGCACTGACAGTATATAATCAGTACAAGGAGGACTTTGTAAGTGAATAATATAAAAGAATTTACCAAGGGACTCATAAAAGAAAATCCTACACTTGTAGGACTTCTTGGAATGTGTCCTACTCTTGCCATTACTACTACTGTAGCGAACGCTATCGGAATGGGACTTGCAACTACTTTTGTACTTATAGGTTCAAACATCGTGATATCGCTTCTCAAAAATATAATTCCGAAGTCAGTAAAGCTGCCATGCTATATCGTTATCATTGCCGGCTTTGTAACGCTCATAGAGATGCTTATGAAGGGATATATACCCTCACTTTATAAAAGTCTCGGAACCTTCCTGTCACTTATCACTGTAAACTGCATAATCCTCGGACGTGCTGAGGTTTTTGCATGCAAAAACAAGGTTCTTCCCTCCATACTTGATGCACTTGGAATGGGGCTTGGTTTTACAATGGCACTGACTATCATGGCATCTGTCAGAGAAATATTCGGAACAGGCTCATGGTTCGGAATAAAAATCCCCCATCTTGAAAGCATGACAATATTTATTTTACCGGCAGGCGGTTTTTTCGTTCTCGGATGCGTTATAGCGTTTGTAAACAGACTTTCAAACAAAAAGCCTCCGGAGAACATTGGGTGCAGTGGATGTCCATCAAACGGAAGCTGTCACTCATGTGGTAAAGAAGGAGGTAACGTATAATGAAAGAGCTTTTCGGAATTATGCTTGCCGCACTTCTGACTGATAACTTTGTACTCTCAAAGTTCATGGGAATATGTCCTTTTCTCGGAGTTTCAAAAAAAGCATCCTCAAGTCTTGGAATGGGTGTAGCTGTAACATTTGTAATGGTATGTGCGGCGATCGTAACTTATCCTATATACTATCTTATACTTATTCCGCTCAACATAACATACCTGAGAACAATAGCCTTCATACTGATAATAGCTCTGTTTGTACAGCTCGTGGAAATAGCTCTGAAAAAGCTCATGCCTCCTCTTTATAACACTCTTGGAGTATATCTTCCTTTGATAACAACAAACTGTGCCGTACTCGGACTCACAATACTCAACATCGACAACGAGCTTTCTTTTATTCAGTCAGTTGTTAATGCATTGTTCTCCGGACTTGGATTTATGGCTGTACTTCTGATTTTTTCCGGTGTTCGTTCAAAAGTAGAAACCGCAGATGTTCCGGAAACATTCAAGGGTGTTCCGGCAACTCTTATTGCTGCAGCTATACTTTCACTGAGCTTTCTCGGTTTTTCAGGACTCGGAAATTAAATTTTCAATAATGGGGTGATTAAAAAATGTTCAATATATATATACTTCCCGTTATAGCATTTGCTTCTATGGGACTTATCGCTGGTGTTCTTCTGACAGCTGCCTCAAAAATATTTGAAGTTAAGACAGACGAAAGAATAGAACAGATAAACAGCGTTTTACCTCAGGCAAACTGCGGTGCATGCGGATGTGCAGGATGTGAGGATTATGCAAAAGGTATAGTTAATAAAAACCTTCCCACAAACCTCTGTAAACCTGGCGGAAACAAAACAGCCTCTGCCATCGCCTCAATAATGAATACAGCTTCTTCCGAAGTCGTTTCAGAAATCGCTGTTATAAACTGCTGCGGTGACTGCAACGCAACAGCCTCAAAATATGATTTTGTCGGTATAGAAACCTGTCTGGCTGTAAAGAGATTTTATTCAGGAAACGGACTTTGCTCATATGGTTGTATAGGCTACGGTGACTGCGCTCAGGTTTGCAGTGAAAACGCTATAACCTTATCTGATGGGATAGCTCATATCAACAGAAAACTGTGCATCGGCTGCGGACAATGTGCCACTGTCTGTCCTAACTCACTTATAAGCATGATACCGGAATCAGCAAAAACAATAGTCCGCTGTTCTTCAAAAGACAACGGTAAAACCACAAAGCTCAACTGCAAAAACGGCTGCATAGGCTGTAAAATATGTGAAAAGAATTGTGAAAGCCAGGCTATAACAGTAACTGACTTCCACGCTTCTATTGATTACAGTAAATGCACAAACTGCGGAGTATGTGCAGAAAAATGTCCGGTAAAAGTCATTGAATATCCTGTAAAATGATTTTTTTAGTTCTCAGATAACAGCAAAAAACTGTACCATAACTTTTACACAAAGTAGTGGTACAGTTTTTTTATGTTTCTTATTATGCTCCGGATATTAAGTGGTATCGTTGTCTGAATTTTCTGAATCCATATATTTTTTCATTCCGGTTATCATTTCTGATATTGGTTTTATTAAATATATATAGTCAACAACAATCGTCACAAAAACAACTAATTGTCTTTTTTTATTTTTCGGGAGTATTCTTCATAATGCACAAGTTGGTTTATCTTTTGAATCTCTTACCCTATCTTAACCTTCTTCCCTTCGAACGCAAATCCGTATTTTCTTATCTTTTCTTCAGGTACTCCGTGATCTGTCAGCGTCTGACCGTATTTCATTTCTTCTATCTGAGTGAGTGCTGCCTTTACTGTATCTTCAAGGGTATCTTCTC
>SVNR01000032.1 GCA_015066815.1 Ruminococcus sp.
ATTTGATTTGGGCTCCTTTTCTGTACTTAGACTTTTATGTCATTAGTATACCAGAATTTCGTGCTTTGCGGAAGTCGAGGTTAAACGTATCGCTTACGTATGAAACGGTATTTTCTGTGGTATTAAGGCAAAGCTCACCGCAGGAAAGTATTTTGTCTGCCGCTTCTTCTCCCGTGCCGCTTCTTCTGAGTACAACCTCTATCCTTACAAGTACTTCGTTTAAGTCAAACGGTTTAATAATATAATCATCAGCACCCGTTTTCAGAACAGCAAGACGCGTTTCCATCATTGATTTTGCCGAAAGAACGATTACCGGTATCTGCGAATATTCACGAAACTCCTTTATAAGTTGTTCACCATTCCTGTAGGGGAGCATCAGATCCATGATAACAAGGCAAAAGTCCTGTTTTTTCATAAGCATTATTGCTTTTTGTCCGTCGTCTGCACAGACAGTTTCATAGCCGTTACTCTGCAGAAAGTCTGCAAGAAGCTTATTTATTTCACTGTCATCCTCCACGATCAGTATTTTTCTCATAAAAATCACCGCTCCTTATGTTGATTATACTCCTTGTACATTCGTTGATATAACTGTCAGATAAAGATATTATAGCTCCCGGGTTAAAAGATGTCAAGATTTTAATGGGTTAAGTTTTTGTTCGGTATATCCTGTAATTTGTGATTTATACTATTTCTGAAAAATTATAACAAATAAGTTTTTTGGTGAATTTTTATCAGGATTTGCGAAAAAAATATTAATTATTGGTTGAAATTCCGAATAAAAGATGATATAATATAATTACATATAAATGCGATGGGGTGATTGCGGTGAAAAAAACATTAAAAAGTCAGATGATATTTACAATATTTATTATTCTGATTGTTACTTTTGGGGTTATTTTTTCAATGTTTTATATAGAGATTTCTAAAAGAACAAAGAAGGAAGAGTATAGGATAAACGAAGCTGCTGCAAGCTTTGCGGCAGTCGAAATAGACGGAGATAATGCCAAGACATACGTTACAACAAGAAAAACCGATGCCGAATACCAGACTGTCATGAGAAAACTGCTCGAGTATACTCATGACAACTCTATAACCAGAATTTCTTTTATCAGTTACGGAAGTACTGTAGGATACTATGTTTATGATACAGACGGAAAAACTCTCGGAACAAAGGTATCATATGACGACTACACGTCTTCTATAAAGCTCAGACTTGTCGAATGCCGTGAAAAATGGAGCATTACGCGCGCTGAAAAGAACTATACATACCGTCCTGTCAGAACGGCTGACGATATGGCTGTCGGATACATAATAATCGAAAGCTATGCGGAGAACAGCAGTCTGTGGCTTATTGTTATTGCTATGATAATGTTTTCTGTTGCCATGCTTCTTGGTGTAAGCTGGATAATAGTTTTTATGCTCAAAAAGAGTGTCTTCAATCCTATAGAAACCTTTGCAAGTGCGGCGGCGGCTTTTACAGGCTCAGAGTCAGAGGATGACAACGGTGATGAGCTTAAGAGAAAGTTCGAAACAGGACGAAGAGATGAGATAGGGCATCTTGGTCAGTCGCTTATCAGTATGATAAACGTTATCAATAACTCACGAAAAGACTTTTCGTCTGCTGTTTTTGATGCAACACATGATGGAATGACCAAGACCTTCAACAAAAGACACTATGAAAACAAGATCGATAGCTTCCGTTCATGTTCTTCCATATGCGTAATATACTTTGACGTTAACAATCTCAAGCTTATAAACGATACTTTAGGACATGAAAGAGGAGATTATGTCATCAAGAGAGCTGCGGAGTACATAAAAGAAGTTTCGTTCAAGGACAGCATGTGTTTCCGTATGGGCGGCGACGAGTTCCTTCTTGTTGTTACAAACCACTCGTACAGGGATATTTATCAGCTTATCAACAGACTTGATTCTGATTGTCCGCTTATTCTCAGTGCAGAAACAGACAGTGTAAAATGTTCTATAGCATACGGTTATGCATATGATAAAACAAACTATTCATATGAGGATCTTCTGGCAGAGGCAGAGGAAAATATGTATAGAAAAAAATACGAAATAAAACAGCAGCTTAACATGCCGGATAGATAGTTTTTTGAGGGGATTTTTTTAGGGGGATTTTTATGTCGCGTAAAAAGAGAAAAAAACATCACAAGATAGGATTTGTTTCCAATATAAAAATTAACACCAAAGTCCTTATAATTTTTATATCTCTCATAATTTCCGTAGGTGCGATGTTTGCGGGAATGATAGCCGTAGTAACTAATCTGCGTGAAGAAAACAAGAAGGAGATGGAGATGTCTGTATCTGTTTCAGCTGAACAGTACATAAATACCGCCATTGAAAGCATGATTTCCATTTCCAAAACAGTTTATACAAACGAAGATGTGTACAGCTTTTTAAACAAGAGGTATCAGTCTACCGTTGATTACTTTGATTATTATTATAATTTTTCACAGAGCAGGGTTCTGGTCGTAACAGAAGACAGTGCGGTAAAGCAGTTCAGCATATATACTGCAAACGATACAGTTCTGAACGGCGGAAACATCAGCAGACTTGATTCAGTAGTAAACGAGCCGTGGTATGAACACTTCAAGTCCATGGACAGAGATATGATAATTTACTGTGACACAGAAAACAAAAATCTGTCGCTTATAAGAAAGCTTGATTATAAAAACGTAACTACCGGAGAAGCCATAATCAAGTTTGAGTTGAATACAGCAGGTATTCATGATATATTCAAGAACATTCATTTTGACGGCGATGTTTTTGTTATGTGCAACGATGTGGTTCTTTGCAGTAACCAGCAGGAACTGAAGTCGCCTGAGTACAGAGAATATACTTCAGGAACAGAGTTTTCAAAAAACTACTATACCTGTGAGATAAGCTATCATGTTTACGGAAACGACAAGAGTATTATCTCGATACTTATGAACGTTCATTTTATACCTATGGTACTGGTTTTTATAGCCGGTCTTATTGTAATAGTAGTCATAATCATGGACTTCAAAAACCGTACCATGGAAGTATGTGATGTATGTACGGAAAAGAAAATCACACGAAAAGTATACTTTGGCGAGGACGAGATAGGCAAGCTGTATAACCATGTAAAAAACACCTTGCTTGACGTATACAGGTTAAACGATGAAAAAAACAATCTCAAACTGTTTACTCAGGAGTATAAGGATAAGACTAACGATGTTATACTCAATGCTCTTGCCTTCGATGCAAAAATAAAATTCGGACTAAGTCAGGATGTATCTTTAAGTGAGGCTATACCGCTCAAAAAAGAGCTTACTACTATGGGACGCTTTCTTGATGAACTGAGAGTAAGTAAAAACCTTGATTATAGTCTTATTTCAGACACGGAAACAACAGAAAAAACTGTTGTTCCGTATTCTCTTACTGCTATAGCTCTTCATGTTGCAGAATACGGAAAGACAGAGTGCAGTATGGAAATAGACGTGAGAGAGTTTGAAGGGTGTTATCGTATAAAATTCTATAAAAAAGGAATCGGCTTTAACGCTTCAGACCTTCTGAGACTCAGAGCGGTTTTTGAGCCTGACGGTGAGAGAAGTCTGCCTGTTTTTGAAGCAGGAGATGACTTTAATCCATATATCAGATTAAGCAGATTTTATTGTGATGATATAAGCCTTATAATCAATTCCAAGGAAGAGATTGATTTTGAACTGGTTATAAAAAACCAGACAGGCTGAGGGGAGTGACATGGGGTTGAAACTGAGCAGAACATTAAAAATAATCACAGCAGCCGCTTTTATTATGAATCTGTCTGCATGTGATACAGCAGGCAATAACAATAAACGTGATATAGTAACTTTTACAAGCTATATGGCGATAAACGGTGTGAATATAGATAAGGATAACGATATACAGGAGTATATTGCCCGTAAAACAGGAGCACGCTGTATTGAAACGTGGAAAAACCCGAACCAGTCGGCTCAGGATATGATAGAGGATATGATTATTTCCCAGAAGTATCCCGATTTTATTTACGGAGGAGTCGGTCAGCAGCAGCTTCTTGATGCAAACGCTCTTATTCCGCTCAACGAATACTGGGATGACTATGAAAACATCAAGTCATACTTTACTGAAAAAGAATGGAACAGACTCAAGGATGATGAGGGGCATATCTACTATATACCGTCTTATGATAACGTATATATGGAAGATACATCTCCTATGCACAATGAACAGGCGTTCTGGATACAGGTCAAGGTGCTCGAATGGGGTGGTTACCCTGAGATCAATACTCTTGACCAGTATTTTGACCTTATCGAAAGATACCTTAAAGAGAATCCGATCGGAGCAAACGGTGAGCCGAATATAGGCTATGAGATACTTACAGATGGCTATATGTATTTTTGCCTTGAAAATCCTCCTCAGTTTCTTGACGGATATCCGAATGACGGAAGCTGTATAGTTGATGCAGAAAACCACATTGCGGTAGACTACAATATAACAGATACTGCAAAAAGATGGTTCAGAAAGCTTAATGAAGAGTATAAAAAAGGCGTAGTGGATCCGCAGTTTTCTTTTCTGACTACTGAACAGTACTATGAGAAGATAAGATCCGGAAACGTACTCGGTATGGTTGACCAGTACTGGAGTTTTTCAGATGCGGAGGATCTTTTGCCGCCGGACAGCAAGTATGTTCCGCTTGATCTTGTTATAGATGAGGGGATTGTTCCTCATTACAGGTCAGCAAGAACTCTTGATGTATCTCAGGGTATGGGGATATCCGTAAGCTGTGATGATATAGAAAGAGCTATGAAGTTTCTTGACGATCTGCTTTCACCGGAGATACATACTCTGCGTTTCTGGGGAATAGAGGGCGAGGATTATATGGTGGATGAAAAAGGGGTTTTTTACAGAACAGCTCTACAGCGTGAGATGCAGGATGATGAAAGCTACATAAAAAAGCATTTTTGCCGTTATTACGCTTTTCCGTTTTATCTTGGTATGAATCAGGATGGGATAAACGCCTATTCACCTGAAAATCAGCCTGAAGAATATTTCAGTACACTCGGAACTCCTCTTATGAAATGCTTTGAAGCCTACGGAGTAAGTACTCCTGCCGAAATGATAAACGCGGTAGAAGAAAACGCTCCCTGGTATCCTATGTGGTCGCATACAAACAGATTTACAACAGATACTGATTATGGGAGAGCCAAAGCGCAGATGGACGATGTAAAGCACAGATATCTTCCGAAGGTTGTAATGAGCGGGGATTTTGAATCAGCCTGGAAAGAGTATCTTGAAGAATACGAAAAATGTGATACAAGATCGTACTTCAATGAGCTTACAGCCGAAATCAGAAGACGTGCCGGAAGTTAAAAAGGAGGGGTTCGGGTGTTTAGAAAAATAGTTTCTCTCATGACGGCCTGTACGATAATTTTTATGGGTTCTTCATGTGATAAACAAAAAAATGAATCAAAAGAAGATGTAAAGATATTTTCGAGCTTTTTTAATGCGCAGGGCACCGAAATAAGCTCCGAAAACACAGTATACAATCTTATAGGGGAAAAAACAGGCGCATGCTGTGAGCTGACATGGCTCAACAAAGGCGATAATATTGACGATATAGTTGAAAAAATGATCATGAAGAATGATTATCCGGATTATATCTATGCAGGAAACAAGCATCAGAGGTTTATTGAAGCAGGAGCTTATATTCCTCTTGACAGCTATATAGAAAAAAACGAAAATCTGAAAAACTACTTTACCGAAGAAGAGTGGGACAGGGTAAGGGAAGATGATGGTCATATATACATCATTCCTGTTTTCTCTAAGGAGTATATGTACGACACAAATACTCTGCATAACGATGAGGCGTTCTGGATCCAGGTAAAAGTTCTCAGATGGGCGGGATATCCGGAGATAAATACTCTTGATGAGTACTTCGATCTTATCGAGGCATACATAAAAGAAAATCCTGTAGCTGAAAACGGCGAAAAAAATATAGGATACGAAATACTCAACGAAGGATACCTGTATTTTTGCCTTGAAAATCCTCCTCAGTTTCTTGACGGCTATCCTAATGACGGAAGCTGTATAGTTGACAGAGAAACTCATAAGGTAATAGACTATAACACAACAGAGACTGCAAGGCTGTGGTTCAGGAAGCTTAACGAAGAATATCATAAGGGTATAATAGATCCCGAATGCTTTGTTATGACAGCACAGCAGTATTATGACAAGCTTGCTACAGGAAACGTCATAGGAATGGTGGATCAGCGATGGAACTTCCAGAGAAGTGTAGAAAACCTTACTGATGAGTGCAGTTATGTACCGCTCGGAATAACTATAAGAGAGGGTATAGAGGAGCATTATCATTCGTCGGTTGCGTTTGATGTATCACAGGGTCTGGGAGTATCTGTGAGCTGCAGTGATCCGGAGGGTGCAGTAAAGTTTATAAACGACCTGATTTCTCCTGAGATACATACACTGCGTTTCTGGGGCATAGAGGGGAAGGATTATACTGTGGGAGAAGACGGTATCTTCTATCTTACAGATGAGCAGAGCGGTTTTGCTCAGGATGCAGACTACAAGTTCAATGAAAGATGTCAGTATGATTATTTTCCTCACTATAAGGGAATGGATCAGGACGGAAAAAATGCCTACAGTCCTGATTATCAGCCATCAGAATTTTTCAAGAAGCTAAGTCCTATAATGCAGGAATGCTTCTCGGCATATGATGTTCAGACTTATGTTGAGCTTCTGAACAGATCAGGCGAAAACGCACCATGGTATCCTATGTGGAGTTACACCAACACCTTTACACCTGATACTCCTCACGGCAAGGCAAAGGAGGATATGGACGCGGTAAAACACGAATATCTGCCGAGAGTCGTTATGAGTGATGACTTTGATGCTGAGTGGGAACGCTATATGGAGGCTTATGAAAAGTGTAATGTAAAAGCGTATATCAGCGCACTTCAGGCGGAAGTTGACAGATGTGTAAAGCTTGCAGAATAGTTTCTTATAAAAAAATAAAGGTCAGGATCATTTTTGTGATTCTGACCTTTAAAAATATATTTTTTTGTATTATTCCATAACAGCCTTATGGAATATTTTCTTGCCTTTCTTTATAACAACAGCCTCAGTAACATTTACTGTTCCCTTAGGGTCTGTGAATTTTTCGCCGTCAACAGCTATACCGTTCTGTGTAACAAGCTGTCTTGCTTCGCTGTTTGATTTGCAAAGACCACACTTTACAAGCAGTGTAAGTATGCCGATCTGTCCATCGGGAGCGTCCTCTGCTGTGAGAATTGTCATAGGCATGTCCGCACTGTCTCCGGCGCCTTCAAAAATAGCCTTTGCAGCAGCATCAGCCTTGTTTGCTTCTTCCTCGCCATGAACAAGCTTTGTAAGCTCGTAAGCAAGAAGTGTCTTTGCAGCGTTGAACTGAGCACCTTCCATATTCTTTTCCATTTCTTCGATCTGCTCAACAGGAACGAAGGTGAGCATCTTGAGGCACTTTATAACGTCTGCGTCTGATACATTTCTCCAGTACTGATAGAAGTCGTAAGGTGATGTTTTTTCCGGATCGAGCCATACAGCACCCTTTTCGGTTTTACCCATTTTCTTTCCTTCTGAGTTGAGAAGAAGGGTTATAGTCATAGCGTGGGCGTCTTTTCCGAGCTTCTTTCTTATAAGCTCTGTGCCGCCGAGCATGTTTGCCCACTGATCGTCTCCGCCGAACTGCATATTGCAGCCGTACTTCTGATAGAGCATATAGAAGTCATAGCTCTGCATTATCATGTAGTTGAACTCAAGGAATGTAAGTCCTCTTTCCATACGCTGCTTGTAGCATTCGAAGGTAAGCATTCTGTTTACAGAAAAGCATGCGCCGACCTCGCGAAGTACGTCAACATAGTTAAGATCAAGGAGCCAGTCGCCGTTATTTACGACAATAGCACGATCCTCTGAAAAATCAATAAATCTGCTCATCTGCTTCTTGAAGCATTCTACGTTGTGGTTTATGGTTTCCTTTGTCATCATTTTTCTCATATCGGTTTTACCGGATGGGTCACCGATCATAGCTGTACCGCCGCCGATAAGAACGATAGGCTTGTTGCCTGCCATCTGAAGTCTCTTCATGAGGCAAAGAGCCATAAAGTGACCTACATGAAGTGAATCTGCTGTCGGGTCAAATCCGATATAAAAAGTAGCCTTTCCTGCGTTTATAAGGCTTTTGATTTCTTCTTCGTCAGTAAGCTGAGCAAGAAGTCCTCTTCTCTGAAGTTCTTCAAACAATGTCATAAAAAAATCCTCCTAAAAAAATAAAAAATCCTCCGGCAAAAAGCTAAGCTTCTGCCAGAGGACGATATGATTACCGTGGTACCACCTCAGTTTACCGATAAAAATATATTATCGGTCTCGATGCACTTTAACGGGTGCTGTCCGTATACCCATACTAAAAAAATATGCTTTCATTCCGGGTATCAGCTCGGAGATGTATTTGCACAGGACAGAAGTCCGTCTTACAGCGCCCGACGGCTCTCTTTGCTTCTGACTGTT
The DNA here is from genome assembly GCA_015066815.1 of Ruminococcus sp. GTDB lineage: Bacteria > Bacillota > Clostridia > Oscillospirales > Ruminococcaceae > HUN007. The sequence continues at coordinate 8,557 of SVNR01000032.1, forward strand.
GTGCTACTTGTTCTCGTCACAGCTTTTGAAGTATAAAAAAATTCAGTATATTTCTATATTAACACAGCTGATATACTGTTGTCAAGAAAATTTTTATCGGTATTGGTCGATCGTTCTGCGAGCCGTTTTTCCTGCTTTTATGGAGCGGATGTCCTTTCCGGTAAATTTGAGATAATCATACATAGTAAGAAGCCTTGAAACTATTCTTGCCTCATAGCGTGGCTCTATTTCTGCGGGAGTGAGATTTGTGCTGATTATGGTCGGGAGGCTCTTGTTGAGTCTGGTATTGATTATGTTATATATGGTAGATGTATAAAAAGCCTTGTCATACTCTGACCCGAGATCATCAAGTATGAGAAGATCAGCGTTCATAAGGACAGAAAGCGTATCACCGTCGCTTCTCCCGAAGTGTTCGCTTTCGATTCTGCTCAGATAGTTTATGGCTGAGTCGTAAAGCACATCCCAGCCCTGTTCAAGAAGACGCTCGGCTATTGCAAGAGAAAGGTGAGTTTTTCCAAGCCCGGTTTTTCCGGAAATGAAAATATTTCTTGAATCTCTGGAAAATGTAGCAGCATAGTTTTTACAGTAGTTGAGGTTGTTTGACATAGTTGTATAGCAGTCGTCATCCTCGTTTGTGCTTACACCTTTAAAATAAGAAAGGTCAAAGGTGTCAAAGCTGCATAGCTTCAGAGGAGAGCTTTCGTTAAGCTCCTGAACTGACAGCTTTCCTATAAGCTCTTCAAGACATCTGCAGCGTTTGCCCTGATAAAAGCCTGTATCCTCACATTTTTTGCAGGTGTACTCCATATCAAGATAGTCAGCAGGGTATCCTCGTGAAATAAGAAGCTGCGCAATCATTTCCTGGGCCTGTCTGTTTTTTACCTCTATGGCCTGTATCTGTTCCTTTGTGTTTTTTCCGCTGCTTATGGCTTTAAGGATCTCGATGCTTGTGCGGGAGAGTATTCTGTTTATTTCTGCTATTTCGGGGATGGTACGTTCTATCTCATAAAAACGTTTGTCGTTTTCGGATTTTGCGGCTACTCTTCTTTGATTTATTGTTTCAATAGCCTTGCTGTATGTATTGGGATTCATATTTTATATTTCCTTTTTTGTATTTTTACTGAATGTAACTGCAAAGCTTTCAAACTCGTTTATATCATAAGACTGATCTTTTCTGCCGGCAGTACGGACGTATTGTTTTCCCTTGTTTTCAGCCTCAGCCTGTTCACGGGTCAATATGCCTTTTTTGTTCCAGTTTTCAAGTATTCCGTTTACATAGTTTACAGTCAGTGTTTTGCCAAGATCCATAGTGCGCTCACAGGCGCAGGAAATCAGATCTGCGCTGTAGCCCTTTAAGAGCCATTCATCAAAAAACTTCTGTTGGTTCGGTGTCGGCTGTCTTTTAAGTCCGAAGGCGGCGGACATTTTTGAACTGAAGGTGTTTGATTTGTTGAGACGTTCTATTTCGTCCTGAGCCTTGCTTAGTGTATTGATGTTGTTCTGACTCCAGTTTACTGCTATTGCCTCGATATATGCCGTATGTGTTTTTCCGATGGAGGCGCAATAGGAAAGAAGCATAAGAATAACATCTGCTTTAAGTCCGAGATATTCATGCAGCCATACGAGAGAGCGTGTTGTGGTATGATTTATTACATTTCCGAGGGCCTGCTGTGCCATATCGAAAAGAGCTTTCATTTCTTTTGAGCTTTCTCTGAGACGTTCTACTTCCTTTGGCGTTATCTGGAAGGAAGAACTGGAATTCTGAACAGTCGGGAGTGATTCTGTTTTTACGGGAGCTTCTTTTGGAGCAGGTTTTTCAGAGGCGTTTGCAGGTGCTTTTTCTTCAGGGACTTTTGGGACAGTGTTGGTTACAGGTGCCAAAGAAGCGGACCTGCTGATAATATTTACCTCTTCCCAGAAGTTAAAAGCGTCTTTTATGTCATCCTCGCTTATGCTAAGAGCGGAGGAAATCTCCTGACAGCTGACTTCTCTGCCATTGTTTCTGAGAATATAAAGGAGTACCTTTACCGCGCTTCCGGAAGCAAGCTTTATATATTTGTCAACAACAGCCCCGGGTACGGCAAATACAGTTTCCCAGCATCCTGCATTCAAGCAATAATTCAAAAAAATTCCTCCTTTTTATTATTACCTTGCACATCCGCTGATTACGAAAGCTTCGTGCATATCGGCGACAGTAAACTACAAAAAATCTGTTGTTTACTGTATCTAATCGTTTCTTGTTTCATATAAAATAAGCATAACATATTTTACAGATAAAAACAAGGTCAAAAAATATTGAAATCCTGTTTCTGATATGATATAATTTATGAAATCAGTAATCAAAACAAAAACTACAAAACAAGGGAAGGTTGGAAGGATCATGGCATTCAGAAAAGACTTTTTATGGGGTGCGGCTTCTGCGGCATATCAGCTTGAGGGCGGTTACAGAGCTGACGGAAAAGGACTCAATATATGGGATGTTTTTACAAACTGTCATTCTGCAGGCATAAAAAAATTTGTAAGATATAATGAAACAGGAAACGAAGCCTGTGACCATTATCATCGTTATAAGGAAGATATTGCATTGATGAAGAAAATGGGGCTTAAAAACTACCGTTTTTCAATAAACTGGACAAGAGTTCTTCCTGATGGTATCGGAAAAGTAAACGAACAGGGAATAAAGTTTTATTCGGATCTTGTGGATGAACTAATAAAAAACGGCATAACTCCGCTTGTTACTCTTTTTCACTGGGATTATCCTTATGAGCTTTATAAAAAAGGCGGATGGCTCAACCCTGAGTCCTCAGACTGGTTTGCAGAGTATGCAGCAGTAGTAGTTGACGCACTTTCTGATCGTGTTTCATACTGGATGACTGTTAATGAACCGCAGGTTTTTATAGGACTTGGTTTTTATGCAGGAAATCATGCTCCTTTTCTTAAGCTTCACTCGTGCGATCTTTTACAGATGACGCATAACGTTCTGCTTGCACACGGAAAGGCAGTAAAGGTCATACGTGAAAAAGCAAAGCTATCTCCAAGAGTAGGATTCGCTTTTGCAACAGCCTGCTGCAGTCCTCTTGACAATAGCAAAGAAGAAACAGAGGCGGCATATAAGAGAAGCTTTGATTTTGACTGCGGAAACTATCTTTTCAGTCCGGGCTGGTGGGCAGATCCGATATTTTTTGGAAAGTATAATGAAAAGGGATACGAGATATTCGGAAATGACATGCCTCATATAAACGAGGGCGATATGGAAATAATCTCTTTGCCGGTTGATTTTTACGGAGTAAACGTCTATGATGCAAAATCAATAATGACAATAGACGGATATCCGGAGGGAACATACACCGGTATGCCAAGGACATCCATGAACTGGGCTGTAACTCCTGAAACGCTGTACTGGACTCCGCGTTTTCTGTATGAAAGATACGGAGTACCGATAATGATAACAGAAAACGGTCTTGCAAACAACGACTGGGTATCGCTTGACGGCAAGGTGCACGATCCGCAGAGAACTGATTTTATAGAAAGATATCTTAAGGAACTCAGACGTGCGGCATCTGACGGAGTTGATATACTTGGTTACCTTCACTGGTCAGTTATGGACAACTTTGAATGGGCAGACGGTTATGACAGACGTTTCGGGCTCATATATGTAGATTACCGCACACAGGAGCGAACAATAAAGGACTCTGCTTTTCGCTATAAGGAAATCATGGAATCAAACGGAGAGAGACTTTAACCGTATGTAGAAAACTATTGCCCATCCTTCACAGATGACGCAGATACGCACTTTCGTAAATAAGATAATGCACAAAAAAAGCTTTCTTCGAAACATTCTCCAAAACTGATAAATTATTCTTTTATCCGGCAGGTATGCGTGTGAAGGTGCAGGGCGACCGCAAAGCGCTGCAGATAAATTCTATAAGCTTAAAAATTAACCTTGTAAATATCGGCATTAGATGATATAATTATAGTGAATGCGAAAAAATATTTTTTGCATTCACTATATTAATTTATTTTATCGCTTCATAAGCTGCGTATTGCGTATAAAATATAGCAGTATACGATTTATTGATTATTTGTTTAAGGAAATCAAAAATATGAACACACCGGTTTATGATTATCTTAAGTCATATTCTGATTCGGATATGCTCCGTATGCATATGCCCGGACATAAGGGTAAAGGCTCCGGCAGTGTACTGTCGGATATATTAAAACTCGATATAACTGAGATAACCGATGCCGGAAATCTTTTTGAGGATTCCGGAATAATCTCTGAGAGTGAAAAAAACGCTTCGGATATTTTCAGAACGGCTGCTACTATGTATTCTGTTCAGGGTTCTACCTTATGCATACAGGCGATGCTTGCTCTGATGAAGTATGAAAACAGAAGCGTTATAGCCATACGAAATACTCACAGGGCATTTCTGAGTGCATGTACACTTCTTGATATAGATCCTGTATGGGTCTTTCCGGAATATAAGGATACTATAATATCAGGCAGAGTTGATTTTTCAGTGATAGAAGAAAAGCTCAGGATAACACCGAACGCCTGCGTCTATATAACATCTCCGGATTATCTTGGTGTTATGGCGGATATAAAAAGCCTTGCAGAGCTTTGTCATGCCTATGGAGCAGTTCTGCTTGTGGATAATGCTCACGGTGCGTGTCTTCCTTTTTACAGCGAAAACAAGCACCCGATACACCTTGGTGCAGATATGTGCTGTGATTCTGCTCACAAGATGCTGCCGGCGCTTACCGGTGCGGCTTATCTTCATATAGGTAACCCGCGATATGTGTCAGGAGCCAAGGAGGCCATGCAGCTTTTTGCGTCTACAAGCCCGTCGTATCTTATAATGTGTTCCCTTGATCTTTGCAATGTGTTTCTTAAAAACAGTATAAGGCAAAGATTGTCTGAAGCAGAAAAGCTTATGGCTGATCTTCGCAGAGGTATAGGAAAAAAATATGTTCTTGAGTGTCCGGCGTTTGACGTAGAACCGCTTCACTTCACAATAAACGCTGCACGCAGCGGAATAAAAGGAACTCTGCTTGCAGAGAGACTGCGTGCAGGTGGTATAGAGTATGAGTTTGCTGATGATACCTATGTAGTGCTTCTTTTTTCTCCTGTAGATGACAGCGGGGTATATGAAAAAGTAGCGATGGCACTTGAAAAAACAGAGTCTGATAATTATAGCTGCAGCAGACGATTATTCTTCCCGGAGCCGCTAAGGATAATGTCCATACGCAGTGCGGCGCTTTCACCTCATGAGGAAATACCTACAGAAAATGCAGTCGGCAGAATATGTGCCTCGGTAACCGTTCCATGTCCTCCTGCAGTTCCTGTAGTTGTAAGCGGTGAGCTTATATCTGAAGAAGCGGCCGCCATAATGAAAGACTTCGGGATACAGACTGTAAAGGCAGTTATCACAGATAAGAAACGGAATGGACTTATATGAAAATATACGGAAACGACCTGATAACCGGGACTTTTCAGAATATGCTGAGAAACGGACGAATGGCGCATTCGTTTCTGATATACGGTGAAAAGGGACTCGGTAAGAAAACCATGGCAGATTATCTTGCTCTGATGCTTGTATGTGAGCGGGACTCAAAGCCATGCGGTGAATGCCGCTCCTGCAGAAACGCTGCTTCTCATGCTCATCCTGACATCATATATGCAGAGCACAGCGGAAAGCTTGGCGGTTTTTCAGTTGAGACAATAAGGAGCATATGCTCTGATGCATATATCCGCCCGAACGATTCCGACAAAAAAGTATATATTTTTACAGATGCGGACAATATAACAGTAAGTGCGCAGAACTCTCTTCTCAAGCTTATAGAGGAGCCTCCTCCGTATGCTTATTTTATATTTACCGCTTCTGACAAGTATATATTTCTTGAAACGATACGTTCGAGAGTTATTTCTCTGGGCGCATCTGAGGTTCGTCCGGATATTGCCCTGGAAGCACTTTGCGGACAGGGTATACCGGAAAGTGAAGCTGACAGTGTTCTGAAGCTTTTTGGAGGAAACATAGGTAAATGTCTTGAGTATATCGGCAGTGATGAGCTGAGAAGCACTGTTGATTTGACAAAAAAAATAACAGACTGTATAATAAACAGAGACGAATACGGAACGCTGAAACATCTGACAGAAGCTGCTTCTGAAAAAAATATCTTCAGAAGCGTTCTGCTCATGCTTGATAAGGTCATGCGTGATTCACTTGCAATGAAGTATTCTCCTCAGAGCAGTGTAAGCTGCTGTGCGGACGGTGCACGACTCCTTTCAGAAAGCCTTACAGTGCTTGGCTGCATAAGCCTGCACAGGGCGGTAACCGGATCGTATTCGCTTATAGATAAAAACGTAAACATAAAGCTTATCGCATCTGCACTCTGCGGACAGATATCAGAATGCAGACAGCTTTGATACAGAGGAATTTAAATTATGATAGAAATAGTAGGAATCAGATTCAAAAAAGTCGGAAAAATATATTACTTTGCTCCGGGAAACATAAAAGCAAACGTCGGAGACAAGGCTATAGTTGAGACTGTACGAGGCGTAGAGTGCGGCGAGGTAGTCATAGCCAACCGCATGATCGAAAAATCCTCCATAACATCCGAGCTTAAGGAGGTAATAAGACTTGCTACTCCTGAGGATCTTGAGATAGTAAAGAAAAACCAGAAAAAACAAAAGGACGCTTTTGAGATTTGTCAGCAGAAGATAAAAAACCGCGGACTTGATATGAACCTCATTGATGTTGAGTTTACCTTTGACAATAACAAGATTCTTTTTTACTTCACAGCAGAAACAAGAGTTGATTTCAGAGAGCTTGTAAAGGATCTTGCGGCTGTTTTCAGAACAAGAATAGAGCTCAGACAGATAGGTGTAAGAGATGAAGCAAAAATACTCGGAGGTCTCGGAATATGCGGAAGAGAATTCTGCTGTAAGGGCTGCATAGGCGAGTTTCAGCCTGTTTCCATAAAAATGGCAAAGGAGCAGGGGCTTTCTCTTAACCCCACAAAAATATCCGGCACATGCGGAAGACTTATGTGCTGCCTCAAGTACGAGCAGAACACTTATGAAGAGTTCCTTAAGATAACACCTAAGGTTGGCGCATATGTACGTATGCCGAACAACGTGAAGGGATATGTTGAGGAAGCAAATACCATAACAGGAAAGCTTAAGGTGCGTCCTGAAAACGACAGTGCAGTTCCTGTTATTGTAGACAGAGGAGAGGTAACTATTATCAAGGATTCTGTCATAAAGGTAAACAGAGACGAAATAAAAGCTCTGAAGGGGCTTGAAGAATAACATTCTATAAAAAAATCAATAGTTTCTAAAAAAATTTTCCGAAACTATTGATTTTTTATTTTTTTTGTACTATACTATTAATTAGCACTCCGACATTACGAGTGCTAATTTTTCAAAAAAATTATATGGAGTGAAAAAACATGGAAACAAAACAGTTCAAAGCAGAATCAAAAAAACTTCTCGAGATGATGATCAACTCTATATATACTCACAAGGAAATATTCCTGAGAGAGCTGATTTCAAATGCGAGCGACGCTATTGATAAGCTTTACTTCAAGTCACTTACTGACGATGGAGTAGGCATGAATAAAGATGACTTTGAGATTCTCATAAACGTAAACAAGGAAAACAGAACCATAACTATTACCGATAACGGTATAGGTATGACTAAGGACGAGCTTGAAAACAACCTCGGAACTATCGCAAAGAGCGGCTCACTTGATTTTAAGTCCACAAACGAGCTTGGAGAGGACGTTGCGATAATAGGTCAGTTCGGTGTAGGCTTCTATTCAGCCTTTATGGTTTCAGATCTTGTTACAGTACGAAGCAGGGCTTATGGTTCAGACAAGGCATATGAGTGGCAGTCTGAAGGTGTTGAGGGTTATACTATTGATGAATGTGATAAGGAAAAACCCGGAACAGAGATAGTTCTTCATATCAAGGAAGATACAGAAGAAGAAAAGTATGCTGAGTATCTTGAACAGTACAGACTTCAGTCTATTATAAGAAAGTATTCTGATTATATCAGATTCCCTATAAAAATGGACGTTGAACATGAACGTAAAAAAGAGGAAACAGAAAACGAGTACGAAAAGTTTATCGAGAGAGAAACGATAAACAGTATGGTTCCTGTATGGAAAAAGAACAAGTCAGAGCTTACTGATGAAGAATACAACAACTTCTATAAGGACAAGTTCTTTGACTACAGCGATCCGATAAAGCACATCCATGTAAAGACAGAGGGTACTGCAACCTACAACGCTCTTATGTATATTCCGTCCAAGGCTCCGTATGATTATTACACACGTGAGTTTGAAAAGGGGCTTCAGCTTTATGCAAACGGCGTTCTTATAATGGACAAGTGTGCTGATCTGCTTCCTGATTATTTCAGCTTTGTAAAGGGTCTTGTTGATTCGGAGGATCTTTCGCTCAATATCTCAAGAGAAATGCTCCAGCATGACAGACAGCTCAGACTTATAGCAAAGAGCATCGAAAAGACTATAAAGAACGAGCTCACAAAAATGCTTAAAAACGAGCGTGAAAAATACGAAGAGTTTTACAAGGCTTTCGGACTTCAGCTCAAGGCAGGCGTGTACTCTTCATACGGCATGAACAAGGATACTCTTGTAGATCTTCTTATGTTCACCTCTTCAAGCGAAGAAAAGTATACTACTCTTGAAGAATACGTAACAAGAATGAGAGAGGATCAGAAGTATATTTACTATGCTTCAGGTGAGAGCATTCAGCGTATCAAGAACCTTCCTCAGACAGAAATGATAAGAGAAAAGGGCTATGAGATACTTTATCTTACAGAAAACGTTGATGAGTTTGCAGTAAAGATGCTCGGAAGCTATAAGGAAAAGCAGTTCATGTCTGTATCCTCCGGCGACCTCGGACTTGATACTCCTGAAGAAAAGGAAGAAATAAAAGCAAAGTCTGAAGAAAACAAGGAAATGTTTACTTTCATGAAGGATTCTCTTGACGGAAAGGTAAAGGAAGTAAGACTTTCCCAGAGACTCAAGTCACATCCGTTCTGTCTGACAAGCGACGGAGAACTTTCACTCGAAATGGAAAAGGTTCTTAACGCTATGCCGACTGATAACAAGGTAAAGGCTGAGAGAGTTCTTGAAATAAACCCTGAGCACGGTATTTTTGAGAAGCTTCGTGAGCTTTACAGCAGTGATAAGGATACACTGAAAAAGTATACAGATCTCCTTTATACACAGGCACTTCTTATTGAAGGTCTTTCTGTTGAGGATCCGGTAGAATTTTCTAATATGATCTGTGATCTTATGATAAAGTAAGCATCTGAGCCCCAAGGAAATATAACGCAAAAGAGTTTTGAACTATTTTCCGGACGGGCGTTGAAAATCATTACATGTTATGAATATTGTTCAAAATAACTATAATTCAAATTGATTTTTCAACTGTTTTACCAGTTGTTTTAATTGAGATTATATGTTATAATCTTACGTATAGGATGAAAACACAATAAAAAAATTGTGTTTCAAATATTTAAAAATGAAAAAGGAGTTTTTGGAAATGAAAAAATCTGTTAAAAGCATAGTAAGCCTTGTTTCAGCTCTCGCTATGGTATCAACATCTGCTATGGCAGTTTCTGCTGCTGCAGTTACTACAGTTGATAAGACAGACTACGCTTCTGTATCAGCTGGTCAGGATTTATCAAAAATTGATGCTGACGTATTATTAGTTCAGTCTGCTACAAAGAAGATGGAAGAGGCTGCTCTTGTTCTTCTTAAGGACACATTCGGTGCAGAAAAGGCAACAAAGAATTCTATCATGAATGCTGCTGCTGCTATGGATGCTGATGAACTCAAGGCTGCTGTAGAAAGCACAACTGCTGCTATGGAAGCTAACGAAGCATTAAAGGCTGCTGTAGAAGAAGCTGTAGCTGAAGTTGAAGAAATCGTTAAGGCTGCTGCTGATAAGGATGCTGCTCTTGTAATCACAAGTGTTTACAACCCATTTGATGGTTTCACAAGCAGCCCTGTTGTTGACGCTGCTAAGGCTGCTGCACAGGTATACGTTGATGAAGTAAACGCTAAGATCGCTGTTATCGCTAAGGATGCTGGCGCTCAGATCGCTGAAGTTGAAGCTCCTAAGGATGTAGTAAGCGTTGAAGATATCAAGAACAACAAGGTTTCTATAGCTGATGCTATGACAGAAGTTGCTGAATCACAGAAGGAAGCTAAGAACGATTCACTCACAAAGATTGAAGTTGAAGCTGAAGAATTCGTAGCTCCTGAACAGTGGGGCGACTTCAACGGTGACGGCGAAGTTAAGGCTGTTGACCTCGTAATCATGCTCCAGGGTAACTTAGGTATCCTTTCTGAGGCTGATTTCGAAGCTAAGGGTTATGACCTCGGCGCTGCTGACGTTGACAGAGACGGCGTTAAGTTCAGCGATGGCGATATCGCTATGGTTAAGAAGGTTCTCCTCGAAGACCTCAACAAGTCTGACCTTGGTAGATTAGTTTAATCTTATACATACTCAGTATATAATTTATATTTAGTATAAAGAAACGTTCCGGTACTTTGCCGGAACGTTTTGTTTTTGCAGTTTTCTAAAAAAACGGAACGCGATACTGGGTTGTCTATATTATGTATCAGGAGATCTGCGCCAATGTCTGTTGAGTTGTTACAGTGCGTGTAGCTGTGATAAATTCTGCTGTATTTTTATAGTGAAAGTCAAATTCAATTTAATGTTCACTATATATATTAAAACCTTGTAAAAATCAACAAAAAAACCGTTTCTTTTAATACATATCAGTAAAACTATCGTCCGAATAGTGACTTTTTCTTGAATATATGATATAATAATATAGATAAATAAAATATTTTCTGGAGGTTTCAGATGGCGGATAGTAATTCAAAACCTGTTGTACGCAGACTACATAAGGGGCGATTGTATGGCTGTTTGACGATACTTGTTTTATTCATAATCATTATCAGTTCTATTATTTCCGGTTGCAGCAAACGAAATAATGAAAAGGATAAAAAGGACAAAGATTCATCTGTTGTTGATGTTATAAATCCTCAGCAAACACAGCAGGATGAGTATGTCAAGGATAAGTATGTTATATACATAGATCCCGGTCATGGCGGAAATGATCCCGGAAGCAATAACGGAGACAGGTATGAAAAAGTAGATAATCTGCGCTATGCAACTGTTGTATATGAAGAATTACTTAAAAAAGATAATATCGAACCGGTAATCATACGAACTGATAACCAGACGTTCTTTTCAAACGAAGAAAAAGCAAAGATGGCAAATGACGCAGATGCGGATCTCTATCTTGCTCTGCACCGCAATCACTCCGAGGACTGGACAGCCTGTGGTGTGGAGATCTGGGTGCAGAAGGAAAAGGATGTTGTTGATGAGGTGCTCGGATACAAGCTCCTTCAGGCTCTGAGTGCAGTAGGAATACAGAGCAACAGAGGCGTACAGGCGGGATATACAAACGATAGTCAGGGGAACTTTCAGATCATAGAGTACACAAACATGCCATGCTGTATAGTAGAGTTAGGGTTTATATCAAACGATGAGGATAATCGTCTTTTTGATAAGAACTACAAAGAATATGGTATAGCAATAGCGAATGTGGCTGAGCAGATGTGTCTGGATGGATATCTGGATGAAGTAGTACAATAAAAATAAAAGCAAACACTTAAACTTTTAAAAAGAGTGTTTGCTTTTTTTATTTTGCAGCTTCAAAAAATATTATAGTGAAAGTCAGATTTATTTTGACGTCACTATTAGCCGATATGCACGAAGTGACCGTAGGGGACGGATGTGCAAGGCCAATATTTAATTCTGTTTCGGATAATAACCTATAAGAAGCGTGCTAACGTAATCAGAATGTGCAGAGAGAAATAAAAACAAAAACCGTACCGGAAATCCGGTACGGTTTTATTATCAGCTGATGTTTATATCAAAGTTTTAAAAATTAAAACTTGTCAATATTGTGTGAAAGGTACTGTCTGAGTCTTGCGAGGTCAGAGAGGTCAACCTTACCGGAGCTGTTTACGTCAGCGTTCTTAAGAGCCTGACCTGTAAGTGCCTGTGATGAATCAAGGAGTGAAATAGCAAGCATGGAGAGGTCAGAAAGGTCAACTGTGCCGTTTTCATCAACGTCACCGAGTACAGCCTCGCCTGGTTCTGGATCAGTACTGCCGCCTTCGCCCTTCATAGCAACATCATCCTTAGGAACAGCTATTTCGTCTTCTAATGTGTAGCCCTTTGTAGGAACAGCATCAGGGAAGAGTGTAGCCATTGTACCAACAGCCATGAGGTAGTCACCTATATGCCAGAATCTGTGGTAGTTAAGCTCGAAGTCTTCTGTATCACCGTGTTCTTTATAGTAAGCTTCGAGTTCCTGGAATGTAGGATCTTCACGGTAGTTAGTTCTGATGTCGATGAACTTGATACCGTTCTTGATAGTGTCACCCTTAGGCATCTTTCCTTCATATGTCTTAGGAACCCAAACATCCTGCTCAAAGATTCTCTTTAAGCTGCCGTTTGTTTCTGTGTGTGATACACCGATGTCGTCACGGTAGCAGCACCACATAGCGTCGATAAGTGTCTTAGCAACGTTGTATGCTTCGATACCGAGTGCAGAACCATCACTTGTGCCAGGTGCAACGCCTTCAGCTGCAGCATACCAGAGAAGTGTGTTGGAGAGTGAGCTGAGACATCCAACGTCAGATGAGCCGTAGTCAGAGATCTTGAATGTGAGGTTCTTGTTGTCTGATTTTGTACCTGTCCACTTGTCAGGCTGTGCGTTTTCGTCCCAAGCAAGAACAGATGGCATAGCAAATGGAAGCTTAACGCCCTTCTTGTTAGGTTCATTCCACTTGAGGTTATCTACGAACCAGCCAACCCACTTGTCAAGCATAACCTTACATCTGTTAGCTATCTCAGTGTTGCCGTCTTCCTTAGCTGCATAGTAAAGCTCAGCTATACGCTGTGTTGACCATACCTGGTTACCGATCCAGCCGTTTGAACCCGGGTCAGCGTATACAGGGTGAGCAACATAAGCCATTCCGTAGAATGTTGAGATACCTGAAGGATACTTTTCATATCTACCCTTCCAGCTGTTTGTAGCACCGCCTGCGAACGGACCTGCGTTAGACTGGAGCCATTCGTAGAATTCAAGCTGTCTGTCGAGTGACTGTTCCCAGTCCTTGAGAGCGCCTGAAGCCTTCATGTTAGAGCTGATGCCGTCATATTTCTTATCAACTGCAGCGTAAGCCATGAGTACGTTCTGATAGAACTGGTGAGCGTGGCTACAGCCGATCTGCCATGACCATGTACCATCGAGAGCGCCGCCCCATGATGTGTACCAAGCCATGAGGTAGTGAGCGCCGTCATAACCTGCAGATGTATCGTTCTTTGTTGTTGTTTCGCTGATCTTCTTGTAGTACTTATCGAACATGTCGTTTCTGAGCTGGTCAGTCATCTTACCTGCAAGAGCAGATACAGAAGAATCTTCAACTCCCCATCTTTCAGCCCAGTATACACCCTGGATTGCACGAGCTTCAGCGTCAGGAGCGTTTGTGTAAGCATACTGCTCAGCAGGCTTTTCTTCAGTTGTAAAGATACCCTTGATACCACGTTCGTTACCGTACTTGAGTTCTTCTATACATCCCTGTGGGATTGTTTCGAAACAGGATTCCTGTTCACCACGCTGGAATGTGTTGATAAATGTAAAGCCGCCGTTGCCGCCGCCGAAACCATACCAGTCATCAACGTCAGCGAGCCAGTGGAGAAGGTAGAGACCTTCGTCGCTGCTGTATGCTGCGCTTAAGTCCTTGTGGATAGGGTTAAGACCTGTGTTGCCGTTAACCATATCTGTAGGATACATATCCGGCTCTTCCCATTCGTCGCTGTATGTAGCAGAAGGAGATGTCTGAGACATGAACTTTGTCTGAACTGAAGGAATCATAGTCTCCATAGTCTTCCATGCCTTAGCAAGCTCGCCTGACTTACCATCGAGGTTATCCTTCATAGCTGCGATCCATACAAGGTATGACATAGCTTCTGATGTTGTCTCGTGACCATAGTCAGGAGCTTCAACGATAACTGTTTCAACTGAGTGGTAAGGAATTCCCTTGTCAGAAAGGTATCCGTTCTTTGTACCGTTTGTGATAACGTCATCGTAAAGTGAGTTAAACATATTCTTATATGTATCATCACCAAACTTTTCAGGAAGTGTTCTGCCGGCTACGCCGTTTACCTTAGCTGAAGCTGTAAGCGGTGAAGCTACTGCAGCAAGAAGCGAAAGGGAAAGTGCGAAAGCAACTGCTTTTTTTGTTTTCTTAAGAACCATTTTCATAATTCTCCTCTCAAATAAATTGGGTTTAAAATAATGCGTACTATGCGGGAATATGAAAATATTGTGACATAAAAATACACCAAATTTTCATAATCCTTTATATATAATATTGTAATACACAAACATATGTTTGTCAACCCCTGATAAATAAACAAACTTACGAAAAAAAAATTATATACATCATATATTATTGTAATAAAATACTTTCGTAAATATGTTGTCCGGACGTATGTGACGGTAAAGATGCACAAATTTGTTATATATCAGGACTAAAAAAAGAAACTATTGTATATTATTTTATGATATTTTCAGTGCATTATCCGTATATGGTTTCCGGCATAATTGTATTTTCTGAAAATTTTTATGTTTATATTTTACCGTTTATTTTTATAAATATTTTTCATTGTTAAAATTGGTTTTATACACAAAATACACACAATAATAATATATAATATAAATTACGAGCGTAAATTCTTTTGTAACACTTTGTTCATAATTTGATAAAAATTTTTTGTGATAATAATATAGTGTATGTATGCGGAAATAACTATAAATAAACTGAAAGGCGTGAATATAATATGATCGAGATCAAAAACCTTACCAAGCAGTATGGTCAGATCACTGCGGTAAACAACATCAGCTTTACCGCCAACAAAAACGAGATACTGGGATTTCTCGGACCGAACGGTGCCGGAAAATCAACAACGATGAATATGATAGTGGGCTATCTTCCGCCCACATCAGGAGAGATTCTTATCGATGGTATGAACATGAACGACAATCCCAGAGAGGTAAAGAAAAAAATAGGCTATCTTCCTGAGCTTCCTCCGCTTTACCTTGATATGAAGGTTATCGAATATCTTCGCTTTGTTGCAGGAATAAAAGAAGTTCCGAAGGCTGAGCGTGAACATCAGGTTGCCAGAGCATTATCCCGCTTAAAAATAACAGATATGAAAAACAGAGTCATAAAAAACCTCTCCAAGGGTTACAGACAGAGAGTAGGTTTTGCACAGGCTCTTATAGGGGATCCGCAGGTGCTTATACTTGATGAGCCGACGGTAGGTCTTGACCCTAATCAGACCATGGAGGTCCGCAATCTTATAAACATGCTCCGAAAAGACCATACTATCATATTCAGTTCACATATACTTCAGGAGGTTGCTGCTGTATGTGACCGTATAGTTATTATAGACAAGGGCGAGATCAAGGCGTTTGATACCAAGGATAAGCTTGTCGGTGCTTCTGAGGACGATATAGTTTACATAATAAGAGTCAAGGGCGTATGTGCGGATGCCGAAAAGATCATCAGGGAAACAGAGGGTATAAAAAATGTTATGGAAATAAACTTCCTTGATGAGAAAACTGCCGAATTCAAGGTAGAGCTCGAAAGTGAAGAGATAAGCGAAGCAATAGTATCCGCGATGATACAGAACGGCTTCTCTATTGCAGAAATAAAACGAATCTCAATGTCGCTTGAGGATGTTTTTGCAAGCTTCACAAGAGGAAAGTCCTACTCAGGTCTTGCTTCTTCAGATAACAATGAGTTTTCAGAATAATTATAGTAAATGAAAATAATTTTTCGTTTACTATTAGCCGGTATGCACGGAGTGGCCGCATGGAACGGATGTGCAAGGCAATATTAATAAATTAATTATAGTGAAAGGATAATAATAAAAAATGTTTTCGTTATTCAAAAAAGAAGTACAATCGTATTTTTATTCACCGCTTGCTTATGTTATAAGCGCATTGTTTGTACTTATATATTCACTGAGCTTTATACAGTGGATAACAAGTCTTACCAAGCTCAACCTTCAGTTTTCGTTTGCAGCAATTTTCTATGAGCAGTTTTTTTACTTTATCTTTCTTATCCCTATGCTTACAATGAAGACCTTTGCTGAAGAAAGAAGAGCCAACACTGAAGTATTGCTTATGTCTACTCCGCTTAACGTTTTCAAGATAGTCACAGGAAAGTTTCTTGCCATAGGAGTTGTGTTTGCTCTTATTATGGCGCTTACATTCATTTATCCGGTGATTACACTTATCTATGGTGAGGTAAGATGGTCCGGACTCATCTGTGGATACCTCGGATTTTTCCTTTGGGGTATGGGATGTGTTGCTGTAGGCATGCTGGTTTCTTCGTTTACAGAAAACCAGATCATTGCAGCGATATTCGGAGAAGCGGCTATGCTTGTTCTCTGGTTTATGGATCGCTTCAACGATATCGAGTGGATGAAAAACAAGCCTGTATGGTCCTCGATCATTGCGGCAGTTTCTCCTAAGGAAAGGTTTGAAGGCTTTGCAACAGGTGTGTTCCGGCTTTCTGATGTTGTTTTCTACATATTGTTTATTTCCGTATTTCTCTGCTGGACTATGATCTCGGTGGAAAAAAGACGTTGGAGCAGGGGGTAATCGCTATGAAAAAAGGCATGAAGGTAAATTTTATCGCATGGGTTGCTGCAGCAGCGATTGTTGCGGCGGCAGTTCCGATAAATATGATTTTCACAAAGCTGGATGTAAGTGTAGACGTTACTCCGTACAACGCATATAGTCTCAGCGATAATGCAAAGGAAGCGCTGTCTTCACTTGAAAAGCCTGTCGAAATGACTGTTCTCTATGAGCTTGACGCTCTTTATGAGGGATGCAAGCACGGAGAAGCTGAGTACATGATGGCTGATATGTTTGTCAGCACTATGCGTCAGATGGACGAGTTTGATAAGATAACACTCAACGAAATAAATATCGAAAAAAACCCCGGATATATAAAAGAGATAGATCCTGACGGATTTATGAATCTGAGTGCAGCTGACATAATCCTTGAGTGTGACGGAAACATAAGAGATATTTCGTTCCTTACACTGTTTACCACAAACCCTGAAACAGGCAGTGTTGAGTTCTATGGAGAAAACGCTATACTCGGTGCTATCGATTATCTTCAGAGCGGCACAACACCTACTATATATTTTGCTGAAGGGCACGGTGAAAAGAGCATAGATAAATACGCAAACCTTGTAAATATGCTCAAAACACAGAACTACGCTGTAAAACCTCTCAATATAGGTTTTACGGGTTCTATACCGGAGGATGCTACTACTATTGTATTTGCAGCACCTGCTGAGGATATTTCCGATAAGGAAAAGGAAATAATTCTTGATTATACCCAAAACGGCGGAAATCTCACTATGCTGCTTTCTCCGCAGGAAAAAAAGATAGCCTTCAAGAACATAGAAGAGATTCTGAAAACCTATGAGATCGCAATGGACTATAACAGAATATATGAGACCCAGAGCGGCTACTGTCTGCCGGGCGATCAGTATACGGTTATGTGTCAGTTTTCAGACAAGGAATTCAATAAGCCGCTTATTGAGGCACAGGGCGGTTCAAGCCTGTATATGCCTTCCTCAAGAAGCTTTTATTATGTAGGAAGCGACGACAGCGAGCTTGAGGTAGAAGAGCTTATTTCCACATATGATACTGCGATGAGTGAGCTTTACGGCGGTACAAAGACAGATGCTCAGATGCCTGCAGGAATACTTTATCTTGCGGCAAAGGCAGAAGACCCTACCCGAAACGGAAGTAAGCTTTTTGTAGCAGGTTCGGCTGATTTTATAGAAGATGCTACTATAAAAAGAATTCTCGAATCAGCTGAGGATGTATCTCTTGCACCATATCTGTTTCTTTCTACAGTAAGCTGGATGGATAAAGTAAATACGGCGTCACTTTATCCTACAAGAGTACAGGCTACAGACTATATAACGATTCCGGACACTAAGACAGGTAACATAATTCTTGTTGTTATGATAGCATTCCCTATACTTATAGCAGGTTCAGGCGTTATTGTCTGGGCAAGGAGGCACAACGCATGATAAAAAGATACATAAAAATACTCATAGGACTTGTTGCTGCAGCACTTATTGCTGTAGCGGCATATATGGGAGTATCACATAACGAAAAGAAAAATATAGAAAAACAGATGGCAGAGGAACTGAAAAAAGTTGTTTTTGACTTTGATCCTGAAGATATAGTAAAGATGAATGTTCACAACAGTACCGGTGATTATAAGTTTGATCTTACAAAAGACGGCTGGGTTATTACTGAAGGAAATCAGTTTCAGTTGAGTCCTGACAAGTTTGTTACTATTGCGACAACCATGAGTACACTTACAGCTTCGAGAATCCTTTCCGAAGAGCTTCCTGACGATCTTGCTTCTTTCGGACTTGAAGATCCGATGACTGTTTGCCTTATAACCTCTGATAAAAAAGAACATTCTATAGATATAGGTTCACAGGTTCCGGGTGATGACAGTTTCTATGCAAGAGTTACCGGCGGTGATACTATATATATAGTATCAAAGAGTGATATTGAAAAACTCAGCTCAGAGGAAAAGGATCTTAAGGATAAGCTTCTTTTTGATCTTGCTTCTACTGACAGTATAAACTACATCAAGTATATAAAAGGCGGTTCTATTGTTTTTGATCTTCGCAAGGAAGATGACGGCTGGGATCTTGTAACACCGTTCCCACAGGGAAAAGTAAATGCTGCGAGTGTAAAGGATATTGCATCCCAGCTTATACGTGCTCAGTCAGTTACTTTTATAGATGAAGAAATGAACGATCTTTCAAAGTTCGGATTTGATAATCCGAAGTATCAGCTTGAAATAGGTGCTGATTCCAAGCAGGCTAAGCTGTTGTTCGGAAACTATTATGATGACAGCGGAGCATATATATATGTCTACAACAAGACTATAGATCAGATATATATATTTGAAACAGCTTCACTCAGCTTTATCGATACAGAAACAGAGGATATTCTTGTAAGAGAGCTTCGTAACGAGTTCTTTGGAAACATCAAGTCGTTTGATATCAATGTTTTCGGAAAAAAGATAAAGATAGACTATAACTACAGCGTTGGCGGAAGCGGCGAGACACGTTATCTTGTAAACAACAAGAAGATAGACAATACCAACGAGGAAACTCTTAATGTGTTCAACAATCTTATAAACTCAATAACAGGACTCAGCTTCAGCAATATCTGTGAAGATGTTTCACATTCAGAGCTTACGAAGGAACCCGATGCGTCCATAGTTTATCACCTTAAGGAAGGCGAGGATTATGTCCTTGAGTTTATTGAAAAGAGTGATGAAGAAAACATGTACTACATAATCGAAAACGGAAACTATACAGGTACATTGCTCAGAAAGGGCGTTTTTGAGGGCGGTATTCTTCAGTATTATGATGAACTTATGGACCTTTTATAGGAAGGTGATTCTGATTGAAAAAAATTTCTCCAGTACTTCTGATATTAGCATGTGCTTCTTCAGTTGCTTTTTCCGGATGTGATGAAAATCTTTCAAAAAACGAATATGCTACACTTGTTGTAAATATATACAGTGAGTATGAGCAGAAGTTTGATGAGATTATTGCGGCAATACAGTCTCAGCAGAGAGTTACAGCAGATTCGCTGTGTGATGAAGCTTCAAAGATTATGGATGATATGATTGCTCTTGAACCTCCTGTAGCATTCAGCGATGAAGATGAGAGACTTGAAGACTACTGCAAAAACGAAAAGGAAAAGCTATCTCTTCAGAAGGAGTATATGAAGCTTGTAAAGGATGAAGAAAACATAACTCCTGAGCAGAAGGAACGTATATCAGAGATAACTGAGCGTATGTCTGTGCTATCCCTGAATTCCGATAAGTTTTATCGTCTTGTAGACGAAATAGCAGGAAAACAGCTGGAAACACAGACTGAACCTCCGGAAAATCTCCTCGAAAGATAATATAAAAACAGTATGCTGTTCATGATGAAAACGGCATGCTGTTTTTTTATGGTTTTTTTCATAAAAATACGGTTGATATATTTCCCGGGACCGCATTTGCTGAAAAACTATACTAAAAAAACAGCTGAAAATGATAACAAATATTGATTTACTTTTTAGTTTTATTGTGGTATAATTATGAGTAAAAAGGGATCTTTACAAGGGGCTTAAAGATTAATTATTTTTTATGAAAGGACGTTGAAAATGGAAAAAACAAAATTTTCCTCAAGAGTCAAAGCAGTTGCTGTAAGTGCAGCAATGCTTGCATCATGTTCTGCTGTTTTTCCTTCATCAGGTATGGTTCTTACTGATACGGTAAATGCAGCAGAGGTCGAAAAGAATTATGCCAAGGCTCTGCAGTACTCTATGTATTTTTATGACGCAAATATGTGCGGCGATATGGTTGAGGAAACTTCAGAGTTCGTATGGAGAAACGACTGTCATGTATATGACGCAAAGCTTCCGCTTGATGCAGAAAACACAAACATGACTGAAAGCTTCATCAAGGCAAACAAGGACGTGCTTGATCCTGACGGAGACGGATTTCTTGATGTTGCAGGCGGTTATCACGACGCCGGAGACCATGTTAAGTTCGGTATGCCTGAAGGATATTCGGGTGCAGCTGTAGGCTGGGGATACTATGAATTCAGAGATGCCTATGAGGCTACAGGTCAGGATGATCATGTCGAAACCATCTTAAGATATTTTAACGATTATTTTATGAAGTGTACATATCTTGATGATAACGGCAAAGCTATTGCCTTCTGTTATCAGGTGGGAGACGGTGATATCGACCATGCTTACTGGAATGCGCCTGAGGTTGACGAGATGTTCAGACGCGGCTGGTTTGCTACAGACGAAATGATCTCTACAGACTGTCTTTCTATAACAGCTTCTTCACTCGCAATAAACTATATGAACTTCAAGGACGAGGATCCCGAATACGCAGAAGAAAACCTCAAGTATGCAAAAGCACTTTTTGAGTTTGCTGAAAGAGCAGACGAAAAAGCAGTAAACAACGACGGACCTAAGGGCTACTACGGCTCTACAAAGTGGGAAGACGACTATTGTTATGCTGCAGCATGGCTCTATATGGCTACTCAGGAAGAAAAATATATGGACATAGTCCTCGAAAATCTCGACTACTATGCGCCTTCATGCTGGACATTCTGCTGGAATGACGTATGGGCAGGTACAGTTGCTGTTCTTGCTGAAGCGGACGATCTTTATGGCAAGAAGATAACAAACAGCGTAGGACTTGAAAGTACAGAGTTCACAGAAAAGTACAAGGAGCTTCAGAAAAAGACTCCTTATGAGGAAGTAAACTGGTGGAGTCAGATAGCTAAGCTTGTTGACAACTGGATGACAGGAAATACACCAAAGCTTACACCGGCAGGATATTCATTCCTCAGCCAGTGGGGTTCAGCAAGATATAACACATCAGCTCAGTTCCTCGCTCTTGTATATGATAAGCATCACGGTGACAAGGCAGGCAAGTATGCTGAGTGGGCAAAGTCACAGATGGACTATCTCCTCGGTGAGAATCCTCTGAACAGATGCTATATCGTAGGATATAACGAAACATCTGCAAAGTATCCGCACCACAGAGCTTCTTCGGGCTTCTCTAAGTGTGAGGATACAGGCGAGCAGAAGTATGTTCTTTACGGAGCGCTCGTAGGAGGTCCGGATGGAAGCGATAATCATATAGACGTAACGTCAGACTATATTTATAACGAAGTTACTATAGACTATAACGCAGCTTTTGTAGGTGCGTGTGCAGGTCAGTATCACTTCTTCGGTGATTCTTCAATGAAGGTTACACCTGATTTTCCACCGGAGCCGGTTATTCCCGGAGACGATCCGGATGATCCGAGCCAGCTTACTCCTACAAGCAAGTACTGGGTAGAAGCTTTTTGTGTTGATGTTAAACAGTCCGACGGACCTAAGGCTACAGAAGTAACTTTCTATGTATGCTCAAACACAACAAAGTCTTCCAAAAACATTTCTGTACGTTATTACTTCGATGCAACAGGAATGTCCTCGCTTCATGAAAACGAAATGACTCTCAGAACTCTTTATGACCAGGCGTATGTTGAAGCTGAGCATCCCGGAACCCTTACAGGTCCTACAAAGTATAAGGACAATATATATTATGTTGAAGTATCATGGGATGATTATGTTATAGCAAATTCCAACAAAAAGTTCCAGTTTGCTCTCGGTACATATGCATGGGGCAACTCATGGGATCCTTCTGATGACTGGAGTCATCAGGATCTCAGACAGGAAGAGGATGCTTTTAAGGGAACAGTTGAAAAGACAGAGTACATATGTGTATATGACAACGGTGTTCTTGTAGGCGGAACAGAGCCTGATGGTTCAGTACCTGATTTTACAGCACCACCTGCTGTAACAACTCCGGCACCTGTAACAACACCAAAGCCTGTGACAACACCTGCACCTGTTACAACAGAGCCGGTTTCAGATCCGTTATCACCTCCGGGAAGTAACGATCCTGTTTCACTTGGTGACGTTGATGCAAGCGGTACAGTAGATCTTACCGACCTTTCTATGGTTTCCATGCATCTTATCGGAGATACTGAGATTTCCGGAGCTTCTCTCAAGGCTGCTGATGTTGACAAGAACGGCAAGGTAAACCTTAGTGACCTTGCAAGACTCAAACAGTTTATATCAAAGAAAATATCAAGTTTCTGATCCTTTTTCAGTAAAAAAGAAAGCCGCACATTATAAAAAAATGCTGCGGCTTTTTTATAAAGCTTATCAATGAATATTTACTAAAGTCCGTATATATGGTATAATTATAATGAATGTCAAGATGTTTTTTATTCACTATATAATAAGAGTAAAAAATATTCTTGAATTTAATTAAACTATAGTAAGCGCCTTAAATAAAGTTACTTTGACAGTGTGATTTAGATATGTTATACTTATATCGGGAGGAATTTGTATATGAATTCTCGTAAGTATAACAATGATCCAGAAAAATTA
>SVNR01000084.1 GCA_015066815.1 Ruminococcus sp.
GAATTGCTTGCAGATGGTTATATACGATGCTGGAGCTGTGCTTACGGTTTTATATATTATATTGATTCTGAATATAGTTTGCATAAGCTTGATGTAAAATCAAAGAATGATTCCGTTATATGTGATAAGCGTATATCTTCCATGTATGTTACAGAAAATGAAATATTTGCGTATAGTATTTCAAGAGGAAATACTCTTATTACAAAATCCTTAAATACTGAAGAGTGGAGTGTTGTTTGAATCAGAGCCTTTTGGGTAGCATGAAAACAGTAAAAAATACACTTGTGTTAAATCTTGACAGCCTCAACAATTCACGATATAATAAAGCTAAAAAATTACAATTAAGAATAAAAGCTCACATCTGGAGGTTGTATTATGAATACGGATCTGAAATTTCTGTTTCGATACTGGAAGCGTAATAAGAGAAGTTTTATTACAATAATTATGTCAGTTGCATTTCTTGTAACGATGCTTCTTGTTACATTACTATTCGAACGGACAGATATCCGTCGTGAACTGCATGATTATTATAACACCGATGGTGCGTTTGATATTGAATACCGTAACGTGGATAAAGATACGATTTCGCTGATAAAAAATAATTCAACAGTAGATAAAATAGGTGAGATTTACTGTGTCGGTAAAGTGAAGTATGGTGACTTTACCGCAACAGTAGGTGCGTTTAAGGATAGAGTTGCAGAGGAACTCGCACATTACCCTGTTATGAGTGGCAAACTGCCTGAATGCTCAAGTGAAATATCTCTGACAGAATCATTAAAAAATACATTTTGTCCGTCTGCTGAAATCGGAGAAACAATAACGTTGGAGATATTTGATATTAATGGCGAGAATTCAAAAGAAATTAAATACACGCTTGTCGGTATATTGAATGATGTTCAGCACACAACCTTCGAAGATCCTGTTTATGGATATGATAATTGTGATCCGAGAGTTCTTATTTCCTATGAAGATGCTGAGAGCTTTTCGGATGGTTATATCAATGTGATATTCAGTTTTATCAATGGTGAACAGCTTGCTGTATCAGGCTATGAAGATTCTAAATTTGCAAAAGAAGACGCTCTGCGACATGAATGCTTTGAGCGTGGCTACAGCTTGAACGGTATTGGAAGATCGCATGGTATACAGATGGTATCAGGTGCATCAAGTGAAGATGAAATTGCCGTTTCATCAAAATCACAAATGATTCGCATTATTTCTGTATTTGCAGTTATTATATCTGTTATATCGATGCTTAGCTGTATTGATATTGTGATGAAAAAAAGGATGGAAAGCATACATCTGATGAGGTGCATAGGATATTCCAAAGCACGTATTTTCCGTGTGCTTGTAATAGAAGCATTTATACTATTTATTATCGGTATCATTACAGGACTTGCATTGGGAATAATTATTTATGAAAGTGCTTTTGCAGTTCAGACTGATACTTTTGGTCTATCCAAATATAGAGGTTATACTGCTGAATGGATAGTTTCTCAAAAAGCATATTCCCCATTCTTCACTTCTGTTATTATAGCAGGAATTACAATACTGATTTCGTATACAGTAATCATAATCCGAATGAACAGAGATATAAGTATTGTTGTTTCATCATCAAAGAAAAGATATTTTTTTAAAATACATTCTGTGTCATCTGCAGTGAGAAGAGTTTTGGCACAAGGTGCTGAAGGTATATTGCAGGCAACAGCACTTGTATGCGTATTGTTCGCAAGTACACTGGGATACCTTTATTGTATAAAGGATGGTAAAGGAACTTCTGTTGTAGCTCAGACGACAATGAATAAATATATGCAGCAGGATAATATCTATGAAGTCAGCGATGGTATTGATTTAAACAAGTTAAACTGCGATTGTTATATGCAGGTACAGGGTGGCTTGGCACAGGCTGTTTATCTTTCACCATTTCAGTCAAGAGGTTTGGAACATGAAAAAATCTCAGAATTGTACAGAAACGGTGCTGAAACAGTATATAGCTGGAGCGATCCGTTTATGCTGATGACAGGTGTTGAAGATAGCAGTAATCCGACATTATTGTCAAATTTACTTGATGAACAAAACTGTGAAAGACTTGGCTTTTTAAATGGAAGCGTTTCGGCAATACCTTGTTTTCTAATGAATGATACAATGCTTTCAAAGCTTTCTGATATATGCGAATGTGATTTCAACAATGAAAACGCTGTATGGGTATCAATATTCGGAGATGGGATGGAATTCTCAGAAAATGAAGCATTCACTGTTTATTCAGCACGTTCTGATGAATCAGGATATATGTCTGAAGAAATTATTAACACACAAATGATTGTTTCAGACTGTATCAAGGCTGATTCTGCATTGCTTGAAAACGATAGATTCCTTTGTGGTGTGTTAGGAGAATATCGTTATTATCCCGGTTTTCTTGTTCTTGATGCTGAATATGCTCAGAGGATAGGAATTTTCAACAACACTTACGATAAAATACTGTTATCAGCAAATGGTGATGAAGATAGACTTAATAGCCTTCTTTCAGCTGTAATCGACAGCGGAACACAACTAAATATCACTACTCGTTTCAACTTATCGAAAGAGTATACTTATAATACTTTAAATGAGTATTCAACAGTTGCGTTTTTATTTGTATTTTTATTCTTGATTTATATTGTGGGATATTGTAATGTTTTGAAATTAAGATTAAAACTGAAAAGTTCTACACTGACAATGATGCGATGTTTTGGAGTTACAAAAAACAGACTTACAGGTTATCTGATTTCTGACAGTCTAAAAATACCGGCTATAAGCACAATATTAAGTGCGGGGTTAATCTGTTCATTTAGAAAACTGTTAGTTATTAAGTATCAGGAGTATTGCGAGTTGATTAATAGAAGAGATTCAATAAGCTATGGGAAAGAAAATGAAATTAAAGAAATAAAATTAAAACTGAGAGAATTGCGTAATGATTATATGCTGCTTGATGAAATGTGGATACCTGATTGGATTGTTCCGTTTTTGATACTTGTGATTACAATTTGTATTGTCAGTGTTTTAACTGTTGTAGCTCTACAAAGGAAGAGCATTACTAATAATCTTACAGAAGCAGTTTCAAGCAAAGATCAGGAATAGGAGGCACTTATGGAAGCAATTATCAGGACAGAAAATCTTTTCAAAACGTATGGAGATGGTGAAGCCAAGGTTGAAGCCCTTAAAGACGTAAGCGTTTCATTTGAAAAGGGTAAAATGACTGCGATTACAGGCGCATCAGGAAGCGGAAAATCAACACTTATGCATATCATTGGAGGGCTTGATTCTCTGGCACAGGGAAAGGTATTTCTTGGAGAACAGGATTTACTTCAATTAAAGGATAAAGAACTTGCACAGCTTCGTGCTGAAAAAATAGGTTTTGTATTTCAGTTTTTCAAGCTTATTCCTGAGCTCAGCGCAAAAGATAATATTCTTTTTCCTGCACTTGTAATAAACAAAAATCCGGAACAGAAATATTTTGACAACCTATGTGAAACGCTTGGAATAAAAGAAAGACTTAAACATTATCCGTCACAGCTTTCAGGAGGTCAACAGCAAAGAATTGCAATTGCAAGGGCGCTCATAAATCAGCCTGACATTGTATTGTGCGATGAACCAACAGGAAATCTTGATGTCAAATCTGGCGAAGAAGTTATGCAGCTTCTTGAAACACTTTGCAAAGAATATGGTAAAACTATTATTATCGTTACTCATGATATAAATGTTGCTAATCGTTGTGATTGTGTTATAAATATTTCCGACGGAAGGATTGTATAACATTTATAATGGATATAATGCCATAATCCTTGACACGCTCTACAATTCACGATATAATAAAGCTAATAAAAGAGTTGGGATATAATTCCAATAACATGACGCTACCCTCAGGTGCCAGTCGGGGCAACTCGGTGCAGGTTCAACTCCTGTTATCCGCACCATAAAGAATCAAGGCTTCTCGAATAAATCGGGAAGCCTTTTTCATATCTATCATCACGAGCAAGTTATTTCTTCATCAAATAACCTGTGAATATCTATGGTTTTATTATGAATTGTAGATGTTAAAAAACGTAAAATAAAGAATTTTC
>SVNR01000085.1 GCA_015066815.1 Ruminococcus sp.
AAGCTCTCCGCCTGCATCAAATGTGCGGAGGAGTTAAAGATGGGAAATCAGGAATTCAAGACCGCACTTGAGACGAATCTCGCATCTCTCCGTGATATGGACTGCCCCGAGGCAGATATATTCCTGCGGGAATTCTTCGACAGCTATTCCCTGCCGCTGGATGAGCTCAAATAATATAAAAAACTGTTGTCACTGAGACAACAGTTTTTGTTTTGGCTAAAATGGCAGTACGGAAAACTCTGCGTAAGTGATTATCGGTATGAATGTAAGTTTTGTATTTAGCTCGTCTATATAATCGAGACTTGCCGGTCCGTTACCCGTGGTAAAATAATCTGATACCGATATATCTGCCTCTTTGTTTGCCTTTGATAGCATATTATAGTTTGAACAGCAAACATCATAGAAATCCTTGTTTTCATCAAGGATCAATAGACTAAATGCTAATATTGCAGTCGGCAAATCATCATCCGTCCTAGATAAAGATAACCGCATATTAGCAACAGGAGCAACCACATCGCTATATCCGCCGTAGTCAATCATTTGAATATCTACCCTATCAAACTCAAACGTAATCACAGGTACGGGATCCTCAGTATCTACTACTAGTATGTCATATTCATATTCCGTAAAATGATAATAAGGTCTGAAAAGGAAATATTTCTTATACCCCGATGAGAACCAATCGTAACGCTGTGCCTGTTGCTCAATAACGTCACCGTTAACATCAAAATATCTTACTACTATTTCTACTCTTCTGTTTTTTTCGGAAATATTCTCAACTTGCAGAAGAAGATAATCTTTTTCTTCTGTTCTGTAGCTTTTTTCATTTATAACGACACCCTCATCATAACGTGTCTGCTTGTCATAGTTACCGATCAAATCGTCGCTTATGGTAGTTACACTCATTTCTGCCATATCGTCTTCCGGTTTAATATCGGTCGTTTCTTTATGTTCGCTCAATTCATGCTGTACAGAGCATCCTAACATAGAGATAAACATTTCAATAATCAGTAAAAATATAGTTACTCTTTTCATAGCTATCACCCATTACTGTACTTTGGTTTTTGAGAACAACCACTCGAACACGTCAAGCTTTCCTGCGATACCAAGTCCCACCAAAGGATTATGAGCATATCCGTTGGTCTCAGTATATTCTATT
This sequence comes from Ruminococcus sp., assembly GCA_015066815.1. Classification (GTDB taxonomy): domain Bacteria; phylum Bacillota; class Clostridia; order Oscillospirales; family Ruminococcaceae; genus HUN007. The sequence continues at coordinate 1,160 of SVNR01000085.1, forward strand.
TTTTCTCCCCCTGCTCCTTTAATTGCATATACCATTCTACGGCTTGCTATGACAGGTATAACATCATCTGTAGAATCATGATAAACATGAATATAAATGTCCTTTAGAATCGCACTGTAGTTTGGATCTCCCCCGCCACAGCAAGGAGCAGCAGCTGTAAATTTTTCAGGGTATTTCGATATAACATACCATGTACCGAATCCACCGGCAGATGAACCCATTATATACTGTCTGTTAAGATTTGTACTGTAAGTGGCGTTGATACAGTCAATCAGTTCAATTATACCCTCTATAGACCCGGATATCATTACCTCATCAACACTATAACCAATTGGTCCGTAATCTACCCAGTTATCATCAGGGCTCTGAGGCATTATAATTATAGCCTGGGAAAGCGGAGAATAACTTTTATTAAATCCAATATCCGTAACAATATTATCAATTTGCGCCCGGTTATCTGTTCCACCGTCACCAAGGCCATGTAAACAAGTAAGAACTGGGTATGCATATTCTTCGCTGTAATCTATGGGTACGTAAAGTCTATATGATATCTCATAACCGTTTGATGCAACAAATTTAAGTGCTTTTTGTCCATCCCAAAAACTGGCTTTTTCTGTCAGTATAGGATCCGGTTTGCCATTGTGACTTGTTATCAGATTACCGTTAATGTCATATTTCGGCTCATTTGTTTCATCATTTACAGGATCAACGGTGATAATCGATTCATAAGAAGTATCTCTGCTTACCTCGGTACTGTTAGGATCGAATGCCGTGTTTTCCGAACAGGCAACTAATGCTGATACTAGAATAACAACAAACAAAATATATATTATCGTTTTTTTCATCTGTTTGACTCCGTTTCTTTTTATCCCCTTCTATGCAAGTGCCGCCACAGGAATAAGTAGATACTTGCAGTTTTCATATCTCTGAAATGCTTCCTCACTATTTTTACTTATGCAAATTTTCTTGGTTGTTGCCCCTTTGCCGATATCATGAATAGAACACTGACGTATACAATCTATCTTATCTGCTTCTCCAAATACTATCAAATAAAAGCTATATTTCAATGATTCAGAATCTGTATTATTAGTTATCTGAATATCCGCACATACAGCAGATGCCGTTTCTATGGGATTTCTATAATCAATACCGCTTTGAAGACGTTTTCTCTCGGTATAACTTCCTCTGCCATCAGGAACATCCTGTATGCTAAACCCTACAAGCTCGATTTCGGTATATTTCCAAAGATCCTTATTATATGTATCCTTCCAAATTACTTCATACTCGTAACTCGCAAATTTTGTTCCCGGGATAAGCACTGCGGTCAGAATATCACCTTCAAAAATATTATCATGCACATAAATTTCTTCGCCAATCAAAATTTCATTTTTGTCAAAAAACTTGAATCTTAACATAACATTACTACACACCATCCTTCTGCTCTCAAAAGTAAATAACAATACATTTTGACTGTCATACTCATATATGTTTTCTTGTATTATAGTAAGCTCGTTTTCTCTGTTTTGATTTTCTGTATTATCTGTCGCATATCCATAAACCGTAAACGAAGTTAAAACAACAGCAAGCACAAAAATAATCAATATTTTTTTCATTTATTTCGTTCCCCTTTCAGTATTAGCTTTTCCGTGTCAGTCGCCTAAATCAAGATACATGCAAGCAAGGCTTGTTTTAGGGTTATCAGGTATTTTAAGAGTACCGTTTTCCATCATTTTTCTAACCATCATTGACGGTAATCTATTCATCATATTGAGTGCATATACTTCTATCTCCTCTATTCTATCATGCGGATAGTATTCAGCAGCTATCGTTTCAATATTATCAAAAATTTCTGACAGAATGCCGGCAGTAGTTTCTGATGCAGGATGTGAGAACACAATCTCCTTGATTCTGTTCTTTCCCGTGGTCGTAAAAGCAAACAGTTTTGAAGTTATTACACCGTCGTTTTTGACTTCTGCAAAAAAAGTATCGTCAAGTAATGAGCGTTCAAGAGCAGTAAGAGAAGATATTTTGCGATTGTTCTTTATAAAATCAGCCTGAAACTCCACGTCACCGGAACACATTACAATCTTATTGTGCTGAAATCCTAAACCGTCATATACGTATTTACAGAATCGCTTACCGTTTAATTTATATACGTTACGATCGATAGGCGGATCACACTCGCCTGTATCCTCATACCCGAAGAAATAATTCTCTGCTTTATATTTTTCGCTTCTGTTTTCATAATTTATAAGCAAATCCAAAACGTAAAAGGATACACACCAGCTAAGATCATCATTAGAATAAGCATCATCCACAAACCCACAGGCACGAATCTCAGACAAATGCTCCTGTACTATGCTTTCTATCGCAACAACGATATTACATATATATTTGTTCAAAACCATATACACCTTTTTCTGTAGTTCTGTGTCAGCAATAAAAAAATCTGCAAGATACTTGTCGCCTGTTTTTTTCAGTACACCTATCATTTCAAGGGCCCTGATCTCATCCTCCATATAAGGAACTCCTACACCGAGAGCAATTGAGAGTTCTTCCACGGTAGAAGGATTATGATCTGCCTCAAGTAAAATATTTTTGGCAAGCTGTCTGAGAAGAAAAAAGTGTTTTTTTGTCTTGTGATTTCTGACCCCGCAAATACAAACTTTCCCGGGATTATAGCTCCTCGGTCCAAATGTTCTTGCCATTTCCATACCCTCCTTTAATGCTTTTCTTGCCCTAAATAAATTGGTCTTAACCAGGCTCTCGCTTATCCCAAGAGCGGTGGCTATCTCTTTAACAGACTTATCTTCGATATAATACGCAACGAGAATTTCTCTGTATGAAGAAGAGATAAAAGCAAGTTCCCGGCG
>SVNR01000086.1 GCA_015066815.1 Ruminococcus sp.
GCACTTACTGTTAATACGTCCGATACACTTATTAATTCTGAGGAAGGGATGAGTGTCAATCCCATTGTCAATGCCATGAAACAACTTAATAATCTTTTTTTGTGCTTCATTTTTACCACCTCTTTCTGCCTCTTATTTTAATCTTTCATTATGGTTTTGTCAAGTATCTATAAAATTCAGGTTTTTTTGAAATACAAAACTATGAACTATAAATAAAACCTTTCGGTTTGTATATAACGTAAAAAAAATAACGTTTATAATTTTCAAATACTGCACAATAAATAATATGTAAATAAATAACAAGGGAATTTATTCAATAAAACGGGATAGATTTACATCATAATAGATACTGATGTATAACATATATGTTCACATTTATATAGGGCTATGATTGCTAAATGTAAATAAATTTTTCTTGATGTGATTGATTTTTGTAAGTGGATATGATATCATTTATACAACAAGCAAATACGATAATTTATGAAAAGCAAACAAACGGGGGTTAAAATATGGATAATGCAGCTTATATCAAATGGGCAGAAGCCTCGGTATATAACAGGGGAAACAACTACAGATTAAAGAAAACTCTTGAAAAAAACGAAGTCAAGCTTGCTTTTGTAGGGGGATCAGTAACTAAAGGCTGGGACGGAAGCGGATATCTTGAAAAGAACTATACTGATCATATTATAGAGTATATGAAGAATACTTATCCTGAAAAAAAGATAGAGTCAGCAAATCTTTCTACAGAAAGCGCCAACTCTTTTATAGGTTTGTCGATTACCGATAAGGTGATAAACGATATAATGCCGGATATAGTTTTTCTGGAATATGCTGTTAACAACGAGTGCGGTCATGATCATATAATATCATACGAAAGTCTTGTAAAGCGTATGCTTTCTCTTCCGTCAGAGCCCTGTGTAGTGCTTGTTTTTCTGATGAATAAGTCTTTTTATACGAGTCAGGGGTATATGAAGCGTATAGGTACTCATTATGAGCTTGCGTCGATAAGTGTTGCAGACACTTTGAAAAATATGCTTGATGAGGGTTTTGACTGGTCAGTTTACGCTGATGATGTGATCCATCCTAATATGTGGGGACAACGTTTTATTGCTGACTGTGTTATATGCTGGTTGAAAAATTCAGCATGTGCAGCTGCTGATACAGGGTATTCTGCAGCGGACAGACTATATTCTCTTGATTATATGAACTACAGATCAATAAGTGCTGTAAGCAGTGACGTATACTATGTTGGGTTTGAACGAATAGAGTGTAACGAATACGGAATGTTTTTTAACAGTGGTATAAGATTTATCATGGGCAGTAAAGAATCTTTTGTGAAGTTCGAAGGAGAGTTCAAAAATCTTTTTGCTGCTTTCATACATGACAAGACAGACAGATTCAGTGATGCGGAAATACTTATAGACGGAGAAAAAAAGGCGATTCTTCAGGGTAAAAGTATTTATGGTTGGGGAAACGTAACGCTTCGTCATGTTTTCAGTTTTGAAAAAAAGGGGTATCACTGTGTTGAACTCAGAGTAAAGGACGTAAAAAAGGAATTTACACTTATAGAGTTCGGAATAAGTTAAAAAAATACAAAACAAAGGAGATATGGAAAATAGCCATATCTCCTTTGTTTTTTCGTCTTGCACATCGGCTGACTACGTTAGCTTAGTGCATAGCTGATATAGTAAACTCAAAAAATTTTTCGTTTACTATATCAGCTGTTATTTTAAGTATTGTCTGCTGTTTTTAGTCAGCAAAATATTTTACGCCGCTTTCGAAAATAAACTGATCCTTTGCACCCTTGACGTTTTTGCAGATATCTGTGCCTTTTCTTTCGCTGTGACCCATCTTACCGAGTACACGTCCGTCAGGAGAAGTGATACCCTCAATAGCGGATATTGAAGTATTCGGGTTATATCTGATGTTCATCGTAGGATTTCCGCACATATCAACGTACTGTGTTGCTATCTGTCCGTTTGCGGCAAGCTTTGCTATAAGCTCTTCTGAAGCTACAAAACGACCTTCACCATGTGATATAGCTATAGTGTGAATCTGGTTTACATCGCAGCCTGCAAGCCATGGTGATTTGTTTGAAGCTATTCTTGTTCTTACCATCATTGACTGATGTCTTGCAATGGTGTTGAAAGTAAGAGTTGGTGAATCATCTGTCATATCTGTGATCTCCCCGTAAGGAACAAGACCGAGCTTGATAAGAGCCTGGAAGCCGTTGCATATACCGAGCATGAGACCGTCGCGGTTTTTAAGAAGCTCATGAACAGCGTCCTTTATCTTTTCGTTTCTGAAAAATGCAGTTATGAACTTACCGCTTCCTTCAGGTTCGTCACCGCCGCTGAAGCCACCGGGGATCATTATGATCTGAGAGTTCTTTATTGCCTTTTCTATTTCATTTACTGATTCTTCTATTGCAGAAGCAGTAAGATTTCTTATTACTATAGTTTCAGTTACTGCGCCTGCCTTTTCAAAAGCTCTTGCAGTGTCGTATTCACAGTTTGTTCCCGGGAATACAGGTATAAGAACACGTGGCTTTGCTGTTTTTATAGATGGTCTGATGAGTGTTCTTCTTTCGTAAGTATAAGCCTCAGGCTTTGTATCCTCTGTAGGAATTATGCATGGATATACAGGTTCGAGCTTGGATTCCCATGCACTGAGAAGGCTGTCAAGAGATACTGTGTAGTCGATGTTGTCTATTATGAAGTCCTCATCCTGTGAAAGAACTTCACCTATAACTATTTCATTTCCCTTTGTTCCGCCGTTTACTTCTACTATGAATGAGCCATAGCATGGTTCAAAAAGCTGCTGTGCAGAAAGCTTCTTTGTGAATCTGAAGCCGAGCTTGTTACCGAAGCACATCTTGGCAATACCTTCAGAAATACCTCCGTTTGCAACTGTCCATACAGCCTTTGCTCTGTCAGATTCGATAAGGCTTTCAACCTTTTCAAAGCATTTTCTTACGCTTTCAAAATCAGGAAGACCGTTTTCGTCATACTCAGGAGAGATAAGGATTACTCTGTTTCCCGGAACCTTGAACTCAGGAGATACTACCTTTTTGCTGCTTGCGGTAGAAACGGCAAATGAAACAAGTGTAGGAGGAACGTCTATATCTTCAAAAGTACCTGACATAGAGTCCTTTCCGCCTATAGCTCCGCAGCCGAACTCAAGCTGTGCCTTGAGTGCACCGAGAAGCGCTGCAAAAGGTTTGCCCCAGCGTGACGGATCGTTCTGTGTTCTCTCGAAGTATTCCTGGAATGTGAGCCAGCACTTTTTGTAGCTGCCGCCGGCTGCAACAACCTTGGATATTGATTCGATAACAGCAAGAACAGAACCGTGATACGGGCTCTTTTCACTGATAGTCGGGTTATAACCCCAGGCCATTATTGAGGTTGTTGTTGTTTCACCGTCAAGGACAGGGATTTTTGCGGCCATAGCCTGTGAAGGTGTAAGCTGATATACACCGCCAAAAGGCATAAGAACAGTTCCGGCACCGATAGTTGAGTCAAACTTTTCAACAAGTCCCTTCTGTGAGCATACATTAAGGTTAGAGATCATTGAAGTCCAGCCTTCAGCATCGTCTGTATAGTTGTATGAAATATTGAGAGCCGGTTCGGAAATTGCGATATCAGTGTGCTTTACAGCACCGTTTGAGTTAAGGAAATCACGTGAGAGATTTACTATGGTTTTTCCGTTCCAGTTCATTCTGAGACGGTTGTCATCTGTAACATCAGCTACCTTTGTAGCTTCTATATTTTCCTTCGCTGCTTCTGCCATGAATTTTTCGATATCATCAGCGGCAATAACTACAGCCATTCTTTCCTGTGATTCGGAAATAGCGATCTCTGTGCCGTCAAGACCGTCGTATTTTTTAGGAACAGAGTCAAGGTTTATTACGAGACCATCTGTAAGCTCACCGATAG
>SVNR01000033.1 GCA_015066815.1 Ruminococcus sp.
ATATGGACCTCCGGTTTAATAGTTGTGTCGTAAGCGGTCAACTTACACTTCTATTATATCGGAAGGTCTTGTTTTTTTCAAACCTCATATTTGTTCATTACAGGAATGCTTTCTTTTTTGTTTTATGGGAACTTTGTAAGCTTTCCTTCTGAACAAAGATCCGGATAGTTCCATTGTCTTAAAACCTCATATGCTGCAATAGCTACAGAGTTTGAGAGATTTAGACTTCTGAGAGTATTTCTCATCGGTATCCTGACACAGCTTCGGATATGGTCATGAAGGATCTGTTCGTCGATTCCGGCGTCTTCTCTTCCGAAAATAATAAAGACATTGTCGTCGGGATATGTGACTTCCGAGTGATTATGCTTTCCCTTAGTAGTGAAAAAATAAAAGTTATCAGAATAACATGAGTTTTTTTCAAAAAAATCATCGGTGTTTTCATAATATGTTATGTCAAGCTTATCCCAGTAGTCAAGTCCTGCTCGTTTAAGCTTCTTGTCATCTATGACAAATCCAAGAGGCTTTACAAGATGAAGTGAAGCGCCTGTAACAGCACACGTTCTTGCAATATTTCCTGTGTTCTGCGGAATCTGTGGTTCAAAAAGAACAATATTTAGTTTGTACACATAAAAACCTGCTTTTCTGAAAAAATTTTTCCGCAAAAAATTTGCGTTATAGAATGTATTATACCATGAAAAGCGAAATAATTCAATATAGATTTTATAAGAAAAAAGTATGACAGTTCAGAGATTACTGTAAACCTAAAAAGCGTTTTATATAGCTGCAGATTTTTTGAATTACACCAGGCACATTGCTCCTGCAGTAACCAGAAGAATGGAAGGAACAATATATTTTCTCGGATGGTGCCATAAATCACTTTCGGTTTTATAGTTTGTCAGCGGAAATTTTATTTCCATAAAGACAGAACCGGATGCACTCAATAAAGCAAATATAACTGCAAGTATAATGTTTTTCGGTTCAGTTCCGCCTGCCTGTATACTGAAGCTTATGAGATAAAAAACATATGAGATAAGATTGTTTACTGCTATGAAAGAAAAGTACGGCAGACAGAATATCCGTGTTCCTGACGGCAGGAAATGTATTGCTTCACGGAGGGATTTATCAGCTGAAATAAGCACGCATAGAGGCGTATTTATTGAAAGAATTGCAAAACCTGCAGGAAGAAAATTGTTTCCTTCAATTTCGATCATAAAAGCCGGAAGAATGATTGCTACAGCCCACATTATTACTGTATTAAAAATATAATTATTATGCGCAGTAATATAGCGTAACAGGTATTTCCATATGCTGTGATTGTGCGAGCTTTTAAAACCTGTATCAGTTGAGAAGCTGTTGATAAAATTATACGGATCAGCATTCATAAGTACAACTAATGAGATAACAGAATCTACGGAAAGAAGAAACAGTGTATATTCAGAAAAAACTGATGATACAGAGAATGCCGCCCAGATAAAGCAGATAAAGCGGTGTTTTTTTATGACATATATAGCTGATGTTACGGTAACGCCGTTAAATATGCATAGAAGCATACCGAGGATTTCTGTTGTGTCAGGTATGGATACCGCCGACATTACCGAAATTAAAAGTGCTGACTTTGTAATCACTGTGTAAAGCCCGTAAGTGCTTATATATGAAAATGTAAAGTGACGCCGGCTGAACGGAAGCATCGCAATACCGCTCAGCTCTGCGGTATTGTCAGATGATAATGAATGCCATATGATTCCTGCAGTAAAAGTACCCGACATAAGATATTTTATATAATCAGCAATATGAATACTGATCTCCGCCATCTGCATTCCAAAGAAAACAGCAATGCAGATGATTATATATTTTAATATTTTTTCAAAGCTGTTTCCGAACAGTTTTCTTTTGAATACGTTAAATAACATTGTCAAGCCTTAATACCTTTCTTATACTTTCGGTGGTTATTTTTTCGCCTGAAAAGCTGTGAGAGATTTTTCCGTTATCGAGTACCATAACTCTGTCAGATGTAAGAGTTATGCTTTCGGCAATATGTGATGAAAAAAGAATAGTACCATGTTCCTTGTATCCTGAAATAAGACTGTATAGAAACTCCGTGCTTTGAAAATCCAGTCCGTTTACAGGCTCATCGAGGAACAAAATGGGAGTCTTAAGGGCAAATGCTGTTATAAGGTTTACCTTTTTTCTGTTGCCCATGGATAAATCCTTCAACAGCTTGTTTTCATACTTCTCGAAGTGAAACCCTGCCACAAGCTCCGAAACATCAGGAAGCTTTTTGCTGTAGGCTGAAAAAACGTATGAAAGATACTCTCTGAAGGTGAAGTATCCGAATGAATAGTCCTCTGAAAAAACCGTATATCTTTGATTTTTGAATTTGCTGTCACGAAAACTGAACGGATTTCCGTCAAAGCATATACTGTCGTAATTGTAGCCTTCAAGCAGTCCTGAAAGAACCTTTATCAATGTAGTTTTTCCTGCTCCGTTAAGTCCGATAAGTCCCACAATTTCATTTTTATCAAGGTGAAAGGAAAGATCAGAAATTATGCTGTTTCTTTTTTTGTACCATACGTTAAGGTTCTTTATTTCTAAGATTTTTTCGCTCATTCTTTATTATCCTTTTCTTTTTTTCTTATGTTGTTTGCAGAGATCAAATAAATGATTCCGATAATTCCGCCGATAGCTGTCATCAAAAAGTTGGCGGTAATAAGACCTGATACTGCAGCTATAAGCCAGATGATTCCTATAATTGTTCTTATATAAGTTTGTTTCATGATGTTTCCTCCGTTTGTGTTTTTGGTTGTGATTACATAATAACATAAAAACAAGCCGTCTGCGCAAATGTCCGCAAACGGCTGTTTTCTGTCCGTAAATTGTTTAAAAGGATAAGGTTGCAACCACTGTGAAAATTCCGTTTTCAGCAGTAGTTACTATTGTTCCGTCATATTTTTCAGCGGCTGTGCGTGCACTTTCCATACCCCAGCCGTGAAGTCTGCCATCGGTTTTGGTGGTTTTAAGTTTACTATCTGAAACTATAATCTTTCCGTTAAATGTATTTACTACTTTTATGATAAGCATATGGTTTATTCTTCGTATTATAAGCTTTATACTACGGTTTTTCCTGACGCTGTCCTGTCTTACGGCATCGAAGGCGTTGTCGAGTAAATTACCAAGCACTGCACATAGATCTGCACCGCTGATATTTGTGCCTTTCGGAAATTCAATATGTGTTTCGAAGTTGATTTTTTCTTTTTCTGAGGCGGCAATTCTGCTGTTTATGAGATAATCCACGGTTTCATCGCCTGTCCATACGGTTGAAGCAATATTGCTTACAGGTTTCTGAAGATCATCGAGATATTCGATCGCCTTGTCGTATTTTTCAGTTGTCAGCAGGTTGCGTATTGTACCTATATGGTTATGCATATCATGAAAGATTTTTGCATTTTCTGAATAAGCTTTGTTAAGAACGGTATAATCACGTTCCATAAGTTCTGCTTGTTTTTCCTTCAATTCAGCAAGTTCCTTTTCTGCTTCATACTGTCTGTTGGTTCTGTAAACCATAATTCCTGCAAGGAGAATAACTGAGAGTATAAGATATGTAAATGTTATATCGTTCGGGGCGGCTGTATCTTCCGAAAGAGTAACAACTCCTAAAATACTTGAAACCGACATGAAGGATACCGCTTGCAGGGTTATTTCTTTGCCTTTATAAAGAAATATGGCAATAACAATAAGAAGGATGTTTGTGATCCATAAGGGAAGTTGTCCTGACAGTGCGTTTCTGTCTGAAAAACAGCTTCTGTCAGAAAGAGCTGCGAGTGATTCTCCAAAAATAAATATCCAGATGGAAACTCCGATTTCATACATGATGCAGAAAAACAGTTCTTTTCTTTTTTCTGTTTTGTCGGTAAGCCTGAGACAGAGCATGACGATAAGAATTTCAAAAAAGGATAAGTATAAAAAAGATAAGCCTGAGGCAAGTATAGCAGCGCATGAAATTATTGTTCCCAAAGCGGATATGATGAGGATTTTTAAACTTGTTTTTTTTCGTGTTATAAAAAACAGGCACAGAATTATATGAATAATGGAAGCAAGAGCTTCGGAGATAAGCGTCATATCATTTTCCCCCAATAGCTATTTATCTTTTCCTTGACTGTCTGGAGATGTGAACGGCTTATGGGAAGTACGGTTCCGTTTTTCATTACGGCGGCATTGTTTTTTATCTGCATGATATGAATGAGATTTACGATATATCCTCTGTCGATAAATATAAACTCTTCGCAGTTAAGCTCGTCAAAAACAGTCTGGAGGCTTTTGCGTACTTTGGAAATACCGTCTGTTGTATTGATTGCAGCGTTTTTTCCGTCACGTTCTATATACAGGATATTTTTGAAGGGGATTTTTTCAAATCTTCCCTTGGACTGAATGACATAGCTCTTGTCTGCTTCTATATTTATAAGAGAAACTGCGTCTTTTATTGCAGACGGAAGCCGTTTTTCAATTTCTGATTTTGGAATATATCTGAAAATCGACAGTTCAAAGGCGTCAATCGCATATTCAATATGCGATGTTATAAAAAATATACGTATTTCAGGAAGAAAGCTCTTTATCTTTTCAGCAAGTTCCATTCCTGAGATCTGAGGCATTTCAATATCTGAAAGCAGCAGATCATAATGAAAACCATCTTCTGTAATATCATAAAGCAGATTGCTGCTGTCAGTATATACAGTGATTTCGGCAGGTTCTCCAAGTTCCTTAAGTACTGATTCAAGTACTGTTCTGTTGCTGTCAGCAAGTTTTTTTTCATCGTCGCATACAGCGATATGAAGCATGTTATCTTCTCCTTGATTATAGTAAGTGTAAAAAATATTTTTGGATTTACTTAATAGATTTATTTTTTTATATCTATTAGGGTATTATAACACATACGAATATTGTGGTCAAGAATGAAAATATATTTATAGTGGAAGTCAGATCTGTTTTTTTCGTTCACTATAAAGATAAGCAAAAAAAGTCTGCTCCGTGATAGGAACAGACTTTTTATTGTAAAATGTTTTATTTATCAGCAAACGCCCTGAGCCTTCATAGCTTCAGCGATCTTGAGGAAGCCTGCGATGTTTGCACCTGCAACAAGGTTTCCTGCCTGGCTGTATTCGTTAGCAGCATTGTATGCATTGTGGAAGATGTTTATCATGATGCCCTTGAGCTTAGCGTCAACTTCTTCAAAAGTCCAGCTGAGTCTCTCTGAGTTCTGTGACATTTCGAGCCCTGATGTAGCAACACCGCCTGCGTTGGCAGCCTTAGCAGGTCCGAAGAGTATGCCAGCCTTCTGGAATGTTTCGATAGCTTCAGGAGTTGAAGGCATGTTTGCACCTTCAGATACGCACATTACGCCGTTAGCAACGAGAGCTTCTGCAGATTCCTTGTCGATTTCGTTCTGTGTAGCACATGGAAGAGCAATGTCGCACTTGATTGTCCAGATACCCTTGCAGCCTTCTGTGTATGTAGAACCCGGAACTCTGTCAACGTATTCCTTGATTCTGCCTCTCTTAACTTCCTTGATATCCTTTACGATATCGAGCTGGATTCCGTTAGGATCGTAGATATATCCGTTTGAATCTGAGAGAGCAACAACCTTTGCGCCAAGCTCTGTTGCCTTTTCTGTAGCATAGATAGCAACGTTTCCTGAACCGGAAACAACAACTGTCTTGCCTTCGAAGCTTGTATTTGCCATGCATGAAAGCATTTCGGAGGTGAAGTAGCAAAGACCGTAGCCTGTAGCTTCCTTTCTTGCAAGCGAGCCGCCGTATGTGAGTCCCTTACCTGTAAGTACGCCTACGAACTCGTTTCTGAGTCTCTTGTACTGACCGAAGAGATAACCGATCTCACGTGCGCCTACACCGATATCGCCTGCAGGTACGTCAGTATCTGCGCCGATGTGCTTGGAAAGCTCTGTCATGAAGCTCTGGCAGAAACGCATGATTTCCATATCTGACTTGCCCTTAGGATCGAAGTCTGAACCACCTTTACCGCCGCCCATAGGGAGACCTGTAAGGCTGTTCTTGAAGATCTGTTCGAAACCGAGGAACTTGATTACTGAAGCGCAAACAGATGGATGAAGTCTGAGACCACCCTTGTAAGGTCCGATAGCAGAGTTGAACTGTACTCTGAAACCACGGTTTACCTGTACCTTGCCGTTATCGTCAACCCACGGAACTCTGAAGATGATAACTCTTTCAGGTTCAACGATGCGGTCGATAACACCTGCTTCAACTAAGTCAGGTCTTTTTTCGATAACAGGTTCAAGACTTTCGAGAACCTCTGAAACTGCCTGAAGAAACTCCTTCTCTCCGCAGTTACGCTTGCTTACTGTTTCGAAAACATCCTTAAGATATGCGTTTGATAAAGCCATTTTAAAAAACCTCCTACAAAAATAAAACATTAAAATGCTTTTTTAGCACAAGCTTAAAATCATAGCAAACGACAAATGAAATGCTCGTTTACTATTAGCCGATATGCACGGGGCTGACGTAGTCAGCGGATGTGCAAGGCATTAAACTGAACTGATAATGTGGTCAGAGACCACTCACGTAGACTATTATAATTTATTTTAAGAAAAAAATCAATATTAAATCCTGAAAATATCATAAAAAAGTATTGAGGAGAGTACGTCTGCGGTTATTTTTTTGAAATAATACAGCTGTTGTAAAATGCAGGGACGAGCTTTGATACTTGCAAATCCGCATAAATCCGTTAATCGTGAAGTTGCACTGTAATCAACTTAAACATATGTTTGATAACAAATGAAAAGGTTACAATTTTATTACAGTTTTTGCAAGTGATATAAACACTGCTTGCACAAAAGAAAATATATTCAGAAAAAATCAGGACAACCGTTGACAATATGCCCTCAAAAGTGTAAAATATATATTGATAGATGAGTAAGCTATGCGATAGCATGAACGTTTCATGTTCATGAGGAAAGTCCGGGCATCACAGAGCGGGGCAGCTGCTAACGGCAGCCGAGGGCGACCTTAGGGCAAGTGCAACAGAGATATACCGCCGTATTTTTTACGGTAAGGGTGGAAAGGCGAGGTAAGAGCTCACCGGAGTACAGGAGACTGTACTGCCATGTAAACCCTGTCCGATGCAACGTCTATTGGTACAGTTTATCTTAACATCTGCTCGGTGGATAAACCTGTAATGACGGCTTGAGGTCTGCGGCGACGCAGATCCTAGATAAATTATCGCACACGACAGAACCCGGCTTACAGGCTTACTCATTTTTTATTTTTAAAAAAGGAAGAAAACATAAATTGAGTAATAAAAAAATTATAGCTGTTTTTTCTGCTGTTATCATGGTTGCCGCAGCGGTGATTGTGTTTTTTTATTTTTTCTCTGCAAAACAAGGAAACCGTGAGTATGAGTCTCTCACAGAAGGAATGAAGATATGGGAAAATACATCCGTTCCCGGTATAGCAGTCTATGTCCCGGAGGACTATGTAAGCACCCAGAACGAATACTACACTGTATATTCGAAAAACAACGCTCAGGTAAGCCTTACATCAGAGACTGTTGATAACGATCTTGCAAACTATGTTTACTATGCGATAGAATCCTATAAAGACATAACTGATTCGTTCAGGATAAGAGAAGAATACGAAGAGGAGCTTCTGAACACAACTGTTCATGTAATAGAGTTCGACTATAGTCTTTCTCTTGACAGCGGAATAAAAAATTTATCATGTCTTTCTGCTTATGTTATGGGTGAAGGCAGATCCTACGTTCTTACCTGTGTTGCACCATCTGAGGATTTTCAGCTGCACCGTGAAGAATTTCACAGGATATACAAGACCATGACTCTTGTCGGAAAAGCATCAGAATCAGAGTGATGTTATAAAAAAAGATATAGTGAACGACAGATTTGTTCTGACGTTCACTATAATATTTTCAGAACAGGTGTTGCCGTAAGGCAGCATCTTTTTTGTGTCTGTAAGTTTTTTTGAAAAAAATTATTTTTTTTTGAACCTTTTGGGATAAAAAAAGGTATTGTATATCAGGCGCTAAAAAAACAGGAAGGAGAAAACTGTGCACAGCAATTCAGATATCGGATATCAGCTTGAAAACTGCAGGGAACGTCTGACAAGACTCTGCATAAACCTTTGTATAAATCGTCATGACGCAGAGGATCTTTTTCAGGATACATGTCTGAGAGCGATAAAATATTTTAAAAAATATAATCCTGATATGGATTTTGCAAAATGGATATTCAGGATATGCATAAATACATACAAAACAAATCTCAGAAGAAGATATACCTCAAAAACAATTTCTTTTGAAAACGAGGACGAGTATGACCTGTTTTTTGAATGTATTCCTGAAACGGAATGTCCTTATGACAGCAGGTATAAGGAGCTTCTTTCAGCTGTAAACAGGCTTCCGGAAAAATACCGTACCATACTTGTTATGAGGTATTTTAACGATTATTCGGAGGAGGACACTGCAAAGCTGGTCGGAATCCCCAAAGGGACAGTAAAATCAAGACTTAACAAGGCGAAAAAACTTATCAGAGAGGTGATGGAGGGTGAAGAAAACTATGTCTGAGGATGAGCTTGAAAATGCAATGAGATTGCTTTTTAACTCTGAGGTGCCGGAAGAAAAACAGTTTACCCCCGATGTAAACAGGGAAGTAAAGGTACATGTCGTACAGGGTGAAAGATCGTTTTTCAGAAGGATTCCTACAATATCTGTATGTGCGGCATCTGTTTTGCTTGTAATTTCATTTGCTGGCAGGATGTATTATACTGAGGGGAATATGGATGATTTTAGCCGTGTGTGCAGAGATATACTTGAACGAACAGAGCAGTGTGAGAAGATATACAGCTTTGGTGAGGAAAAGTACGGCAATGAGTGCTTCAGAGCAGCAGGACTTATGCCCGATGAGTCATATGATCTTTCCACAGCTGAGGTTTATGTGTATACCGTTTCAGACGGTAAGAGGAAGATATATACAGAAGAGGCGTATGTTCTGTGGTATGATAATGACGGTAAGATATCAGCTTATATGACAAGTAGGGGAAGTGTTCCTGATGAGTTTTCGGAAAGTATTGATAAAGTGGATATCTTCAAGGGTGAACACAGTGCGTTATCGGGAGTACGCGATGTTGAATCGGCGTTCCAGAACAGAATGGGTGATGTTGTGTATGAGGGAAAAACAATACGCAGGTCTCTTGATACTTATAACATAAATGAGCAGAATGTGCGCATGGATAAGATATATATGTACAGCATAAGTGACGGAGAACCGGAGGCGCTTTGTATTTATAATATAAGCAGTACTATACCATGCCGTGCATTTGAAAATGAATCGGATATCCCGGAAACATCGGCAGCTATAAATATAGAAGGAAATTCCACCAGCTACAGTATTGATTTTGTCTATGAATGTTCACGCAGAGTAGCTATAAGGCTTACAGAGGAAGATATGGCAAAGAAAAAAATCTGGAATGAAAAAATAGAAAGAACGGAGTAATAAAAATGAGTGTAAAAAAATTATTTTGTATTATGATTTCTGCGGCTATGATGCTGTCGGCAGCTTCATGCTCAAAAGAAACGGCAACAGAAAAAGAGGCAATAAAGCCGGTTGCTGTTGAGAAGAAAGAAGAGTATAAAAATACTACGGTTATTGAAAAGTATTATGACGTAAGAGAGTACGGGGATGTACATCAGTATGCAGCTCCGGTTGCGGCAAATGAACAGAGTATATTTTATGCTGATAATCTGTATAACGGTTACGATGAGGCAATGGAATTCGCTTTGTATCAGGTTGATTCCGTCAGCGGCAGTATAGCGTATGACGAGCAGGCAGGAGAGGTTCCTCAGGAAGCGGTAGAGATCATTCGCAGAAAAGACTGTGTTGTATATCTTCAGGAGAGTGAAGACTCAGTTTTGCTTTGCCGGTATGATATAGAATCGGGAAAAACCGATTCGGTAGAAACAAAGTTTTTCCCACATGGTATGGATGTTGACAGTCAGGGAAATATTTGTCTGCAGGGTGGAAAAAACGGTGGAGAGATAATTGTATATAATAAAAAGCTTGAGCTTGTAAAGAGTTTTGACGTTTCCGAAGAGATTAAAACTCTCGGAATGGACAAAAGGTTTATTTACGCTTTTTGTATGTCTGATGACGGTAAGATATATCTTGTACCATGTGAAAAATATGCTACAGCAAATATATTGAGAGTTGAAGATGATGGCAGGCTTACGGATGTTACCGGTGATATCGCTATTGAAGAAGAACAGAACGTTACTAATCTTTTTGTTGATAAGGATGGTAACCTTGTACTTTGCTGTGGATACGGAAATGTAAAAGTCGAGGTTTTTTCATCTGAAACAGGAGACTTTGTGGGAACATACGATCTTTATGTTTCCGGAGATCTCATAGGTCCGTCTGAAAAATACGACATGGTATACGTATCAAACGGTGAAGTTTTCGGATATGATTACCTCGAAGACGCAAAGGAATGTATTATACGTCAGGAGTCTGTTCCGGGACTTGATGAAAGTTTTGTATACGGAAATATATCAGAAGGAAATATATATCTTCTGCTTTCATCTGCCGGAGTTCCAAAGTTCTATCAGGTTGACAGAAATACAGGAGAAATAACAGAGTATGATTCTGCTGCAGGATCTGTTGTGTTTGCTGACATATCGGAGAACGGAGACCTATACTATGTGACTTCAAAATATGAAATCAGAGCTGATGAGGAATACGGTGCATATGAAAGTACGCTGGTATCAGTATACAGACTTGGTGAAGACGGCAACAGTGAGCTTGTGGTGAGTCTGCCGCGTTATCATCGTGAAACCGGTGCGTGCGGTTTCTCTGTAGATAAAAATGATAATCTTCTCCTGCTCTGTCCTGCCTCGGATGAGGATGCTCTCTATAACTTTTTAAGTATTACAGTTTTCAACAAGGATGGAAGCATCAGGAAGACAATTCCGCTTTCGGATTATGAATATGTAAGCTCGATGTTCTATGATTCTGACCATTCAGTTTATGTGTGTGTATCTGATGGTGGGAAATACAAACTTGTGAAAATAAACACAGATACATATGAGTTGGAGAGTACAGAGCTTGCTGTTCCTATGAATGACTTTATATGTGCAGGCAACAGTGGGTATAGCTTCTTCTACAGAAAAGATTGTGCGGTCTATGGATACAAGTCAGAAGACGCTTCTTCGGAAGAGATTATTTCTATCAACGACTATGAATGGCCGTATGAAGGTTTCAGTGGCGAACTTTTGAGTTTAGGTATTGCTGTTCTCTCGCCTTCTGAGATAGCAGTGCACGGAGGGCGTGTCCTTGAAAAAGCTTCAGAGGAAAGACTTGCGCAGCTTAACTCAAAAAGGATCATTACATTGGCTGTTTCCGGTTCTTCCGAAGATGTCAAGGAAAATGTAACTGATTTTAATTTTCAGAATGATGAGTACCGTGTAGTTGTAAAGGATTATTCGAAGTATCTGGAAGAGTATAACTACGATGTATTCGGTAAGGATTCCGAAAACCTTGCTAATGATATAATAAAAGGGGACATACCCGATATAATTCTCATAGATGATATGGAGCTTTCATCAAGTATAGTGAGCGGACTTTTTACAGATCATAAGAAGCTTATCGAAAACGATCCTGATCTTGATATATCTGATTTTTCACAGAATATTATTGATGAGTTCACATATAAGGACAATCTCTTTACTCTTCCTGTGTATCATTATTCTTCTTCTATGTTTGGTCAGAACGAGCCTCTGAAGTGGGATTACGATGCACTTATGAGCTGTGGTGAAAACGCTGATCCTGTATTTTACAGCTCATCGTTTTATGAAGTGTTCAGGATGCTTTTCCTTTCATATGCACATGATCATGTTGATTTTGAAACCGGAAAGTGCGAGCTTGACAACGAAACTTTTGTAAAGCTTCTTGAATTTATCAAGGAAAATTCTGTGACGGAAGACATGTATGAGGATACAGATTATGGCTATTACAATTCTCAGTTTATAGTTGAATACGCAAGCGAATTTAATGACTTTTACTCAGTGCTGAATTATGAACACGGGGACGGTATGATAACTCCCTATGTGTATGGTTACCCGTCTGAAAACGGAGGAAAAAGATATATTATTCCGGGATTCTGTTTTTCTGTAACGGAAAATTGCCGGAATAAACAGGCAGCTCTTGAGTTTATAAAAACTTTCTTTGATAATAATACTCAGGGCGTATCTACAATCAGGCAAAAAGCTATCGAAAGTGCAAAAACGAATTTGATATATCTGGAAACAAACGCTTCTGAGCTTCTGGAAAAATACGAGGATTATCTCGATATGCCTGTTTTTTCAGATATAATGTACTGCCGTCTTGAACAGATAGCGGTTGAATGCGCTGAAGAGTTTATGAACGGAAGTATTTCAGCTGAAGAAGCGGCCAAGAAGATTCAGAGCAAAATAACTATGTATCTTGGTGAGCTTCTGTAAACAAAAAATTTCTGCGTTCACTAAAACTCAGGCTGAGATTGTCTGCAAAGTAAAAACCCCGGTTATCTTATAGTGATAACCGGGGAGCTTTTTAGTTTACAGCATATGAAAGTACCATATCTACTGAATTTATGATACTGTCATGGTTAAGGTCGTATTCTTCTGAATATTCTGTTTTTTCTGTTTCAAGCAGGTGTTTTGTTATTGAGAGGAACATTGCATTGTTTCTTGTATCCTCAAGTCCCTCGGGAGGTACTGAAACAGTAACGGTATAGGCAGCCTGCAGACCGTCATAGTCAAGAGTTATAGTCGTTTCGCCTGCTGCTGAAAAATCATAAAAGGTATTGAGCTTTGATATATCTATGTTTTCAAGCACTCTTCCGTTTATCATGAAGGATACGTCTGAAAGATCAAGAAATTCATCTGTCATGTATGAGGTTCTTGCGTTTGTACAGTCAAGAGTCAGAACAAGCTCACGATCAGTTTTCTCAAGTGGAGTTATTCCTGTTATACGTGACAGATTCCAGAGCTGA
The DNA here is from genome assembly GCA_015066815.1 of Ruminococcus sp. GTDB lineage: Bacteria > Bacillota > Clostridia > Oscillospirales > Ruminococcaceae > HUN007. The sequence continues at coordinate 13,065 of SVNR01000033.1, forward strand.
GAATCTGAAGCTGCATATTCGGAAACAACTGCTGTGCCTTCAGAAAGAGAGAGAACAAGCTCAGGATTATCAGCCTTGCATATTGAATATCTGCCGCCGAGATCCTTCATGATTTTCCACTTTGAAGCTTCAGTGCTGCAGTCTTCTGAAAATGTAACATTACCGTTATTGTCGCTCAGAACAAGATCTTCTGATGCAGACCATATTCTGTAGCTTCCGTCACCGAGCGGCTCGAACCTGAAGTTCTGCTCATAGGAAGCTTTGGCTGCTGATACGGATGAGAGCTGTGAGTCATCTGAAAAAGCGAGTGCTGTAGCTTCATCGGCTGATTTTATTCTGAACATATCGCCGTAAAAAACTGCTGATGTATCGTCAGGATAAATATATCCTAAAAATCTGTATCCTCTCCAGAATCCCGTGCTGTCTGATGTCTGTTCGTAGGAGCGGAAGTTCTGTCCGTTCCATTGTGATTCGCTGAGTGTAACGAGGCTTCTGTCATCAGATACTTCCTCTACTACTGCGACGTGGCCGTTTACGTTGTCAAACTTGTCCCAGCAGGCAACAGCGCCCGGTTTCGGTACGGAGCCGTATGAGTATATGTGATTGTTTATATTGTGGGTATACCATCTTCCGGCGTTGTTTGTTGAGAGATTTGGTTTTTCGCCGAGAATTTCGAATATACGTCCCCAGGCATATGCCGTGCAGTTGGCCATTCCGTAGCCTATTTTCTGGAAAATATTTTCGTCACTGTAATAATATATATATTCCGGTGCTTTTTCATCTCTTTGCGGTTCAGTGTTTCTTATTTCAAAAGCTCCCGCAGATATGCAGCCGGAAAATACAAATGCTGATGATAGAAAAAATGATATTGTTCTGCAAAATAATTTTCTCATGATCGTTACCTCGTTTGTCAGGAAAAATTTTTGTTAATCAATATATGTAATCTCTATAAGCTATATGATATACTCTTTTGACTGAAATGTCAATAATTATTATTGTCGGGAAATATTTTTGTTAAAAACATAAATTTTGAGATGCGGTTATTTAGCTAATAAGCCGTATAATTCTCCATAAAATGAGATAAATAAGCAAAAAACGGATAGCAAAATAATCAAAATATTTTTTGGTTATCAAAAAAATATGTGAAAACTAACATATTTGAGTCACAGGAAATAAAAATCTATAAACAAAAACCTTAGTATTTTGTGTAAAATATACTTTTAATTTGTCGGAGTTATTAGGGCTTCTTGTAAAAAAATGCGGCAGTTTTATTTTCCGGCTGTTTCTGACTAAATGATTTTTGATATATGTTGACAAATTTTTTTAGTGACAATATAATTATAGAGAACGAAAAATATACTTCTCGTTTACAGCAACAAGAGGTGTTATTTCTGAAAGGAATTGATTTTTTTATGAAAAAAATATTATCGTTTATAATGGTGTTTGCCATCGGAGCTGCGGTCTGCGGATGCTCGGGAGACAAGACCTCTTCGACGACTGAAAGCACTGATAGCGCTTCACAGTCAGGTACGGAAAGCAAAGAGCTTTCTGATGATGAAAAAAAATCCGCAAAGGAAAAGGGGATTTCTGAGGACAGATACTGTACGGATGCTGAAGGTATAAAAAAAATATCTTTGGAGCTTTTTGAAAAATACTACGGCGGAATAACCTCGCTTGATTATGATATGCATTCCTCTGTGTTTTTTGATTTTTACAAAGAGGCTCTTGAAAAGGAGATAAAGGAACATGGTCAGACAACAGACGAATACATGAAGGAAATACTCGATACGGTATCCGAATCATACGGTGATAACTTCTATATGTTTGCTTCTGTTGATTCTGTATCCCAGATAAACGACGAATCAATAGAGAGCTTCGAGGGGCTTCTTTCTGACAAGTTTGGTACGGAAGTTGAGATCGAGGATCTCTACACATTACATTATTTTGAAATAGCAAGAGGACGCAGTAATAAAACAACGCTTCCCCGTGAAATGCTTCTTGTGAAGACAGACGGTGATTTTTACCTTTATTCTGAGTGAGATTTTTAATGTATCTGCCGGTTTGAGAATAATGCAACCGTTGGTTGCGAAAAAATATTTTTAAAAATGCAAACTGAAATGTATAGAAAAAGTCATCCGGTTGTTATATAATCAATAACAGTGAAAAACACGGAATTTCACTATTGATAAAAACAGTAAAAGGGGTAGCAAAATAATGAATAAAGAAATAGCAGGAAAACTTCTTGCGTTAAGAAAACAGAATGGTTTGTCACAGGAAGAGCTTGCAGAAAAGCTCGGAATAAGCCGCCAGTCCGTATCAAAGTGGGAAAGGGCGGAGGCCTCTCCTGATACCGGTAACCTTATAGCACTGGCAAGGATATACAATATTTCGCTTGATTTGCTTTTAGGAATAAAAGTACAGGATAATGCTCCGCGTTCAGATATAAGTCTGAAAAAGGAAAGCTATAGTGACAGGAACCCTGAAAAAAAAACTGAAAGAGTAATGTATCCTGAAAACTCTTCTTCTGAGGAAATATACCCTGATGTATCGGGGAACTGTTATGCCGATAAACCTGACACACCTGATATAAGAGTTGAAAAATCCGACAATGACCTTGGAAAATATCTTGGTGAAGAAGAAACATACGAAAGCAGAAACACAGCTTCTGGTGCAGAAGCTGTTTATAAATCAGCTTTTTTCAGACTGCAGTCGGACAAGAAACTCTATAAAAAAATGATGTTGTTTCCGTATCCGGTTTTTGCAGCATTTGCGTTTGTCATGAGCGGTGCATTGTTTGAACTATGGCATCCTATGTGGATGATTTTTCTGACGGTTCCGCTTTACTATACTACGCTTACGGCTATACATAAACAAAATGCAAATATATTCTGTTATCCGGCTCTTGTATCGATATTTTATTTTTTCATAGGATTTGTTTTTGAACTGTGGCATCCGGGTTGGCTGTTATTTCTCACAATACCGGTTTATTACTGGGCTGTGAACCTCGGAAAATTATCTTTAAAGAGTATGGATAAAAATATTTAATTATTTTTTGCAAAACAATTGCTTTTTTTCTTGGTTTAAGGTATAATTATATGTGTTAAAAAAATTTAATTTCTTACGGAGGAATTTTGATAATGTTAGTATCAGCTAAAGAAATGCTTAATAAAGCAAGAGAAGGTAAGTATGCAGTAGGCCAGTTCAACATCAACAACCTCGAATGGACAAAGGCTATCCTTCTCACAGCACAGGAGCTTCAGTCACCGGTTATTCTCGGCGTTTCCGAGGGTGCAGGTAAGTATATGTGCGGTTACAAGACAGTTGTAGGCATGGTAAACGGTATGCTCGAAGAGCTCGGTATCACTGTTCCTGTTGCACTTCACCTTGACCACGGCTCTTTTGAAGGTGCAAAGGCTTGTATAAACGCAGGTTTCTCATCTATCATGTTTGACGGTTCACACTATCCGATCGAGGAAAACATCAAGATGACAACAGCTCTTGTAAATACATGTGACGTTCTCGGCGTTTCACTTGAAGCTGAAGTTGGTTCTATCGGCGGCGAAGAAGATGGTGTTGTAGGCGCAGGCGAATGTGCAGATCCTGATGAGTGCAAGGCTATAGCTGATCTCGGAGTTACAATGCTCGCTGCAGGTATCGGTAACATCCACGGCAAGTACCCTGAAAACTGGGCAGGTCTCAGCTTCGAGACTCTTGAAGCAGTAAAGAACAAGGTTGGCGATATGCCTCTCGTTCTCCACGGCGGTACAGGTATCCCTGAAGACATGATCAAGAAGGCTATCTCACTCGGCGTTGCTAAGATCAACGTTAACACAGAGTGCCAGCTTGCATTTGCTGCAGCTACAAGAGAGTATGTTGAAGCAGGCAAGGATCAGCAGGGTAAGGGCTTCGACCCAAGAAAGCTTCTTGCTCCTGGCTTTGAAGCTATCAAGGCTACAGTTAAGGAAAAGATGGAACTTTTCGGTTCTGTTGGCAAGGCTTAAGCATTATTTTTATAAAAGCATTTTATTCGGGAACGGGAACTTTGATCCGTTCCCGATTTTTTTCAGATGAGTAAACTCAGGCGGGAGTGAGGATCATGGAAGAAAGAAAAAGCCGGGGAATCAAAGTGCTCGGCGGCGTTATAGCTTTTATTTTTGTTTTATCGGTTTTGCTGTCGTTTTTTATTTTAAACCGTAAAACAGAAAACAAGACAGCACTTATATACAGTGACGGTGAGCTTATAAGAAGTATAGAGCTTGATGAGGTGAAGGAAAGCTTTACTATAAGGGTAGATACAGACGGAGGCTATAATATCATAGGAGTAGAGGAAGGAAAAATATGCGTTCTCGAAGCTTCATGTCCTGATAAGGTGTGTGTAAAAACAGGTCACATATCGTCTTCGGCTCTTCCGATAGCCTGTCTTCCGAATAAGCTTATCATAAAAATAGAATCAGAAAATGAAAATGACGTTCCGGATGCTGTGGTCGGATGAAACGATTTTTTAATCAATAAACTTGACATAGTTCCGATATCACGTTATAATATATATTATATGGACAGCTTCGGAACGGTAAGTGTATTTTTCTGTAAGCTTGTCTTGTGCGTAATATTTTAATTTTTAGGGGTTGAATAAACTAATGAGTATTTTAGATGTTGTAAACGCAACAAGCAGAACTGTAAACGAAAAGACAAAAAATATGCAGGAGGTAGCTAATCTCAAGAGAAAGATCGTATATGAGAGAGAAAGAATCATTGAGATCTTTGCAGAGATAGGCGAGAAGTTCTATGGTATGGATCCTTCAAACAAGGATTTTTCAGAGCTTCGTATACTTTGCGATGATGTCAATACACGTAAGCGCAGAATCCAGAAGATGCTTTTTGCTTTACATAACATGAAGGGCTTCAAGATCTGTCCTCAGTGTAAGGCAGAGGTAAACGGAAAGTTCAAGTTCTGCGGTACATGCGGAGCAAGAATTCCTGAGCCTGAAGAGGATGATTTCTTAAAGATTGACGGATTGGGCTTTGGCACAGAAAGCATGGAAAAATAAAAAAATAAAGGCTGTACGTTTATAGATGTACAGCCTTTACGTTTTTTTGCATCTGTCTGTGGATATCAGCATTATGCTCATCATGATTATCAGTATCGAGGGAAGAAACGATTGTCCCGGTGGGTGGATACAGAACGATGAGGCTGAAACAGCAGCGTTTCTGAAAAAAATTCCGTACAGCATGCGGAAAATGAAAAAAGATCCGCAAGCACTGAAAAGACGCATCTTCAAAAAGTTTATCCTGTTAAGATGTTCGTTTGCTATAGAGAAGATCTGCATTATAACGCAGATCCCTCCTGTTGAAAAGAGAGCCGCCATAAGTGATGTTACTGCTGCAGAGCTGCCGTTTAGCTCTGATATGTTTGTTATTTCTATAAAAGAAAGTACTGCCGCCCGGCTCTGCGATTCGGAAAGACCTGTCATACCGGATATCAGCGAGGCTATAAGTCCTGCCGCTCCGCTCTCTACTATAATTGTCTTGAAAACAGAAAAAGCTACTATAACAGAACACATCTGAAGCATGCCGTGAGACGCACTGTCAACAGCTCTGAGTATTACAGAGCAGTTGGCGGTGCATTTTACTTTCTGCGTTCTGCGCGGAGGGACAGGGGACTTTCTTCCTATAATAAATGCTGCTAAAAAATTTGCGCAGAGGTTTGAGAGAAAAATAAGAGTCCCTAAACCTACAGAGCCTGACATAAACGAAGCCGCTGTACCTGTAACAAATGCAGGTCCTGCAGAAAAACAGCAGGAACAGTATCTGTCAAAATCGCTTTCTGAGATTTCTCCCTTGTTGAGCATATCCTTAAGAAGCTTTGTTCCGGTCGGATACCCTGAAATATTTGATATGAGAAAAACAGAAAATATTTCGGGGGGCATCCTGAATATGAAACGTGCAGGTACGGAAAAAATTTTTCCTAAAACCACATGCAGCCTGCTTTCTGTTACAAGACAGGCTATTATCATTGAGCCATAAAGAGATGGAACGACTGTCCCGAGACATTTTTGTACAGAAAAGCTTATCTCCGAAACAAGAGAATCATAATACATTATACCGGCTATGACTGTGAATAAAACAAAAAGCATATAGCATTCTCTCCCTTCAGAAATCATAGTGAAAGTCAAAATAAATCCGACTTTCACTATAAAAACGCTTCCTTTTTTTACTGCTGATAAAATTTATATGAATTAGATTCGGGATTTATTAATATAATTTTTATATAGTAAATGCAAAATATAAATCAGCCGTTTGCTATAAGCAAAACTTCAGAAAGGGATATGGAAGGATGAATGGAAAAGAAATTTTTGCACTCGGAACAAATATTCAGATATATGATAACAGAAAGGTCGTACTCAGCAGCTGCAAAAGGATTGTAGAGTATAACGATATTTATCTGAAGGCAGACCTCGGAGGGCTGATGGCAGAAATATGGGGAAGAGAGCTTTGCGTAAATGATTTCAATAAGGAAGGAATAGACGTATACGGTCATATAGAATCCGTAGTGCTTTCGGAAATACCCGGGAGGAAGAAAACGTTCATATGAAAATAAGAAGAATAGTAAGCTTCACTGCAAGAGGAACAAGACTTACAGAGTTTATAAACGCTGTACATGAGTCGGATATAATATGTATATCCCAGAGATGCAGTCATGGTGAATACTCAGGAAAAATATACTATACCGATCTTGAAAAGCTTAAGAAGGAAGCGTTAAAATACAGAATAGATATGTATCTTGAGCAGTATAACAGCGGTGTGTACAAGGTTATGAGATACAGAGCCAGATACGGTATTGTTATAGGTATGGTGTTTACGGCGTTTTTTATTCTTGCTATGTCAAACATTGCTCTCAGGATAGAGGTGAACGGAAACAGTTATGTGTCAGACAGTGAGATTCTTGAAGCGCTTGAGGATAACGGAATAAAGCATGGTGCGTTTATTCCTTTTCTTGATCTTTCTTTGGCAGAGTTTGAAGTAAAAAGGGCCATAGAAGATCTGACATGGGTCGCTATCAGGAACAGAGGCGGAAAAATAATAGTTGACGTCAAGGAGTTTGAACACAACGAGGGAAGTGTTCACAGCAATATACCATGCAACATAGTATCTGTACGTGACGCTCAGATAGTAAGCGTCAGACTTCACAGGGGACAGTGCGAAGTCGCAGAGGGAAGTGCTGTAGCAAAGGGAGACGTGCTTATCAGTGGTATACAGGTAAACGATCAGAATGATTTTACTGTAGCTCATGCAGAAGGAGAAATCATAGGTGACTATGTTGAGAAGGAAAAATTTATAAGATTTTTTGAATCTGAGAAGAAGGAATATACAAAGAAAATAAGAAAAAGCTATCTTGATTTTTTCGGATTCAGGATTCCCCTGTTTATAGGAAACAGACGTGACTTTAACGCTGACTATTCGGAAAAAACAGATTTTTTCACAGTGTTTGATCACGAGCTTCCGATAGGAATAGTTTCAGCTCAGTATGATGTTTATGATTTTGTTACATCAGTTGATACTGAGGAGAGGACTGCAGAATACCTTGAGGAGCAGATATATCTTTATGAAAAGAATTTTTTTGAAATGTGTGAGATTATAGACAGAAAAATAGAAAAACAAAAATATGATGACCGCCTCGAATATGATGTTACATATGTTGTGCGCGGCAGTATAGGAACAGAAAAACCGGTTTTCCCGGGGAAAAAAGAAAACCGGTCCGAAGACTGAAAATATTTTTTTGTTCACTATAATTATCCGTACAAAAGATACCCTGTGTAAAACCATGGCTCGCTGCTGTCGATTAACGCATCTGAGAGTGAACTGTATATTTCACGGCTTCTGTCATCAGCTTTTTCGTTAAGGTAGTTTACGGAAGGGCTGTGGTTGCAGAATCTGTTGAATGCTCTTAATTTATTGTCTGAAGGAATACAGGAAAAAGTATGTATGGCCTGATGCAGTGTGCTGAAGTTGTATGAGACTACAGCACATACCGAGTCCTTGAGTCCTTCATCCATAAGCTTAAGTGAGGCGCAGGATTTTTTTCTTCTGCTCATAAGTGGGAACCGGTCTTTTATGTGGATGCTCTTAAAAAGAACATTGTGCGCTTCAAGGCAGTATTTTATTTTATCGGGATCTCCGCCCCAGCTTCCGCCAAGAGTGCTTATTGAGGAAAGGCGTTTTATTCCGAGTGCTGTTCCTGCGTTTACTATAAGTTTTTTCAAAAAATTGTCATAAAGTCCTGAAAGTTCAAACTCGGCGGTTATTCTGAAAAAGTCCTTGTTTTCAGAGTCGCCGCTTTTTTTTAAGAGCCTGAGTGCGTTGCATACCGCAATTGCTTCGCAGGCAACGCCGTCCATGCTGACATCAACATACCTCAGACCTCTGAAGTTTCCTCCCGACTGGTATACGATAAGCTCTGTGCTTCCGAGGCTAAGTATGTTTTCCGAAGAGAGATTTGCAGAGATGTTATGGTAGTAATTACTGATAGCTTTTTTTACGTCGCTTCCGGTAATATATATCCAGCCAAGGTACTGCATACAGGCAAGTCCGAAGTTTGTCCAGTCCGACAGAGAACATAGCATAAGGCGTGTGCTTTTTTTCTTGTTTTCTGTAAGAGATATTCCGTGTTTGTCAAAGCTGATATATAAAGAACCCTCCCTGAACTTTGACGCTGAACGGACAGAGATTCCGTAACCTGATTTTCCTTCGTTATATGCTGTAATATCCCATAGTTGTTCAGGAGTTTTGCAGTCTGGTTCACATGAAATAAAATAACTATCAGTTTCATAACTGTATCTGATAGTAAGTACATGATCAGGCTTTTGTGCATTGCATATGACATAGCCGTTTTCACGCCAGCAAAACAACAGTTTTGAACGTCTGAAGCTGTCAAGGGTCACAGTGCTGTTATCATCGTCAATGTTTAAAAAGCTTCTGCATTCAGAGCTTTCAGGAGAACCAAGAAAATAAATTTCCTTGTCAAGAAATGAAAAGAAATCATCTGCCGGAATGCTTACACCATTCGGATTGTGATCTTTTGTGTTATAGTTTATCATATGCCCACCTTAAAAATATAGTGAACGTCAGAATTGATATGACTTTCACTATTAATGTACATCCGCTGATTACGATATATTTCTTCTGCTTGTAATTATACTATACGGGAGGCTTTTTTTCAATGATTTCGTTGTAAATGATAAAGATAAAAAAACTCTACATTCGGTCAGCCTTTCAGATGGATACAGATAAAAACAATGCTTTTTAAGTCATCCGGAAAGAAGAATAACATCTGGTTTTAAAAATGATTTTTCTCAAAAATACGAGAGCGTATAAGACTATTCTTTTTGTCTGCAAATTTTAAAAATTTGTATAATCTATCAAAACTGAATAACATAATTATTTCACTTTTCATAATTAATTTTGCCCATAAATACTTTTAAAATGTTTGCTTTTATGATATAATAGTAATATATATAGGTGCAGTAAAAACCAGAATCTTAAAAAGAAAAGAGTGATATTTATGGCAGAAAAAATAATAAACGTAGAAAACTCTGATCAGATACAGGAGCTTCTTGGCAACTGTGATTCCAACCTCGATTCAATTCAGAAAAAGTATGGAGTAATAATCGTCAGCCGCGGGAACAACATCAAGATCATAGGCAGCGAAGAAAACACCGTACAGGCAGAACATGCCATAAAGGCTCTTCTTGAGTATGCAAAGAAGGGAGAAAACCTGAACGAACAGTCAGTACGTTATGTGACAAACATGGTTTCTTCCGGAGCAGAAAAGGAGCTTAAGGAGATTGTCGGTGACAGTCTCTGCATAACGACAAGCGGAAAGGTAGTACGTCCTAAAACAGTCGGACAGCAGAAGTACGTAGATGCTATCAAGAACAACACGATAGTTATCGGAATAGGTCCGGCGGGTACAGGTAAGACTTATCTTGCTGTTGCTATGGCAGTAAGAGCATTCAAGGCTCACGAAATAACAAAAATAATCCTTACAAGACCGGCCGTTGAGGCAGGAGAAAGTCTGGGCTTTCTTCCGGGTGATCTTCAGGATAAGGTCGATCCGTATCTCAGACCTCTCTATGACGGGCTTTTTGATATGCTCGGCGCAGAGAGCTTCCAGAAGCACATGGAAAGAGGAACTATAGAGGTTGCACCTCTTGCATATATGAGAGGAAGAACGCTTGATGACGCGTTTATTATCCTTGACGAAGCACAGAACACTACATCCGAACAGATAAAAATGTTCCTTACACGTCTTGGAAACAACAGCAAAATGGTCATCACAGGCGACGTAACACAGATAGACCTCCCGTCAAGCAAAAAATCCGGACTTGTAGAGGTAACAAAAGTACTCAAGAATATAGATGATATTTCTATACAGAAGTTCTCTGACAAGGACGTTGTAAGACACAAGCTTGTTCAGGACATTATAAAAGCATATGAAAAATACTTTGAAGAAGGGAAGAAAAAATAAACTATGTCTAAGTTAAAGGTTTATATAAAAAATTCACAGTCGGAAGTAAAGGTTCCTGTAGGAATAAGACTGCTTATAAGACGCTGCTGTCAGGCTGTTCTTATCACCGAAAAATTCAAAAGAGATACTGAGGTAAGCGTTTCGTTTATAAACAATAAAGAAATAAGAAACCTTAACAGAATCTACAGGGAAAAGGACAAGTCAACAGATGTTCTTTCTTTTCCTCTCGGTGAAAACGGAAACTACGACGTGAACTCTGAAACAGGATATGTTATGCTCGGAGATATAGTTATTTCACTTGAAACTGCAATAAAACAGGCTGAAAACTTCGGACATTCACTTGAAAGAGAAATAGGCTTTCTGACAGTTCATTCGATGCTTCATCTTCTTGGCTATGATCATGAGACAAGTACTCTTGAAGCAAGAATAATGCGTGAAAAAGAAGAAGCTGTTCTCGAAAAACTCGGTATATCCAGAGACGCAACGTTTATCTCCAACGCTGCAAAGTAAGAAAGGACCGGGAACAAATGACAAAAACAGTTTTCATAACTATAGCAGGCAGAACAAACGCCGGAAAATCCTCTCTGCTCAACGCACTTATCGGTGAAAAAATAGCTTCTGTAAGCAGCAAGAGCCAGACTACACGAACAAAGATAACAGGTGTTGTAAACGTAGATGAAACACAGCTTATTTTCATAGATACACCTGGTCTTCACAAAGCTAAAAACAAGCTTAGCGAATATATGCTTAAGGCTGTCAGAGAATCAGCCTCAGACATTGACGCAGTATTCTTTATGGTAGACTGCACCAGAAAAATAGGCGATCAGGAGCGTGAAATGCTTCGTTCGGTAAGCTCTTCAAAAACACCTCTTGTTCTTATTCTCAACAAGATAGATCTGCTTAAGGATAAAACTGTTCTTGCGAAAACAATTGCAGAGCTGAATTCCGAATATAACTTTGATGCAGTTATTCCGATAAGCGTTCTTTGCAACGACGGAATAGATCTTGTTCTTGAAAAAGCACTTTCTCTTGCCGTGGAGAGTCCGCATTTTTTTCCACCGGACACAATAACAGATCAGCCTGAAAAAATAATCGCAGGCGAGATAGTAAGAGAAAAGCTTCTTGAGCTTCTCGATGATGAAGTGCCGCACGGAATAGCTGTTGCGGTTGAGACGATGAGAGAGCGTGATGACAAGGATATTCTTGATATTTCTGCTGTTATCTTCTGTGAGAGGGATTCACATAAGGGTATAGTTATAGGAAAGGGCGGCCGTATGCTAAAAAGAGCGGCTACACTTTCGAGACAGGAGCTTGAAGAATTTTTCCAGATCAAAGTAAACCTTCAGTGCTGGGTAAAGGTAAAGGAAGACTGGAGAAACAGAGATGCTATAATCAGAACGCTGGGACTTTCTGACAGCATACGATAGTACTTTTTAAGGAGTTTGTCACACAAATACTCCTAAAAAACAGACAGTAACTCTGCGAGTGATAGTTTTATTTTTATTGCTGCTGTTTTCTTCCTGCTTTTTATAACGGGAAGTATAACGGCAGCAGTTGTCTTTTCAAGAAAAAACAACATCATATAGTGGATGTAAAATATTTTTTATGTTCACTATAAAAAAATACCACAAATATCATCGGCATATCGGGCTATACTTTTATCAGAGGCTTATTATTCCGGGAGGTATTTTTAATATGAAAAATGATTTATGGAATGCTTTTGAAAAAAGTGGCAGGATAGAAGATTATCTAAAATACAAAGGTTATCCGGGATGTGATTCAGATGCAGATGACAACGGTCAGTGGGGTAGTAATAAGAGAACGTCAGGCGGGAGACAACGATAAGTTTCTCGACATACTTACTGAAAACCATGGAGTTGTGGAGGTTATGGCAAAGGGCGTAAAAAAGTTCAGCTGTCAGTTTGCCGCAGCTTCACAGCTCTATGCATATTCGAAGTTCTGTCTTATAAAAAGACGTGAACGTTATTACATTGACAGCGCTCAGACCATAAAAATATTTTATTCTGTTCGTGAGGAGCTTGACAAGCTTGCGCTTGTTTCATATTTTTCGGAGATAATTTCATATGCTCAGCTTGCTGAAAAAGAAAACAGCAGGGATATCCTGAGACTGTTTCTTAATGTTCTGCATTATCTTTCCGAGGGTACAAGAGAGCCCGAACTTCTCAAGAGTATTTTTGAGCTGAGATTTATGGCTGAAACAGGACACATGCCTGACGTTGTGGGATGCAGTAACTGTAAGATATATTCTGCCGAAAAAATGTTTTTTGTAATAAGAAACGGAGTACTTTTCTGTGAAAACTGTTTTTCATACTATGGAAGACAGGATGCAGTCTGTATAAGTGAATCCGTTCTTCATGCTGTAAGACATATTGTTCTGACTGATTTTGACAGGCTTTTTAATTTCAGGCTTTCGGGTGAAAGTATGAAGCTTTTATCATATTTATCAGAAAACTATCTTATCATGCATATAGGAAAAAGGTTTAAAACACTTGATTTTTATAAATCAGTTATATAGTAAACGAAAAAGTGAGTGAACAATGGAAAAATACTTTAAAACACTTGAACTACATAAGGTTCTGGAAATGCTTGCGGAACATACTTCAAACGACGCAACACGCAAAATGGCGCTTGAAATAGAACCATGCTGTGACTGTGACGAGGTGCGCCGTGAAGTTGAGAAGGTTTCTCAGGCTTTTGAGCTTTCAGTAAGATTTGGTTCTCCTCCGTTTTCTTCCTTTAAGGATATAAACGGTCATCTCAGACGTGCGAAGTCAGGAGGAAGACTTTCTCTTAAAGATCTGCTTGATGTCCTCGGAATGTTAAAGCAGATAAAATCCCTCTATGACTGGTACAGACACTGCGAAGATACCGAAACCGATCTTGACTATCTTTTTTCAGGACTTATACCTAACGACGCACTTCTTCAGAGACTTGAAACATCAATAGTTTCTGAGGAGGAGCTTTCAGACGGTGCAAGTTCGGAGCTTGCATCTATACGAAGAAAAATAAGACAGACCGGAGCAAAGCTTCGTTCAACTCTTGATAAGATGGTAAAGTCATCTTCTATGCAAAAATGTCTTCAGGAAGCTGTTGTCACAATGAGAGACGGCAGATATGTACTTCCTGTAAAATCCGAGCATAAAAACGCTGTTCCCGGACTTGTACATGATACATCATCTACAGGACAGACATACTTCATAGAGCCTATGTCGATAGTTGACTGCAACAACGATATCAGAATACTTGAAAGCCAGGAGCAGGAGGAGATAGACCGCATTATAAGAGCACTTACAGCAGAGTGTGCTCTCTATGCAGACAGTATTGCAGAGGGCTTCAGAGTGTGTACTATACTCAACCTTTACTTTGCAAAATCAGATTTTGCGGCAAGGATGAAGGCAACTGCACCGGTTATCTCAGATGACGGAGTTATTGAGCTAAGACGTGCACGTCACCCGCTCATAGATCCCAAAAAGGCTGTTCCGGTTGATATATCTATAGGAGAGGAATACAGTGCGCTCATTATAACAGGTCCTAATACAGGCGGTAAGACAGTATCGCTCAAAACTACCGGACTTCTTACACTTATGACTATGTGCGGACTTCTTATTCCGGTTGCTGACGGAAGTCGTGTATCCGTTTTCGACAATATTCTTGTCGATATAGGCGACAATCAGAGTATAGAGCAGAATCTTTCTACATTTTCTTCGCATATAAACCGTGTAATAGATATTATAGGCAGGGCGGACGGAAGATCACTTGTTCTCCTTGACGAGCTTGGCTCGGGTACTGACCCTGTAGAAGGTGCAGCACTTGCTGTATCTGTTATAGAGAGACTCAAGGCGAGCGGTGCAAAGCTTATGGTCACAACGCACTATCAGGAGCTGAAAATATATGCCATAGAGTCAGCTGACACGCAAAATGCTTCATGCGAGTTTGATATATCCACGCTCAGACCTACCTATAAGCTGATAATGGGTTCTCCCGGAAAATCAAACGCGTTTGAGATATGTCGCAGTCTCGGTATGCCGTCAGATGTTATTGATGAGGCACAGACCCTTGTAAGTTCGGAAAACATGAGGTTTGAAACGGTAATAGAAAAGCTTGAGGCTGCAAGATCAGAGCTTGAAAAGCAGAATGCAGAGCTTGACAGGTTAAGACGTGAGGCAAAAGAAAACGCAGAAAAGCTTGAAAAAGAGCTTGCCGAGCTTGAAAAGCTTAAGGAAAAGGAGCTTGAAAAAGCAAGAAGTGTATCTATGAATATTATAGAAAACACAAAAATAAAATCCAACGAGCTTCTTGATGAGCTTCAGTCCATCAAAAAACAAAAGGACAAGGATAAGTTCGGTTCTATGGTTTCAGATGCAGAGAGACTTAGCAAAAAAAGCCTTAACAATATGTACGACAAGGCTAACCCTGTTGTGAAGAAAAAGCCTGATTCGTACAAGCTTCCGCGTGCTCTCAAGTCAGGAGATTACGTGTTTATTCCATCGATGAATCAGAACGGAACTGTAGTAAGCGCTCAGGATCAGAAGGGCTTTGTTTTTGTTCAGGCAGGCATAATGAAAATGAAAATGAATATATCTGAACTGCGTCTTGCCGATAAGCAGAATACTTCTTCACAGAAAAACACAAAAGCAAAGTTTACGCCAAAGAAAAACACAAGTACCGGAAAGGTACAGCAGGAGCTTGATATAAGAGGATATTCGTCTGACGAGGGTGTTATGGAGCTTGATATGTTTATAAACCATGCGGTCATGATGGGACTTTCTCTTGTGACTGTTATTCATGGTAAGGGAACAGGTGTTCTCAGAAGTGCTATTCATGCAAGGCTCAGGAAGATACCGGTAGTAAAAAGCTTCCGCCTCGGAGTGTACGGAGAGGGCGAGGACGGCGTAACCATAATCGAGCTTAAGCACTGATACTATAGTAAACAATATTTACAGATGTGCAATTAAAAAAATCTATAAGAAAGGAATTGGACAGAGATGGTAGATATATGTCTTGCCGGTACAGGCGGAATGATGCCGTTAAACAGCCGATGGCTTACATGCTGTTATATGGAGTATAACGGAAAAGCAATACTTATCGACTGCGGTGAGGGAACACAGATAGCTCTTGTTGACGCTGAGTGTAAGCTCAGTAAGCTTGAAACGCTTATCATAACTCATTTTCATGCTGATCACATTTCCGGGCTGCCCGGTCTTCTTCTTTCGCTCGGCAACTACTCAAAAACTACTCCTTTAAAAATATACGGTCCCAAAGGAATCACTTCAATAGTCAACAACCTCTGCTGTATATGTGGAAAACTGCCTTACGAGATACAGATAACCGAGCTGCCGACAAATACAATAAGCCGTTTTCAGCTTTTTGAAATAGACGAAATGATAACAGTCAGCGCGTTTCCTCTCAGACACACTGTTCCGTGTCTTGGGTATTCGTTTGTTTTTTCACGCAAGCCTGTTTTTAATCCGGAAAAAGCCTCATCGCTCGGTATACCAAAGCAGTTCTGGAGCAGGCTTCATAAGGGAGAAACGGTTGAGATAGACGGAAAAACCTATACAACGGATATGGTAACTGACGGAGAACGCAAGCCGGTCAAGGTTACATATGCAACGGATACAAGACCTGTAGATACAATAGCTGATGAGGGCTTCAGATCTGATCTTCTTATCTGCGAGGGTATGTATGGTGATGATGAGAATACTCAGAGCATGAAAGAAAAAGGTCATATGCTCTTTTCTGATGCACTCAGGATAGCGTCGGATGCTGAGGCAGAGCGTTTGTGGCTTACTCACTACAGCCCTGCTATGACAAATCCCTCTGTATACGAAAAGGACGTAAAGAAAAAATTCCCCGGAGCTGTAATAAGCAGTGACGGTCAGAAGATAACCCTCTAAAAAAAATTTTTAAAAAAATAAAAAAATCCGTAACACTTTTCTGTTATCGCCGTATAATGAAATATAAAGCAAAACGCGAAACGCAAACGCGAAAATCGCAAAGCTTTAAATATTTTATGTATAGGAGAGTATTTATTATGAACGGAAATTGTTGGTGGATCATTATTCTTGTTATCTTAATCTTCAGCTGCTGCGGTGGCTGCAACAGCGGCTCATTCTTAGGCAACGGCTGCTGCTGCGATAACAGCAACAACGGCTGCGGCTGTGGCTGCAACAACGCTTGCGGATGCTGATTAAAACCGGACTGAGATAACGCAAAAGATATCCCCCGTATCCTTACGATACGGGGGATATTTTCTTACATAGCAAAATGAACAGTAAATTTATTTTAAAAAACATTGAAAAAACAATATGTTTTTGATATAACCCGAGTTTGCCACTTAAATTGAAAAAACGGAGCTCCGAAAAGGCTCCGTTTTTTCGTAAATACGTCGTTAGGCGCATAATATTCAGCTTAGATTTTTTTGAG
>SVNR01000034.1 GCA_015066815.1 Ruminococcus sp.
AAGAAAGTCATTGCCTCTTTAAAGG
Organism: Ruminococcus sp.; assembly: GCA_015066815.1. Classification (GTDB taxonomy): domain Bacteria; phylum Bacillota; class Clostridia; order Oscillospirales; family Ruminococcaceae; genus HUN007. Next base: position 26 of record SVNR01000034.1, read on the forward strand.
AAAAACTTGATATCGGAAATACAAATGAACTAATCCGGAAGCTAAGGGGGTCGGAGTAAAGTGAAAAAATTTGTATTTAATATATGTATGATGAAAAAATACGCAGGATATGAGCATTATTTATTCAGTGTTTCTTTGTACCCGTATATATTGAACATATACCTTAAAATCCGATATATATAGTGAGCATAAAAATATACTTCACATAAAAAAGGGGGTGTACAGTATGAATTTTTTTGCGATGGGAACGGTTCATAATTTTTCAAAGCAGTTTGAGATACAGAAAAAATGGGAAGTGAAAAAGAAAACAGGAAACTTTGATTTTGATCCTGATAAAAAGCATATAAACGACTGGTTTGAAAACGAACGTGAAAACAACTCTGACAAAACACTCAAGTCTATAACCGCTAAGATTGAAAAAGGTGAAGAACTGTCATCATACGAAAAGCAGTATCTTAAAGCAAACAATCCTGACCTTTATCGTAAGGTGCTTCATTCTGAGTACGAAAAAAAGAGCTTTGAGAAGGAGCTTGAGCAATGTCGTACAAAAGAAGAAGTTGAAAATGTAAAGTTTGCGCATACAGCGGCTTCCTTCAGTGCTCTTAAGTCTGTTCAGAGTGATCCGAACATTCCGGAGAGTGCAAAGCTTCAGTTTTCACTTGAAGAGCTCGGAAAGTTAAAGTGCAGGGAGCATATATTTGCAAAGTTCGTAAAGAGCGGAAAGTATGATGAGCTTCCTACAGAGGCAGAGAAGCTTGAAGCAGAGAAGCTGATCGCGGAGGAAGAAAAAACAGTTGCTGTTCCGGAAGCTTCAGAAAACATCATCGGAGAAGAAACCGTAAGTCAGAAGAAAGACAGCGACATTGCTGATACTGAAACTGAGAAACTATCAGAGGCAGAAGAGAAAGAAAAGATAAAAAAATACAAAAACTCTCAGAAAAAGCACGATGATGATAAGCAGGAGGTTACAGATACAGTCAGAGCAGCGTATAATTTTTTCGCTGATGCTAAGATAACGGCAAACACCGGAGAAAACTATCACAAAAGCGTGTGACAGAATAAAAATACAAAAAATGCATATCGGGTTTGATTTTAAACCGGTATGCATTTTTTTATTTGCTCTTATCCACTTCCTCCGCTCACCAAGTACTATGATATTTATTATATAGTATAGTTTTTTAGCTTAACGATTGAAAAAATATTTTGTCGTTACTTTTTTGTAATATTATTGATTGTTTTTATTTGGAGAAATAAACAAAATTTTAAATAAAAATTATTTTCTTATTCTCGTAATAAATACCTGCTGTAATAATTCCGAAATAAATGATACCGTATTGTAACTGAAATGTTACCGTGTAAACATAAAAATAACAGTTTGTTAATACTGTGTTAATTTTTATATGATATACTTGCTGTATGATAGTGATATGGTAACCATATCCTATTATGGTAAACGACAGATTTTTTTGTCGGTCATTATAATAAAAACTTTAGAAGATCAGGAGAAATAAGAAAAATATGACATAACAATTATTGAAAAGGGGTTTATTTTTATGAAAGGGTTTATCCGAATAAAAGGAAACAAGGTTATTGCAGTTGCAGCGGCTATGATGCTTACGATGTCTGAGTCGTTCTGTGTATACAGAAGAAAAATGGATACAGATATAGTATCAGCGGCAACCGGTGAATATAAAACATGGAAGCAATCCGACAGCAGATGGGGAGATATGCTGCTTGGAAGCAGTACAGATACAATGAGGCAGAGCGGCTGTGCAACTACTGCGCTTGCTTCACTTGTTGTACATGCAGGCTTCAAAGATGAAACTGACTTTGATCCCGGAGTTTTCTGCAGTATAATTTCTGAAAACAACGGTTATGATAAAAACGGAAACATCATGTGGTGGACTGTATCAAAGGCTGCCAAGGGCTTTACCTTTGTAGATACTGTATATATGTATGGTTCCACTTATGAAGAAAGAGTTGCCGAAATAAAAAGCTATCTTGACAAAGGCTATTATATTATAGCAGATGTAAAATATTCAGGACACTGGGTCGCAATAGACCGTATAGAAAACGGAATAGTATATTCTATTGATCCTGCGTCAAATACATCATCAAACCTTTTTGAACAGTATGATTTTAAAGGAAATACACGTCTTAAGCTTTTTGACGCATATGGAAAGGCAGGACCTCTTCCTGAAGCACCTGAGCCGCCAAAGGAAGAAAAAACATATGAAAAGGGTTCATACATTATTACAACTACGCTCAACATACGTAAGGGAGCCTCTTCTTCAACACAGAAGCTCGGAGAGTTTTCAGCAGGTACAAGAGCAGAGGTTACAGAAGTATCCGGATGCTGGGGAAAGATAACATATAAAGGCGAGACCGCATGGATATGTCTTGATTATGCTGTTATTGTATCGCAGGAACCGGTTGAAACACCTGAGGACCTCAGCAGGATAGGCGCTTACTGTACAAACGACGTTCTTAATTTCCGTGAAAATCCCGGTGTCATACATAAGTCATACGGACTTATTCCTAACGGCACAAAGCTTAACATATATGAAGTAAGAGATAACTGGGGAAGGACGAGGTATAACGGCCAAACCGGCTGGATCTGCCTTGACTATGCTGATTATCTGAGTCATGATTTTATATCTGAAGGTATAGTAACAACTCCGGAAGTGACAACGCCGGCTGTGGAAACTACTGTGCAGCTTACAACAACATCTGAAGTGACAACAACTCCGCAGCTTATGACAACGCCTGAAGAAACAACAACCGCAGTGCTTACAACAACACCTGAAGAAACAACGACCGTACAGCTTACAACAACACCTGAGGTGACAACGACTATAAAGCTTACAGCAATACCTGAGGCAACAACAGTTTTATCTTCTGTAACATCAGCAGTAAACACAACTGAATCATCTGATAAGGAGTTGGTTTCAGGCTTTTACAGAACAGTTGATGCACTGAATCTCAGAACTGACGCAGGAACAACAAATTCTATTATATGTGTTCTTCCGAAAAATACAGAAGTTTTTGTTGAAGAAGTATCAGGAAACTGGGGCAGGATATCCTACAGAGAAAAAATCGGCTGGATCTGTCTTGATTATGCAGAAAAATACGATACTCCTGCAGTTACCTCGACAACAGAAGCTTCTGAATCTGTAACCGGACCGACTGAAACGTCAGAAGCTTCTCAGACAGTGATAATCATCACTACAGCTCCTGTTACATCCGCACTGCCGGAGAGCAGCTTTGCTCTTCGTGGGGATGTTGACGAGGACGGATCTGTAAATATTCTTGATTTTATCAGACTAAAAAGCATATTTGCAGATCTGGAAGAGGGGACTGAAGGAGCAGATGTAAATGGTGACGGTGTTGTAACTGCATCTGATCTTCTTGCGTGGATGAAAATGTACGTAAGATAAAAAATATTTTTATAACAAGAATAAACACCTTTTATTTGTCAAAGCTACAAATGGAGGTGTTTTATTTTGAAAAAGTTTAAAGGATCAAAAAAATCACAGTTGTTTTCAAGGAAAAGTTATTATTCGGCGCTTGCAATATGCCTTGCAATGGTAGGGTTAGCTTGCTTTTCTTCATACAAGCAGACATCGGACAAGCTTGTTGATGAGCTTTCTTCCGTTACGGAAAGGAAACCGATACCAAGTGTTACCCGTTCCCCGTATGAGCCTGCTGTAGATGCTGCAAAAAATAAAGAGGGCGTAAAGAAGGAAACTACGGCAAAGGAAACGACTATGCCGCCGGTAACTGAAAAAGAAGTAGTACATTCGACTGCTAAGATTGAAACTGCTCAGGAAATCAAAAAGTTTTCTATTCCTATAAGCGGAGAAATAATCCAGGAATTCAGCGGAGACGAGCTTGTGAAGAACCAGACTACAGGAGCATGGCAGACTCATAACGGAACTGATATTTCGGGTGCAGCGGGGGATGAAGTCAGAGCTATGGCAAGCGGAACAGTAACAGACGTTCTTGAAGATCCGCTCTGGGGAGTTGTCGTGGTTATAGATCATAACGACGGAATTGTTGCCAGATATTGCGGACTTAACAAGGGTCTTAATGTGGAAAAGGGAAACAGTGTATCAGCCCAGGATGTTATCGGCGCACTTGGCAATACAGCTGATATAGAATCATCTCTTGAAACTCATCTTCATCTTGAAATACTGAAAAACGGAAAATATGTAAACCCTATAGATGTAATAAATAACAGGTAATACCTTGTGTTTTCGGCAGCTGTTGATATGATACAGCTGCTTTATTTTTAAAAAAATTTTCTTTACAATCTCGAAAAATTATGGTATATTAGATGTTAGATTGTTTTTTACGTTCACTATAAATTTTCGTTTGCTTATAGAAGAAAGGATTTCAATATGAACTGGACAGAGCTTGACATATATACAACAACAGAAGGAATAGACCTTATAACAGCCGGTCTTATGGATATCGGAATAAAAGGCTTTGCTATAAAGGATGCAAATGATTTTAACGAGTTTCTTCAGAACAAGGAAGGTAACTGGGATTATCTTGAAGATGATCTTATGCAGTTAGCAGAGTGTGAAACAACAATAACAGTATATATACCTGAAAACAATCAGGGAGCAGAAATGCTTACTGCTATACATTCTATGCTCAGAGGTATAAAAGAAACTGATACTGATGGACTTTACGGCAGGCTTGAAACAGCTATGAGCAACATCTGTGAGGAGGACTGGGCTAATAACTGGAAGCAGTATTTTAAACCTCTGAAAATAGGCAGCAGACTTCTTGTAAAGCCTTCATGGGAAGAGGTAGAAGATACATCACGCACAGTTCTTGAAATAGATCCTGCTTCAAGCTTCGGCAGCGGACAGCATTATACCACCAAGCTTTGTCTTGAGTTTCTTGACAAGCTCGATCTTAACGAAAAAAGAATTCTTGATCTCGGATGCGGAAGCGGTATACTTTCTATTGCAGCGATGCTTCTTGGAGCTAAGGAAGCAGCAGCAGTAGATATAGAAGAAAATGCAGTAAGAGTTGCTATGGAGAACGCCTCCAAAAACAACATATCAGATTTAGCTTATACGGCTATGTGCGGAAACGTCATATCTGACAGCGAGCTTGTTGAAAAGATAGGTTCGGGTTATGATATTATCACTGCAAATATAGTCGCTGATATACTTATTGCAATGAAGGAGCTCTTCTATCGTTTTCTTAAACCCGGCGGTACGCTTATTATCTCAGGAATAATAGACGAACGTAAGGAAGAAGTAACTGACGCAGTAACAAACGCCGGCTTTGACATAGTTGAGTCATATGAGGAAAGCGGCTGGGCTGCGGTTATGCTTATAAAAAAATAACAGATACCGGTATTATGGAGGAGTAAAATGTCAAAAAAATCGACTCATTACGGAAACGACAGTATTACAATGCTCAAGGGTGCTGACAAGGTCAGAAAAAGACCGGCTGTAATATTTGGTTCCGACGGAATAGACGGTTGTGAGCATTCTGTTTTTGAGATTATTTCAAACTCTATAGATGAGGCTCGTGCCGGATTCGGAAATCGTATTATTATAACAAAGTACAGGGATAATGTTTTTGAAGTAGAGGACTTCGGCAGAGGATGTCCTGTTGACTATAATAAAAACGAAGAAAGATATAACTGGGAGCTTGTATATTGTGAGCTTTACGCAGGAGGAAAGTATGAAGCAGGAAGCGAGTCATACGAATACTCACTCGGACTTAACGGACTTGGTCTGTGTGCGACACAGTATGCCTCCGAGTTTATGGATGTTGAGGTTCTCCGTGATGGCTACAGGTATTCTCTTCACTTTGAAAAGGGAGAGAATATCGGAGGACTGAAAAAAGAAGCTGCAAAAACAAAAGCAACCGGAACAAAAACAAAGTGGCGTCCTGATCTTGATGTTTTTACGGAAATAAACGTTTCTGACGAATTTTTCAAGGATGTTCTCAAGCGTCAGGCGGTAGTAAATCCGAATCTTCTTTTTGTTTATCGAAGTGAAAAGGAAGATGGCAGCTTTGATGAGGAAAGCTTTATATATGAAAACGGTATAACAGATTATCTCAAGGAGCTTGTAGGAAACGACGCACTTACAAGTGCGCAGTACTGGCAGTGTGAGAGAACAGGGCGCGACAGAGCGGATAAGCCGGACTATAAAGTAAGACTGTCGGTTGCGTTCGCTTTTTCCAACAAGGTAAAAAAGCTTGAGTACTACCACAATTCAAGCTTTCTTGAATATGGCGGTTCTCCTGAAAAAGCAGTAAAGCAGGCTTTTGTTTCTCAGATAGATCTGTATCTGAAGCAGAACGGAAAATACCTGAAAAATGAAGGAAAGATAACTTTTGTAGATATAGAAGAATGTCTTGTTCTTATTTCATCATCCTTCTCAACTCAGACATCGTATGAAAACCAGACCAAAAAAGCTATAAACAACAAGTTTATATATGAGGCAATGACCGAGTTCCTGAAGCATCAGATAGAGGTATATTTCCTTGAAAATCCTGATGAAGCTGTCAGAATATCAGAACAGATAATGATAAACAAGCGAAGCAGGGAAAACGCTGAAAAAACACGCCTTAACATAAAGAAAAAGCTTGCCGGAACAATAGATCTTTCAAACATGGTTCAGAAGTTCGTAGACTGCAGAACCAAGGATGTTTCAAGAAGAGAACTGTATATCGTGGAGGGTGACTCTGCGCTTGGTGCAGTAAAGCTTGCAAGAGAGGCTGATTTTCAGGCGATTATTCCGGTAAGGGGAAAGATACTTAACTGCCTGAAGGCTGACTATAACAAGATTTTTAAGAATGAGATAATAACCGATATTATAAAAGTACTTGGCTGCGGTGTAGAGGTAAACACCAAGGCAAACAAGGATCATTCATCTTTTAACATTGAAAATCTCAGATGGAACAAGATTGTTATATGTACTGATGCGGACGTTGACGGATATCAGATAAGAACGCTTATACTTACAATGATATACAGACTTACGCCTACGCTCATTGAAGAGGGGTATGTATATATAGCAGAATCACCGCTTTTTGAGATTACAACAAAAGACAAGACATACTTTGCGTACACCGAAAAAGAAAAAACCAAAATAATAGAAAAGATAGGTGACCGTAAGTATACGCTTCAGCGTTCCAAGGGACTTGGTGAAAACGAACCTGAGATGATGGCTCTGACTACTATGAATCCCGATACACGCAGACTCATAAAGGTTACCAAGGATGATATGGAAGCTACAGCAAACATGTTTGATCTTCTTCTTGGAGATAACCTGCAGGGCAGAAAAGACTTTATCTCCGAATACGGCGGAGATTATCTTGATATGGCGGACATATCATAATTACAGTAAAAAATAAAATTATTATAGTGAACGCAAAAATATTTTTTTGCGTTCACTATAATATGTGAGGGTTGAAAATGGCAAAAAAACAAAAGACTGAACCGAAGGTTAAACCTATACCGAACGCATATATAGAAGGCGCAGGAATAGTAGTTTCAGAAAAAATAACAGAAACTCTTGAAAAAAACTATATGCCCTATGCCATGAGTGTTATTATATCACGTGCGCTTCCTGAAATAGACGGTTTCAAGCCTTCTCACCGTAAACTGCTCTATACTATGTACAAGATGGGACTGCTGACAGGCGCAAAGACAAAGTCGGCAAATGTAGTAGGTCAGACGATGAGACTGAACCCGCATGGTGACGGTGCTATATACGAAACTCTTGTCCGTCTTTCAAGAGGAAATGAAACACTTCTTCACCCGTATATCGATTCAAAGGGTAACTTTGGAAAATCATACTCAAGAGATATGGCATATGCTGCTTCAAGATACACAGAGGTAAAGCTTGACCCGATATGTGCCGAGATGTTCAGGGATATTGACAAGGATACAGTTGATTTTGTTCCGAACTACGATAATACCATGACAGAGCCGACGCTTTTTCCGGCAACCTTTCCGTCAGTTCTTGTAAACTCTAACGTCGGAATAGCAGTATCCATGGCAAGCAGCATATGTCCGTTCAATCTTGAAGAGGTTTGCGAGACCTGTATAGCTCTTATAAAAAAACCGTCTCATGATATTATGAGTACTCTCAAGGGACCTGATTTTCCGGGCGGAGGCTTTCTTGTATACAACGAAAACGAGCTTTCAAAGGTATATGAAACAGGAAGAGGTTCGTTTAAGATTCGTGCGAAGTATAACTATGACAAGGCAGCTAACTGTATCGAAATAACTGAGATACCATATAGCACTACAGTTGAAGCTATAATGGAAAAGATAGTTGATCTTATAAAGCTTAATAAGATACGTGAGATATCCTATCTGCGTGATGAAACTGATCTTAGCGGTCTTAAGCTTGCAATAGACCTCAAGAGAGGAACAGATCCCGATAAGCTTATGCAGAAGCTTTTCAGACTTACACCTCTGCAGGATAATTATTCATGTAACTTCAATATTCTTATAGCCGGAAACCCTAAGGTTATGGGAGTCCGTGAGATACTTACAGAATGGACAGCGTTCAGAAAAGAATGCATCAAGAGAAGAGTTTACTTTGATCTGAACAAGAAAAAAGAAAAGCTTCACCTTCTTGAAGGTCTTAAGAAGATACTTCTTGATATAGATAAGGCTATAAAGATAATACGTGAAACTGAAGAAGAAGCCGAAGTTATACCAAACCTTATGATAGGCTTCGGAATAGATGAAGTTCAGGCAGAATACGTTGCCGAAATAAAGCTTCGTCATCTCAACAACGAATACATCATCAACAGAGTTACTGAAACAGACAAACTTAAAGATGAGATCGCCGAAATGGAAGGTATTCTTTCCGATCCTGCAAAGATAGAAAAAATAATAATATCCGAGCTTAAGGAAGTAATAAAAAAGTATAAAAAACCGCGTAAAACAGTTATTGTATATGATGATAATTCCGAGCCGGAGGATATAGAGGACGATATTCCGGACTATGCAGTAAATCTTTTTATGTCCGAGAGCGGATACTTCAAGAAGATAACTCCTCAGTCACTCAGAATGAGCAGTGAACAGAAGCTCAAGGAGGGTGACCGTATCATAAAGCATATAGAAGCAACTAACAAAACGGATATACTTTTCTTTTCAAATATGCATCAGGTTTATAAAACCAAAGCAAGTGTTTTTGATGATACCAAGGCAAGTGTGCTCGGTGATTATGTTCCGGCAAAGCTCTCCTTTGATCAGGACGAGGCTGTATCAGCTATGGTAGCTACAAACGATTATAGCGGATATATGTACTTTGTTTTTGAAAACGGAAAGGTAGCCAAGGTTCCCCTCAAGGAATACGAAACAAAGACAAACAGAAAAAAGCTTTCAAAAGCCTATTCAAACAAGTCACCTCTTGTTGCAGTACTGTTTTCAGCAGACAACTGCAGTATCATGCTTTCTGCTTCAAACGGAAAGGCACTTGTTTTCGATACAGGGCTTATACTTCCGAAAACTACACGCGATACGCAGGGAGTACAGGTAATGACTCTGAGAGGAAACGCAGTTATTCAGTCGGCAGGTATAGTTGATGCAGAAAACGAGGACATCAGGAAGTTTATAGTAAAATCAGTTCCTATGGCAGGAACTGCTAATAAGTCCGGCAGTATTCCCGGTCAGCTTGAATTCTGAAAAAAATATAATTAAACCGGCTATCCATTACTGATGAGGTATGTGGATAGCCGGTTTTTTATATAAGCCTTAGTATTGAAAAAATAATGTGCAGGGCAATAAAAATATTATAGTCTCATGACTGTCAGCGCAGTATATCATCTAAAAGCTTTTCTGAAAACTTGTTGAGACGTTTTGTATCAAGAGAGTTTATATAAAACTTTTCAAGCTCGTCGTGTATACTCAATGCAGTGTCTATAGCTTCACATGCCGCATCGGTTATTTCTGTTACAGCTTTTTTTGCGAACGAAATATGTGCTTTTTTTTCGGCAAGCTCTGTTTTGTTATAAAACCTTCCGAAGTTTATGGAAGCGGAGTTTTCATATCTGAGACCGTTCAGAAAGCTTGTTGTCATAAAGGCGATCTTCAGCTCCGGAATAAGAAGGTGTTCGTATACACTTCCTTCAAAAGCATTGCATTCGCTTACAGAAACGCTGTATCCGTGCTGATTTGCTTTCTGGGCAATTTTTCTGAGGAAAAAGTCACTGCCGGCAAAAAAATCATCATTAAGAGTATAGACAGTGTAGTCTTCAGAAAGATCCCTGGTGATATATCCATATGACGTAAAAGCCGAGAGCTGTTTAACCGTAGTTATGGCCTCGTCTTTTTTTCCACTGTACCCAAAAATTTTTGTTGAAAGTCTTTCTGAAAAAGCACTCAGTTTATCTTTCAGAAGAGCGTTTTCAGCAACGCTGTATATCTCACTGCACAGTGACGCTGACGCTTTCAGATATCGTCTGGCTCTTTTGTGGTATTTTGCATTTTCTTCAGAAAAGTGACGTATCGAATCTTTGTGTTCTGTAAGAGAAGCTCTGTTCCAGAAGCTTCCGAGATTTATTATTTCCTGTGATACGCCGGGAAGCTCCGGGTCGCAGGCGTGAGGTGCTGTTCCGTCAATTATTATGATTTTTTGTTTTTTCAGTACAACAGCATCGAGAGACCGTACATCTGATGAACAGTAATAAAGCTCGCAGTCATCATCGTCACAGAGCGAGGCAGCTTTTTTCATAAGAGTTGATTTTCCGGTGCCGGGCCCTCCCTTGAGGATGTATGTATAATAATCCGGATTTTTTAAAACGTTGAAAAATCCTGTTCTGAATCCGTTCGGAGAAGTTCCGCCGAGAAAAAAGCTTTGTTTCATAATAAAGACCCCCATAAGAGTTTTATTGGCCGATATGCACATGGCTAACGTAGTCAGCGGATGTGCAAGGCAATAAAAATAAAATAAATATAGTGAACGTCATATTATAGTGAACGTCAAAATAAACTTGACTTTCACTATAGTTCTGACGTTCACTATATTTTATGAAGCAGAGGTTGTTTTGGTTACACTTCTGTCTTCGCGGGGAAATTTTTTTCTCATAAACCTAAAGCAAATCAGATGTGCTATAAAAGTAATTATCCATGAAACGGGGTAGGAAGCAAAAAGCATATGCTGAGTATGAAACTGCGGTATTCTGAAAACAGTAAGTATCCATAATATTCTGAGACCGCATGCGCCTATAAGAGAGATAATAGTAGGAGTCACTGCGTATCCCATGCCGCGTATATTTCCTACTATACAGTCCATAAGTCCGCATGTGCAGTAGAAACAGCATACGATGAGCATTCTTGTAAGTCCTGCTTCTATAACATCAGGACGTGAATCGTATATGGACAGAAGCTGTTTTCCGAAAATAAAAACAGAGTTTCCGAGTATAAGTCCGGTAGCAGCGGCACAGGCACATGAAACAATCGCTATTCTGTTAAGACGGCTGAACTTTCCGGCGCCTATGTTGCGGCTCATAAAAGTAAGAGCTCCCTGAGAAAAAGAATTCATGGATACCCAGACAAAGCCCTCGATGCTTGCTGCCGCTGCACTTCCGGCTATTACTATTTCACCGAAGCCGTTGATAGATGATTGTATAACGACATTTGAAAGTGAAAAAATAACTCCTTGTATTCCGGCCGGTATACCTATTTTTAAAATAGCTGTTGTTATATTGATGTCAAGTCCGATTTTTTTGAAGGAAAACCTGAAAGCCTCCTCCTCCTTCATAAGGCAGTTAATGATAAGAGCAGCAGATACGGCTTGTGAAATAGCTGTAGCAAGACCTACGCCGGCAACGTCCATTTTTAAAACTATTACAAAAATCAGGTTAAGTATTACGTTTACCACACCTGCAGCGGAAAGATAAAGGAGCGGACGCTTTGTATCTCCCTTGGAGCGCAGAACAGAGCTTCCGAAGTTATATACCATCATAGGTATCATACCGGTAAAGTATATTCGCAGATATGTAGATGAAAGTCTTAGGATATTGTCCGGGGTATTCATAAGCTTAAGGAGCTGAGGAGCAAAAATTATTCCCAGGAGTGTGAGAAGCAGCCCGCATATTACGCTGAGTGTTATTGCGGTATGAATAGTCTTCTGTATTTTTTCCTTACTTCCTGCACCTGAAAATCTTGCTGTAAGCACGTTTACACTGACTGAAAGCCCGAGAAAAAGGTTTGTCATCAGATTTACAAGTGCAGTTGTCGAGCCTACTGCCGCAAGTGAGTTTTTGCTCGCAAAATTTCCAACAACTATTATATCTGCTGCGTTAAAGACAAGCTGAAGTACACTTGAAAGCATGAGCGGAATAGTAAGCCGCAGAAGCTGTGAAAGAACAGGCCCTTCACACATGTTGATTTCTTTTTTCATATCTGACATGAGTATAACATCTTCTTTCTGTTAAAATATATTTATAGGAAAGTCATAACAAATCTGACTTTTACTATAATATAGGGAAAAGAAGCGGAGTTTAATATAAACCCCGCTTTTGCTTTATAAAAGATTGAGTATGTACTTGAACACTAAACGTTCATAATTGCTTTTGCCTTCATAGATATTCTGTGCCAGGCTTTTTGCAACAGATATTGCAGACTGCAGCTCTTCATTGGTTATTTCTTCATTGCTGAAGCTTGATTTGAGAGTGAGTCTTATCAGTTCTGTCATTTTTCCTTCACCGCAGAGATCGGAGACATTTTCTTCTGCGTATTCTGCAAAGTCAAGAGGAAGCATGTTACCTCTTACAATGCTTATGTGCTTAAGAAGCTCCGTAGTATACTTGTATACGTTTGATACGCTCTGGTTGTTTGAAGAACAGCGGAAGCTTTTTATTCGTCTTCTGAGCTGAATTATGTGCCTTGCGAGTATGAGCGCAATGATTAAAAGAACAGATACCAGCAAGGAAGCGAAAACCTTGATAAAACTGAGAATTCCATTTTTAGCTTCACCGTCTTTTTCAGTGCTGCCGTCTGCTTCGGTGATGCTAACCTCTGTCTGAGCTTTTTCTGAAAGAGGCTCTGTAGATACTGTCGGAGCTATTGAAGTAACAGGTGCTTCGGTGGTAGTTTCTGTCTGTACAGTAGTCTGTTCAGGAGCAGGTGAGGGTTTGATACTTGTCTGAGTTGCTTCCGGTGAGGAAGTGTGTGATTCTGCTGAGATCACTCCGGAGTCATAGCCGGGGGTAAACTCAAAAGGGATCCAGCCATAGCCGTCAATATAAAACTCTGTCCATGCATGTGCTCTCGAATCCATCAGATTTATACGGTAGTAAGTATTTACTCTTTCTGCAGTTTCGATGTCCGAAGGAACTGCGACATATCCTTCGACGTATCTTGAAGGAACTCCTGCTATACGGGCAAGTACAGCAGCAGCTGTTGCAAAGTGAGAACAGTAGCCCTTGTGATTCTGTGTAAGAAGATAATATGTAAGCTCTGTGTCTGAAGGTGTTTTTCCCGGTTCGAGTGAATACGCTGCATTGTCATGCAGGATCAATTTTATTTGTTTGTATATCTGAGCTATATTGGAGCCGTCATATCTTGGGATAGAGGGATAGTTCTCTGCGAGATATCGTATTTCCTCTCTGTCAGGCAGGAACAGATAGTTGTCATATACAAACTCTCTGTAAGAGGTTTCGGCGTTGTAAAAATCCTGGTTTTCAGAAAAACGATCTATGTTTTTGTATACGAGTTCCATGTTCTTGTAGTATGATGGGACTTCATACACAGTAAACGAATAATCCTTCATGTTTTCCGCAAGGAGATAGTTATCCCGGTATGGTCTTATTCCGCTTTGCGGAGCAGTACTGTATGGTGTAAAAAGATATGGATTTGTTTTAAAAGAAGTGGAAACTACCATATGAAGAGGTTTTACAAGTGAGGGATACTCCTGCATAAGAAGATAGTCGTTTGTTCCGTTGAAGTACTGCGGATACATATCGAGTGAACCGAACTTGTCGAACATGCTCTGATTTTTTTCTGTGGTTTCATCGGAAAGTGCGTACCATGTATTGTTGGCGTATTCCGTACCGACAAAACCTCTCAGATACATTCCGGAATCAAGCTTTTCTGAGACAAGTATTGTTATATCGGTTTTGTTTTTGAAGGATATCTTGGAAAGATTTCCGAGACGTGCTCTGTCTGAGATGGGGTTTTTTTCTATCTCCTCGGTTATTCTTTCGGTGAATTTTTTAATCGAAAATTCGGATATTGCTGTTTTTACATTGTGTCTTGTGTCGTTAATCTTTTCAGAACGTTTGTATGAAAAAAAATTAAGAGCAAGAGAAGAGATAAGCATGACAGCCAGTGCAGAGGTAAGCGTAATTATACCTATGTTTTCAATTACGTTGTTTTTGAGATTTCCTGAGGAAACAAATATGTTGTTTTTTCTGACGAAAACCGGCTGGTCTGATGAAGAATGATACTGATTTCCGGCAATTCTCATGGTAAACAGAGCTATCCAGTATGAAATAAGCATTGCGAAGTACTTGTGGTCAGGACTGTGTCCGAACATAAGACCTATTTCGATCATAGGGAATGTACATGAAAATACCAGAAAAAAACGTGGCTTTACAATAGTGTTGTAGCAGATCATGAGTGTACTGAACGTAAACAGACATATAAGAAACAGTGTTAATCGATCAGGATCATCAATATTCGGTGGAATAAACTCTGCATCACCTGTGATGGGGGATTTTATTTTTGCTGATATTATTCTGAAAAAATCAATATATGTATTTGTCAGAAACCTGAAGATTTTCGGAGCAAAATACAGAAGCGGGGTGCAAAGCAGACTCAGTATGAGCCTTATTTTAGACGGAACAATCGAAAAAACCGAACACAAAACAAAGATCAGTATACCTGCTTTTAACAGAAGACCGGTATCGCATGGAAACTCGTACAGTGAGAGAACCGACAGTGCAAATCCTGATGAGCCCACAAGTGATATGAGCATAAGAATAAGCTTGGGATTTATCCAGTACTTGCTGTTTATGGTAAGGGATATTGAATCGGTTATGTTTATTCCGTTATTTGTGTTTGAAACAGCGGTTGTTTTTTTTCTTTTCATAACTTGATTATCCTTTTTGCCGTTGTTATATGCAGATCTTATCAAGACCCTCTGAAATACCGCCGTACCTTACTGTTACCGCAGAAGCGGTGTCAGTACTTTTGAAAAATTCAGGTTCTTCAGTGAGATTATCTGCAATATGTACATATGTGGTTTTCTTCGTATTGTAGAGTACAGACAGATTATGAAATATTTCATCTGTAAGAACAGGTGAAATATATATAGTATGCGAGAATTTTTTTTCATGGTTTTCAACCTTGTGATGAGTAAAAGCACTGTAATAATCAGTATATGTTCCGGATAAAAAAACAGATCCGATAAATGCTGAAAAATCATCTTCAGATGTTATTTTTTCTGTATGAAAAACTTTTCTCTTAGGGTCAAACCAGCATATCTGATGTGAGATGTTGTTGTTTATCATAAAGTGTGAAAGAGACATTGCTGTTTCTATAGTTGCGTCGTTTTTATAGAATCTGTCATCAGAGGACTCGTCAATGCAGAACTCGAAAACTATTATGATACGGCTGCTTACAGGCATGCTGTATTCCTTTACCATGAGATTATCGAGCTTGGTGGTGAGATTCCAGTGTATTCTGTTGATTTTGTCTCCGTAGGCGTATTCACGTATGTTGAAAATCTCTGTGCAGTCATCTCCGGGTTTTATTTTTGAAAACTCATCGTTTTCAGCGGTTCCTGTAAATGATGTTTCTATAGTCGGAGATATTCTGACAAGTGACGGAACTACTATTATTTCCTTGGAAACGTTCATTGATATTGTGCGGGAAAAAAGCTTTATATAGTCGTAGATTTTTATGCTTTTAAGGGTTATCAGGATTTTTCCGCAGTGTGCGTATGATACGCAGAATTTTATACTTTGTTCGTTGTCAGCTGATACAGGTATCATTGTTGTGAGCGTCTGCACCTCTCCTGTGAGAGTGTTGGTTATATTAAGTGTAGCAACTGCACAGGATACAGGAAAAACAGAGTAGTTTCTGATGTTTACTATTATTTTTGTTTCAGTGTTTTTGGGGATATTCTGTTCTTCTGTGCTGAGTGAGGATGAGATATTTTTTGATATTCTGAACAGGATATAAAGCTGAATAAAAGGAAATGCAAGTGTAAGGAGAAGTATAAGCAAAGACATACTGTCGATGAACAGTATATAAAACAAAACCATTCCTGCTATCAGCAAAAGGTATATTATTTTGCTTTTTAACATTTTGCGATATCTCCCTTTTATACAGACATTTCAGGCTGTCTTACGGAACGGAATATTTCATCAAGTATCTGTTCCGGTGTCATGTTGTTTATTTTTGCGTTTGAGCTTAGTATAAGACGGTGTGCAAAAACATCCTTGTACATATAGGCGATATCGTCAGGAATTACATAGTCACGTCCCTTCAGGAGAGCTGTTGATTTTGAGATAGCCATAAGCGCAAGAGCACCTCGTGTACTTATGCCAAGCTTTATCATGGGATGTTTTCTCGTAGCTTCTACAAGATTAGCTACATAAATATATATTTTGTCATCTACATGGATGTTTTCTGTAACCTTCTGGAGAGAAACAAGAGTTTCTGCATCTGCTACCGCGCTTATATACTCAAGCGGATTGTAGTTGGATTTTACCTTAAGAATTTCTACTTCACTCGGAAGATCAGGATATCCCATAGATATTTTTATCATAAAACGGTCAAGCTGTGATTCAGGAAGCTCCTGTGTTCCTACTGAACCTATAGGGTTCTGAGTTGCCATTACTATGAATGGTTTAGGAAGTGCATGAGTTGTTCCGTCAACTGTTACCCTTCCTTCTTCCATTATTTCAAGAAGGGCAGACTGGGTTTTGCTCGATGTACGGTTTATTTCATCGGCAAGCAGAAGATTGCACATTGAAGCGCCCGGTTTGAATTCAAAGCTGCCCGAATGCTTGTTGTATACAGTAAATCCTGTTATATCCGTAGGAAGTACATCCGGTGTGAACTGTACTCTGTTATAGTCAAGAGAGAGTGACTTTGAGAAAGAGAGTGCAACTGTGGTTTTACCTACGCCCGGTATATCTTCTATAAGAATATGTCCTTTTGCAAGAATCGCAAGAAGGATCTTTATAATTATTTTGTCTTTTCCTATTACTGCTTTTTTTACTTCGTCAATAATTTCTCTTACCGTTTTGATTGAATTGTTGTTCGACAATTGTCACACTTCCTTAAAATTTTTTTATATAAATATTTATCTTCAGTTCATAGAGTTTTTAAAAATCTGTATTAAATGAAAAATATCCAACTTAAATTATAACATTTTCTTGTTTTTTTTTCAACTCACAGCAAAAAGTTTTATTGTAGAAAAGGTGTGTGGTTTATAAAAGAAATTAAGTTCTTTTGACGGTTTTAAGTGATGGGGGTGAGGGGGTTAGTATTACTCTGACTTTTGTACTAATAAAAAAAGAATCATACGATTCTGTATGATTCAGTGTATATATATCATTTCATGTTACTTTATATTTGATTTGCCGGTTCATCAGATAAACATGCGATATCGTCTGTTTTCAATTCAATAGTGCATTGATCTGTTCATCAGTCATGCCTTTAGCTTTCAATTTTGATATCAGGAAGTTACGCTCTTCAGCTCTACCTTCAGCCCTACCTTCACATCTCCCTTCTTCTCTCGCGCCTTCCAGATTAGAAATTTCATCAAGAATAGCTTTTTCACGCATTCTTGCCCGTTCTCTTAAAGCAGTATCGGCACTCATATCAAAAATAACCTGAACAGCCTGTTCCATAGCAGGGATATTAGTATTTTTAATCATATTAAGTTCCTCCTCCGTATCAGCTTTGATAAGATGCATCCACAATGATTTTTTGTCATTTACGTCAAGAATATCATTAACTTTTCTGAGTTCAAAAAAATGTATACTCATAAGGTCGGTAAACTGCTTACCTGTATCTTTATCGGCAGCAATAATTTCAGTATGATAGTTCTGTTTTTCTGTAACATTAAAGTCAAGGATATTTATGACATAAATCAAACCTCCGGTATACTCTTCTTCATATTTATTATACCATATCATAAAAGTTTACTCAATAAAAATCTGATTTTTTATACTATATAGTAAACAGTCAGATTTGTTTCTGATTTCACTATAATAGCTTTTTTGTGGAAAACAAAAGTCTTTCTACTTTTACCATTTTCTGTGTACTTAGTTTTCCTTGTTATTGCATTTTACCAACCCCTATGATATAATAAATTCAGAAAAAATTCAGAAAGGTAATGTGTAGTCAAGACAATCTCTAAGTGATTGTTTTGACTACACCGGAAAGAAAATGAAAGAACTAATTGATCTGTATCTTGCTTTTTTCAGAATAGGTGGTCTGACCTTCGGGGGAGGACTTACAATGCTGCCGATGCTCAAGCATGAGCTTGTTGAAAAAAAATCATGGGTAGAAGAGGATGATCTTCTTGATTATTATGCTGTAGGACAGTGTACGCCGGGAATCATAGCGGTAAACGTTTCTACGTTTGTGGGCTATAAGAGAAAAGGTATAACGGGCGCGGTTTTTTCCACGCTTGGAATGATAAGTCCGTCGCTCATAATAATCTCTGTAATTGCTATGTTTCTGCAGCAGTTTATGGATAATACTACAGTCATGCACGCAGTTGCCGGAATAAAAACCGTAATATGCGCTCTCATGCTCAATACCGTAATAACTATGGGTAAAAAAACTATTACGGGAAAAATAAGTGCCATAACAGCGATTATCGGTTTTTTGCTCGCTATGTTTACCCCTGTGCCGACTGTGGTCATTGTGCTTGCTGCAGGGCTTGCCGGAATAATACTCTATAAGACGGGGAGGCTTGTACCATGAATGTGTTTCTTGAACTTTTCATAGAGTTTTTTCAGATAGGACTTTTTGCTGTCGGAGGCGGTCCGGCAACCATTCCGTTTCTTATGGATATTACAGAAAGGCACGACTGGTATACCAGAGCAGATGTTGTGAATA
Source organism: Ruminococcus sp. (assembly GCA_015066815.1). Classification (GTDB taxonomy): domain Bacteria; phylum Bacillota; class Clostridia; order Oscillospirales; family Ruminococcaceae; genus HUN007. Next base: position 19,110 of record SVNR01000034.1, read on the forward strand.
TGCTTGCAGTCAGTGAAAGTACCCCCGGACCTATAGGAGTAAACATGGCTACGTATGCCGGATTTCGTGCAGCAGGGTTTCCGGGAGGGATAACAGCGACCCTGTCCCTTGTGCTTCCGAGTCTTATAGTAATAGTGATTGTTGCGGGTATCCTTGAAAAATTCAAGAAAAACCCCTATGTAAAAAGTGTTTTTTCCGGGATTCGTCCGGTAGTTACAGGACTTATTGCTACAGCAGTATATGGTATTTTCAGGACTGCGCTTTTTACAGCAGAGGATGGCGTTTCTTTTGAATTTAATATTTTGCCGATAGCTTTATGTGCGGTGTTTTTTGCCCTGATGAATCTGAAAAAATTAAAAAAGCTTCATCCGTTTTTCTGGATAGCTTCAGGTGCTGCAGTCGGTATAATTTTTAAGCTTGTATAAATCTCTTACAAAACAAGGAAGTGGAATTTTTTGAATAAATCAGAATACAAAAAAGGTGTCTTTTATATAATTTTTTCTGCGTTTTGCTTTGCGCTTATGAACCTTTTTATAAGACTCTCAGGAGATCTGCCGACGCTGCAAAAATGCTTTTTCAGAAATTTTTTTGCTATGATGATCGCAGTTTTCTCTCTTATTAAATCAAAAACTCCGCTCAGAATAGGGAAGGGAAATACAAAGTATCTTGTTGCTCGTTCGCTTTCAGGCGGACTCGGAATGATATGTAACTTTTACGCTATAGATCATATGGCAATATCCGACGCATCTATGCTCAACAAGCTTTCACCTTTTTTTGCTACGGTGTTCTGTGTGTTTATTATGAAGGAAAAAGCAAACCGGTATGAGTGGACAGCACTGATTGTTGCTTTTATAGGGGCGCTGTTTGTAGTAAAGCCTACGTTTGATGTTGAGGCTATTCCGGCGTTTGCAGGTCTTGCGGGTGGTCTTGGAGCAGGGCTTGCGTATGCTTTTGTACGAAAGCTCGGTACACGCGGAGAAAACAGTATGATAATTGTAGCGTTTTTTTCCTGCTTTACATCGCTTATGCTGCTTCCTTATCTGATATTCAACTATCAGCCGATGACTGCGGTACAATGGCTGTTTCTCTGTTTGACCGGACTTGCAGCGGCCGGCGGACAGATAGGAATAACAAACGCTTATTCAAAAGCGCCTGCAAAAGAGATCTCTGTATATGATTTTTCAATAGTTATTTTTGCGGCTATGCTTGGATTTGTTTTTCTTGATCAGATACCTGATATTTTCAGTATTATAGGTTATATAATTATCATCGGAACAGCAGTTGCAAAGTGGTATTTTACTATAAGAAGCGATAAAAATACAAAAAACTATGGTGTGTAGATTATTCCTTTATATTTTTGTATGATTGTAATATTGTGTCTTGGTGCTGATAAGTGGTATAATGAAAAAAACAATAAACTATGGAGGTGGGGTTTTTGGATTATGTAATAAGTATTACAAACAAGTGCAATCTCAGCTGCCGGTATTGTTATGAAAAAAAACTCAATACTACTTTAGGGAATATAGACGAAAAGACGTCAGAGGATATTATAAAGTTTATAAGCAGCAGAAACGATGCAAAGTATATTTATCTGTTCGGCGGTGAGCCGCTCCTCTATAAAGATCTCATAAAAAAGTTCGTAACAAGTCTCAGGGCGCATATGTTTATTGTTACAACAAACGGAATGCTCCTTGATGAAGAATTTATAAAATGGTCCATGGAAAACAATGTCCGTATAAATCTTTCACATGACGGAGAAGATTGCTCGGACAGAGGTATAGATGTCAATGAGCTGAACAGCAGACTGGCAATTCTGCTCAGGTATCAGCCGAAAACTCTGGTTCAGCTTGTCTATACGGAAAAAACACTTGATAAGCTTTATGACAACATAATCTATCTCAAAAAGCTTGGAGTAATAAGATTTTCTCTTGCTATGGATTCAGGGCTTACACCTGAAGATCCTGACAGCTTTTCAGATAAGCTCAGGGAACAGTGGAAAAAAATATCAGATATAGATGATATAATCGTTCTGGAGCTGCGTGATAAGAAAAAGCTTGTAAAAACAGGGGAAAACAGCAAGTGTGAGATATGTAAGAAAAAGATGTACATAAACTGGGACGGAAAGATATATCCATGTGTACAGTTTCAGAATCTTTCTGATTTTTTGTGCGGTGATGTTGTAAACGGACTTGATACTGCACGCACTGAAGAAGCGTATCCTGAGTACCCGTCGCTGTCAACAAGATGCACGGATTGTGAGATAGCCCGTTACTGCCGTAACTCATGTGCATGTATAAAAATGTCCACCACAGGAACGCTTACCGATATATCAGAAGCTTCCTGTTTACTGGAACAGGTGCTGATACTTACAGTACTTGAAAAAATACAAACAGAAAAAATATAAAAGGAGGAAGAGACCAATGAAAAAATTCACAAAAGAAATATCGGCAATGCTTGCTGCGTTGACTGCAACCGGAAGTGTTGCAGGTTATGCTGATTCTGATAAAGTGAGCTATGCTGCGGAAAATGGATATGAGGTAACTACATGTGAAGCAAGCGAATCGTATCCGCTCGGAGGAGTAACTGTTGTAACAACAGCCGGAACATATTCATTTACAGATAACGAAGAATATCCTGAGGTTGGTGACAGGGTAACTGATTTACCTTATGAATCATTTCCTATGCCTGTCCCCACTGAGGAGCTTTATCCGACTATAGGAGACGTTCTGCCTGAAGAAACAACATTTACTACAACAGAAGAATATCCGACTATAGGAGACGTTCTGCCTGAAGAAACAACATTTACTACAACAGAAGAATATCCGGTTATGGGCAACATGCTGCCCGAAGAAGAGTACCCTACAGCCGGAGTGCCGTTAGTAACATCGATGCCCGAAGAAGAGTACCCTGAGGTAGGAACAATAGTTACCGAAGTAACAGAAGAAATTGCTCTCGGTGTATATATGCCTCCTCCGGGAGATGTCAACAAAGACGGTCATTGTGATCTTACTGACCTGTCAATGCTTTCACTTGAACTTTTAGGTGAGATAGAATTCGATGAATACACGAAAATGCGTGCCGATATAAATCATGACGGAACATTGGATCTCAGAGACCTTGGTCAGCTTAAGATATCGATTATTCGTTTCTGGTCGTAACACAAAAAAAACTGGTACATATAATAGATAATGCGGAGTATACCTCCGCATTTATTTTTTTATGTTGATAAAATACACTGAACATGATATAGAGAGGTGAAAAAATGCCGTCTGTTTTTCTAAGTCCGTCCACTCAGGAATTCAATATGTATGTAACAGGCAACAGCGAAGAATACTATATGAATCTTATAGCTGACCGTATGGAGCCTTACCTGAGATCAAGCGGAATAACCTACAAAAGAAACGATCCTTCAAAAAGGTTTACAGCAGCGATAAGCGATTCGAACGCAGGTAATTATGACGTTCATCTCGCTCTTCACTCTAACGCGGCTCCGGAAAGTCTGAGCGGACAGCTCAGAGGTATAGATATATATTACGCTCCGTCAAGTCAGAGCAGTCAGCGTCTTGCAACTATAATAGCAAACAACTTTGAGAGTATATATCCTCTCCCTGAAAAATCCCGTGCAGTTCCTACAACTACACTCGGAGAGGTGCTGAAAACCAGAGCAGTTGCTGTGCTTGCAGAGATTGGCTATCACGATAATGTAGCAGACGCTACATGGATAATAAACAACCTTGACGCTATTGCAGTAAATCTTGTAGAATCCCTGTGCGATTATTTCGGCATTCCTTTTATACCTGCAGGTCCGGTTATGAGAGGAATAGTAGTTACCGATCCCGGTTCCGGTGTGAACATACGAAAATCTCCTTCGACCTCTGCGGCTATTATAGGCTATGCTCCTGATGGCGCTGAAGTCAGGATATATGGAAAATATAACAACTGGTATGTTGTGGAGTATAACGGTGTCACAGGATATTCAAGCTCCATGTATGTAGTGATGGGATAACAGCTGCATATAAGCTGGGTTCAGAACAAATATAAAACTCCCCTGCAGGTATGTGCGAAGCTGCCATAGCTGCAGGGGAGCTGTTATTTTTCAACGGTTATTATGAAACCGTCGATGTTGTTTCCTGATATAGTGTATTTGTTGTTTCTTGGAACATAAACATCAACGTTGTCTGTCATATCGTACTTTGCTCTTATGTAGTATATTTCGTATTCGTTTGAGTAGCAGGATACGTTGAGGGTTTTACTGCCGTATGAGTATTTTTTAAGTTCCTGAAGATATTCTTCAAGAGACAGATCGTTTTCTGCCATATAGTATGCGTGCGGTATACCTACGTAACGGAAGTGCTCTTCATGATTGATTATGCCTGTCTTATCGGTTTTTGAGTCAGGATATCTGCGTATGAAGCCGTACTGAGTACAGTTGTCTCTGAACCATGTGTAGTTTCCGGTAGCTGAGTATTTGTAAATACCGTCTGATTCGGAACATATTGCAAGATCTACTGCCAGTCCTGTCTGATGTTCGGAGTATCCGCCCTTGCTCATATGCATCGAGTTTTCGAGAGCCTGGTTGTATATTACGTTCTGACGCTCGGCAGTCACAAGCGCTTCTGTTATCATTATGCTTTTGTCAGAATACTGCTGATAAAATCCGCTTAGCATGCTGTTGAAGTTTTTAAGTGCAAGAGTATCCATGAGCATGTTTACGTTTTTGATACTATAATAGTCGTTTTTTACTTCATCTATGCTCGCCATGGATTCCTGCTCAGAAGGAACGCTGTACATATGGTTGTCGTTTACAAGAATAAGGTATCCGCTGTATATATCTTCATACTTGAAAAACTGTTTTTCAAACTCAAGATGAGTAGAAGTACTTACCGCCGAATCAGGCTTTTCATTTGAAGCGACGGGCTTTTCAGTCTTGCCGGACGGAGTAGTCAGAAGCTGAATGAAAAGATACAGAAGAAATATGATTATAGCAAGTAGAAAAACAGCAGCTGCAAGGCGATCAAATCTCATTTTACGTTTTTTAATGGTGCGAGAGGGCATCTTATCATTCCTTTCCGAAAAAATAAGGAGTTTTCTGTAATTTTTTTCACATATATATATGATATCATATCATTAAATAAAAGTAAATAAAGATATAGGTTTTTTTGATAAAATGATACTATGTTGTAACTTGTTTTTTCTTATAGTAATTTTTTCAAGAAGCGAAATAAAAAAATCAGAATATTCTGAAGGCTTTGTTAATATATTGTTTTAGAGAAATACATTGTTATGGAGGGCAAATATGGACTTTGATTTTAAGGTGGACAGGGAGATAATGCCGTTGTCCGAAGTAATTCATGACGGGATATCAGAGCAGGGGATAGAGCTCGACTATATACTCCCGGATTACTACCCCGATATTTTTAAGCTTATCAAGTGTGAGGCTATGCCGGAGATACTGTCGTATTCTGTTTCTGAAAACAAGCTCAGTTATGATCTTTGTGTAAACGTGCTGATATGGTATTGTGCAGAGGATAACGCAGGACTCAATACACTCAGACAGAAGCTTACATATTCGAAAACTCTTGAACTCGGACAGGATATATCAGCTGCAGAGATAATTCTGAAGCCAAAAACAGACTATATAAACTGTCGTGTTGTGAACAGGAAGCGGATAGATATAAAAGGTGCTGTTACAACAAAGATACGGGTTTTGTGTGAAAAAGGAAAGGAAGTAGTATGCGACGCAAGAGGAATGAATATTCAGCTGAAAAAAATGCCGGTTGAATATTCTGTAGGAAGGCTCCATGCTGAAAAATCAGCGATGATCAGCGAAAGCGTGGAGATGAGTACCTCCAAACCACCGGTGATATCTGTTATAAAGACTGATGTCTGTGCGCTGGCGCCGGAAACCAAAATAATAGCCAACAAGCTTGTTGTAAAAGGTGATGCAGAAGTAAACATTCTGTATTCGTGTGATGATGCCGGAAAACCTTCTATGGAAACCATGCGCTATACTCTGCCTTACAGCCAGATAGTTGATATGGACGGACTTGACGAAACCTACAGCTGTTTTGTAAGAGCCGAGGCGGTAAACTGTGATATCAGTCCTGCTGAAAACAACACTTTCAAGTGTGAGTTTACAGTAAATATGTACTGCAATGCTGTCAGAGCTTCTCAGGCCGAACTGATAACAGATCTTTATTCAACAAGATATGATTGTGACTTTACCGTATCAAGAGTAAGGATAAGCAAGCCGCCCGTACCTGTATGTGAGCATACAACAGCAAAGTATACTCTTGAGCACAACGACGGAAGCATAGAAAAAATATACGACGTGTGGTGCTGTGCAAAAAACATTTCACTCAGGACAGAAGAGGAAACAAAATCTGTACAGCTGAGCGGTATGCTGAAGTATTCTGCACTTGTAAGAGGCAGTGACGGAAAGCCGGTGCTTATAGAGAAGGAAAATGCATATGAACACAAGCTGCCGCTTGACTGTATCGAAAACGGCAGTATTCTTGAAGCAGATGCAGAGGTAAAGAACTGCACATACACGCTTGCCTCAAACAACAAGATCATGATAACAGCGGATATAGTCATCAGCGGCAAGCTTTGCAGGTTTTCAGAGACAAATGCCGTTACCGACATAACCATAGAAGGTCAGGAAGCACGTAAAAAAGATGGTGACTGTGCTATCAAGCTGTACTTTGGAAGCGAGGGCGAGAGCATATGGAACATTGCGAAAAAATACGGTACATCGGTAAAAGCAGTTATGGAAGAAAACGACCTCTATGATGAAAAGCTGAGCGGAAACAGTATGCTGCTCATACCTATAGTAAAGTAACGGAGGTATTTTTTGATGAAGGATATTTATAGCGATATAGCCCAGAGGACAAACGGGGATATATATATCGGTGTTGTCGGACCTGTAAGAACAGGCAAGTCAACTTTTATAAAAAAGTTTATGGAAACACTTGTTATTCCGAACATTCAGAGTGACTTTAAAAAAGAACGTGCGGTCGATGAGCTTCCTCAGTCTGCAGCCGGAAAGACCATCATGACTACTGAGCCGAAGTTTATACCCGAAGAAGCTGCCGAAATAGAAGTAGGCGAGAATGCCAGATTCAGCGTCAGAATGATAGACTGCGTAGGATATATCGTGCCAAGCTCACTCGGATATATAGAAAATGAGATGCCGCGTATGGTAATGACTCCGTGGTTTGATGAAGAAGTTCCGTTTAACATGGCGGCAGAGATAGGTACTCAGAAGGTAATAGAGGAACACTCGACAATAGGACTGGTCGTAACTACTGACGGCAGTATTTCTGATATACCTCGTGAAGAATACCGTGAGGCAGAAGAACGTGTGATACGTGAGCTGTCTGCAATCAACAAGCCGTTTGTCGTGATAATGAACTGTACATCTCCGACATCTCCCGAGGTTGTCAGCATGTGCGGTGAGCTTTCGGAAAAATACAGCGCATCGGTCATTCCGGTAAACTGCCTTGAGCTTGACGAGCATGTGATAAAAAATATTATCAAAGAAATCCTGTATGCTTTTCCGGTTCGTGAAGTAAACATCATGATGTCCAAGTGGATAACCGGACTTGAAAAAGGACACTGGCTGAAAAACAAGGTTTTTGCGGCGATACGTAACTCTGCTGACGGTATAAGAAGCATAAGGGATTCTGCCGGTATGACGGAGCGTATAATCGAATGTGAGGAAATATCTGATGTTTGCGTAAAAAGCATGGATCTCGGAAAAGGAAGCGTTACACTCAGCGTAACGATGAACGATGATTTGTTTTACAGAATAGTCGGCGAATCAACAGGTATCCGTATAGAAAGCGAAAGCGATCTTCTACCTGTACTTGTAGAGCTGAATCAGATAAAAAACAAGTATCAGAAGATAAAGGCAGCCCTCGATGAAACAGAAGCAACAGGCTATGGTATAGTTATGCCTGATATGGATGAGCTTACTCTTGACGAACCGCAGATCATAAAGCAGGGCGGAAAATACGGAGTAAAACTAAAAGCATCAGCTCCGTCGCTTCATATTATGAAAGCCAACATAAACACGATAGTAAGCCCGATAGTAGGCTCTGAAAAGCAAAGCGAGGATCTTGTAAAATATCTTATGCAGGAGTTTGAAGAAAACCCGACTAAGATATGGGAGTCAAACATATTCGGAAAATCCCTCCACGAGCTTGTAAACGAGGGACTTCACAGCAAGCTGATGAAAATGCCGCCTGAGGCAAGGATGAAGATACAGGAGACTCTTGAAAGAGTCATAAACGAAGGATGCAGCGGACTTATCTGTTTTATACTATAGTAAAAATATATTTGTCGTTTATTATTAGCCGATATGCACGAAGTGACCGCAGAGAACGGATGTGCAAGGCAGTATTAATAATATATACAGCCAATCTCATTGTGAAGTGGGATTGGTTTTTTTGTGCGTTGACGTATACAGATTTAACAATAAAACATAAAAACATTGTATATTTTATTTGTTGACAAAAAACATATCTGAGATTATAATTTTACCATATCAGAAAAATATGACGGAGGAGGTAATAAAAGTGTCAAATATAATAATTATGAATCTCAGCTCTCTTTCAGCTAAAGCATCTGAAGAAATATACGAAAGCGATCTTGGGCAGATAAAAGGTAAAAACACTGCAGACGCACCGGTAAAGTATATTATTGATTATATAAAGAAAAAGAATGAAAAGGTCGGGAAAATCCTTACAGTAGTAACAGAAGAAGCAGAAAACTCGTTTTCAGAGTTCAGAAAAATGCTTTCAGCATACGCTCCGGAGGTTCCGGAACCGGTATGCATACCGGGGTCGGATGAATACAAGACAGTTATTGATGTATTGTCTCATGTAAAAAAGGGGGATAAGATATACATAGAAGCAACAGGCGGGCTGAGAAATACAACATACACACTTATGATGATTGTGAGAATTCTCGAATATTCCGGAGTAACTCTTGAAAAGGCTGTTTATTCAAAGCATAATAATGATAGGCAAAACTCAAAGCCAAACAGGATAGAGGATATCACTGATGTTTACAGAACACTGAATCTTATTAATGCAGCAAACAGTTTTACATCGTTCGGAAGCTCTGATGAGCTTGAAAAATATTTTGAAAACAACGATGATGTGATTATTAAAGAAACAATAAACGCTATGAGAAACTTTTCTGATGATATAACGTTATGCAGAGTTTCGAGGCTTGACAAAACTCTCGAAGCTCTCAACACCTATCTGAAAACAATGTCGGGAACAGAACTTAAAAACAAGGACTCAGCACTTTTCAGATCGCTTGCAGAGGTTATAAGAGAAAAGTTCTACATGGACAAGGCTGTGAGCGTAATAGAATACCCTGATATAGTCAGGTGGTGTCTTGATAACAAGCTTATTCAGCAGGCAGTAACAATATTTACTGAAAAAATGCCCCGGTATTTTTTTGAAAAAAAGTTTTTTACCGTAGCTCCCGAAGAGTTTGCTGAGAAGAAAAAGAAGAACGAAAAATCAAACTTTGGTCTGGAGTATGAGCTTTTTTACAGTGGACTTATGACAGACAGCTGTATTCCTGAAGCTGCACGATTTTTCAGAAATACAGTGTCACGTGGTGCACAGGGTAATGAAAAGAGCATAATAAGCAGAGGAAAAACTGATGAAAACATTATTTTTGAAGCGCTCGGCGAGTGTAATGACATTACGACATTTGCTGCACGGACAAGAAAGCTTAAGTCACAGAACGGCTATAGTACGGACGAGTTTGCAAGAGCACTGAAAAAATATTTTAAGATAAAGAGAATAGTGTACTTTCCTGACGGAACGATCAGGGAGCATGAAGCTATTCTTGAAAAGTTAGAAACAGAAAATGAACCGGAGGTACGCAGTGCAGTCAGCGAAAGAAGCGTTCTGCCGAAAAAAATGACTGATTTTCCGAAGGCAGTAAAAAACTATCCTGAGCTTTTCATGGCTGTTTTTGAATTCAGGACAGAGTATGATGATGAGCATCTGAATTTTATCGGGACACTTGAAAAAAGAAAAGTCAGTCAGTTATACACTATAACGGATAAGTTAAGCGTCGAAGAACTTAAGACTCTGTTTATGGATATTTATTATATTAAAACTTTTGTCAGAAACAAACTGAATCATGCAAGCGAGGATGATTCTGACGAAGAACGAAAGAGCTTTTTCTCAGGATATGAACGTTACAATACGGATTCTGAACTGACGGTAACTGAGATAACTTCTCTTTTAAGCGATACTCTTGACATAATCAGAAGGTTTTCTTCTTGATGCACAAAAAATCTTTTTAAAACACATAATGTTGTATGTTTTTATGCGAACCCCTATGAAAATTGAGAAAAAACACATGTAAAAAAAGGGGGTTCGCACGAAAAAACAGGTTGACAATTGTTTTGTTTTGTGGTAAACTGATATACATAGCAGACATGGTTTTACATGCTCGGACACCTCGGACTATATATGGTATGTGAGAATTTTTTTGTCACAAGACTTAGGGTTCGAGTACGCTCGCGATATGGGTATTGACACGTACCAAACTGTGTTGCATTCGTTGTGTCTTTTGTTCGAGTACGCTCGCGATATGGGTATTGACACGGTAGCCATTGACTATCTCAAATTTTTTTGTGTTCGAGTACGCTCGCGATATGGGTATTGACACCGGAGAT
>SVNR01000035.1 GCA_015066815.1 Ruminococcus sp.
ACTACACCTGCGAGCTTGGAAGTTTCGATCATGGTGTGTTTATCTGTAGCAGGATCATATGATGTAGCTTCAAAGTCAGAAAGTGTGATGTAGTAAGTACCATCTGGTGTTCCTTCAGGAATCTCTATTCTGAGCTTACCGAGTACATCATCATCTGTTACGTTCTCACCGTCTGATGTAAGGAACTGGAGACCGTTTGTAGGCTCACTGTGTGTCCATGAACCGCCGAGCTCACCCTTGTTTACACGTGATATCTTAAGACCTCCGTCGAGCTTATATGTAAACTGAGCTGCTGCGATACCTGTGTTATTCTTTACGCTGAGCGGTACTGTTACTGTCTCGCCTGCGTTACCAGCTATTTCACCAACTACAAACTGGATAGCGTCTGCACTCGGTGGATTTACATTTGGTGTATCAGCTGGCTTTGTTGTATCAACTGGCTTTGGTGTTGTATCAGCTGGTTTTGTTGTATCAACCGGCTCTGGTGTTGTATCAGTAGGATTTCCTACAACAACCTTACCAACTACACCTGCGAGCTTGGAAGTTTCGATCATGGTGTGTTTATCTGTAGCAGGATCATATGATGTAGCTTCAAAGTCAGAAAGTGTGATGTAGTAAGTACCATCTGGTGTTCCTTCAGGAATCTCTACTCTGAGCTTACCAAGTACATCATCATCTGTTACGTTCTCACCGTCTGATGTAAGGAACTGGAGACCGTTTGTAGGCTCACTGTGTGTCCATGAACCGCCGAGCTCACCCTTGTTTACACGTGATATCTTAAGACCGCCGTCGAGCTTATATGTAAACTGAGCTGCTGCGATACCTGTGTTATTCTTGATGCTGATCGGTACTGTTACTGTCTCACCTGCGTTACCAGCTATTTCGCCAACTACAAACTGAATAGCGTCTGCACTCGGTGGATCTACCTGAGGAGGATTTGTTGAAACATCGCCTGAACCTGATACTGTGATAGTACCTGCTGTTCCTGTACCATTTACAACCTGCTCACCCTTTGTAGCACCCTCAAGAGCTGAGATGCTTACCTTGTGACTTCCGCTTGCAGTACCTTCAAACACGAGGTCTACTGTTGCAGACTTGTTATCAGCATATGGATTTGCAAGTGCAACAATCTGCTTTCCATCAGCAGAAGCTTCGATATCCCATCCGCTTGCAGATGCAGATACAAACTTGAGTGAAGATGTATCATATGAGAGTGATGCTGTAAATCCTGCGATAGACGGATTACTTGACACGTTAAGTGTTGTCTTGATCTTTTCGTTCACAGCACCTGAAGCATTTGCTATAGAAGCGCTGAGACCGTTTGTAGCAGGTGCCTGTGTTGTTTCAGCTGATGACGCCGGAGGATCAACTGATGTAGTACCACCCTCTACAGTGATACTTGCATCAACGAACTTCGGTGTGCATGCTATAACCTTTCCGTCTATGATTCTGTTCTGCTTAGCCTTCTCCGGTTCTGAAACATCATCGAGATCGAGATTGTAGTTACCTGATGCAGCATCTTCCTTAACTTTGAACTTCATCTTTGAGAAAACAGCGTCGCCTTTGTAGTTCTGACACTCAGCATCAAAGTAGATCTGGACGATAGTAGCTATATTAGCCGGTACATCGGGATTTTTCCAGTCTAAATTCGCCTCCAATAAGTTGTATATCGGATCGTCTTCGTCTACGCCGCCTGCTTCCCATTCAACAAGCTCAAAAGCTGACTTATCATAGTTGAGCCATGCAATGAGACCCGAGAAACCATCAGCGTTGTTTGTGATATCAACAGTTACCGAAAATTCTTCGCCCGGTTTAACTGTCTTAGGTGCGTTTACTGTTAATGTAGCACCTGTTTCGGCAGCCTGTACAATAGAATACTGTATCGACGGCATGCTGCTTGCTGTTCCTGCAAGCATAGCCAATGCCAAAGTACTGGCAACTGCTTTTCTAAATTTTCTTGACACTTCTAAACACCCTCCATTAAATTTTTATCAGACCCTGAAGTGCTGAACCCAGCCTATTATGCAGGTCTGAATCGTGTTGTTGCGCACCTGCATAATAGTATGCGGTACGATAGTCAATGCAGGCACCGGACCGTTCTTAAAAAGTCCAAGTGTTCCTTCAAAAAAACATTTTCAGCTTTTTTCGAAAGAAACAAACCAACAGAACCACAAAAACAGTCCCGACGGTCATGCGCCTTAAATCGTATCGGAGAAAAAGCCTAAAGCTTCTTCTCCATGCTGTAAAACAGCATTCGAAATCTGCTGAACAAAAAATTCAACAAAAACTTATTATTAAGCTTAGTATTATTATACATCATGCAACATAAAAAGTATAGTATTTTTTTCAACATTATCGCAAAAATGTTGCACAATTATTTTAATGATACTTTTGCTATATAACATAAATATTGTATTAATTTAATGAAAACTTAAAAAAACAATTAAAAAACTATAGTTGTAAGTCTGTTAATTTGATTTTTCGTATATATTTCATCAGAATAAAACACAATCCCTATCGAACGCTGTATTCATTAAAAGCTGAAAACAATATTGGATTTTACAATATTACCTTTTTCAATTATATCATATAAATTTTTTAAAATCAAGATTTCTATGCAAAATCTTCAATAATAATATATTGATAGAAATAAAATTGTTCATCATATCTATATTCTCATCTCTGTTTTTGGTAATAATGCGGTGAAAAAAATTAGGTTGATTAGATGCTCCGTCTATGATATAATTTATATAGTGAACTTCAGAACAAATCCCGGGGTTCACCATATAGTTTTATTTTTGGCCTTGCACACACTATGACTACGTCAGTTCGTGCATATCGGCCAATAGCAAACTACAAATAAATCTATCATTTATTATAGTAGTGAATGTAAAAAAATATTTTTATGGAGGAATAATAAAAAATGAGTTACAAAAACGAATTCATAAAATTCATGACAGAATGCGGAGTACTTACTTTTGGTGATTTTACTCTCAAGAGCGGAAGAAAAGCTCCATACTTTGTAAACACCGGTAACTACAAAACAGGAAAACAGCTTGCAAAGCTCGGCGAGTTTTATGCTGAGTGCATCAAGGAAAACGGAATAGACGCCGATACCCTCTTCGGACCTGCATACAAAGGAATACCGCTCGCAGTAAGCTGCAGCGTTGCTCTTTTCAATAAGTACGGCATTGATGTAAACTATTGTTTTGACCGCAAAGAAGCAAAGGATCACGGCGAAGGCGGAGTTATCGTCGGAAAACAGCTCCGTGACAACGAAAAGGTAGTTATAATCGAAGACGTTATCACTGCCGGAACAGCAATAAGACAGGTTATTCCTGTTCTTAAAAACAGCGCTGATGTTGATATAACTGCTATGATAATTTCTGTTGACCGTATGGAAAAAGGACAAGGCGAGTTATCAGCAGTAGAAGAAGTTAAAAAGGAATTCGGAATCAACGTATACTCCATTGTTACAATAAACGATATCATCAACGCAATAAAAAGCGGTATAATCGAGGGAGAAGAATACCTTGACAAGATGATAGAATACAGAGAGACATACGGAGTTTAAAAAATAAAAAAAAATTTTCCACCGGGTATTTTATTCCGGTGGAATTTTTTGCGGAGTGTTTTTGTTCTTTTTATTTCCTGTATGTCATAAGCTGCAAAACATCCGTTAATATCAGCAAAAGTAAATGGTTTTTTTATGTTTTAGGAGGAATTTTTTAAGTGAAACAACAATCAACAGATATTTTTGAAAACGCACCTGTTCCCAAGGCAGTAATACTGAATGTTATTCCGTCTGTTGTCAGCATGCTGATGGTACTTGTATATAACCTTGCAGATACATTTTTTATAGGACGTACCCAGAACGCATATATGGTTGCCGGTGTTTCTATTGCAACACCTGTGTTCTTACTGTTCATGGCTGTCGGAATGCTTTTCGGAATCGGCGGCACCTCCCTTATCTCGCGGCTTCTCGGAAGAGGACGCTATAAGGATGCCAGACACGCATCAGCCTTCTGCTTCTGGACTGAGCTTGCAATAGGTGTTGTTGCTGCTGTTCTTGTTCTGATAAACTCAAGAACTATAAGTACTATGATAGGAGCAAGCAGCGACACTGTAGGATACGTATCTGAGTATCTTTCAATAGTATCTCTTGGAATACCTTTTCTTATCGTCAGCAACTCGTTCAGCAACATAATCCGTGCTGAAGGACAAGCCAAAACCGCAATGATGGGTATGATACTCGGAAACCTGACTAACGTTGTTCTCGACCCTGTAATGATACTTACACTCGGCTGGAATGTTGCCGGTGCCGCATGGGCTACCGTACTCGGCAACGTAGTATCAGCTGCATACTATATATATCATATACTTAAAAAGAGCACTCTTCTCTCAATATCACCACGTGACTACAAAACCGGGAACGGCATCCTTAAGGGTGTTTTTATGATAGGAGTCCCGGCATCACTAAACAGCATGCTTATGAGCCTTTCAAACATACTCATAAACAACCAGATGAAAAGCCATGGCGATATGGCAGTTGCAGGTCTCGGAGTTGCAATGAAGGTAAACATGATGGTCGTTATGCTTCTCATCGGACTCGGAGTAGGTGTACAGCCACTCCTCGGATATTGCTTCGGAGCAGGCAACAAAAAAAGATATATGGAAGCTCTGAAGTTTTCTACCGTACTCGCAGTATGTACAAGTCTGGTCATGACTGTTCTGTGCTACATAGGTGCTGAACCTCTTGTAAAGGCTTTTATCGGAAATGCCGCTCACGAAGCCTATGAATACGGGATAAAGTTTGCAAGAATATATATTTATTCAGGACCTATCATGGGAATACTGTTTGTCTATATAAACGCAATACAGTCAATAGGAGCCGCTCTTCCTGCACTTATACTCAATATAAGCCGACAGGGTCTTATATATATCCCGTTTCTTTTTATTTTCCGTTTTGTTTTTGATACTCCACAGATGCTCGCTGCCGCTCAGCCTGTTACAGACTACTGCGCAGCAACACTTGCAGTTATACTGTTTCTGACTTCATACAAAAAATATTTTAACAGACACACCGGAAGTATTCCTCAAAAATCCGGCGAGTCTGAATCTGACACAATCTGAAGTATAGTTAGAAAATCACGCTTCATAGTATTATAATGAACGTCAAGATAAATTTGACTTTCACTATAAAATTCAATATTTCGCAGAGATTTTTTAAAACAAAAATTTCCTCTGATATTTTCACATGCAAGGTTCATAATAATACTGCGGCACCGATAAATATATTTTTTTAAAAGGAGTCATGAAAAATGAAAGGTGAATATACTCAGAACGGTAAAGAAGCTATGGAGCGTTTCAAGATGGAATGTGCAAATGAAATGGGCATAAACCTCAAGCAGGGTTACAACGGTGACCTTACTGCAAGACAGGCTGGTTCTATCGGCGGACAGATGGTTAAGAAGATGGTAGAATCATACAAGATGCAGTAATCTGAATTACTAAACCACAAGGCGTGTACTCACAAACAGTACACGCCTTGATTATTTTATGTAATAGAATCTTATTCCTTCTCAAGTCCTGCGAACCTCAGACGTATATACTCTCCCTCGGAAAGCTCTACAGTAACAGGTTCAGAATCAGAAAAATCAAAGTAATTGTTTTCTTTTACAACCGGGATTATTGAATCAAGTGATGAATATATAGTATATTCACAGCCATAATCCTCGGTTGTCGGTACTATACGGTAAACTCCGGGCTCTATGTCTTTTCCTACCTTATACATTGCACCATACTTTCTCTGAGCTACAGTAATATCATTAAGTTCCATATCATACAGTGTCGCGTTAGAAAAATCAATGAACTGCCCCTCGCTTAGTCTTACATAAACATTTCCAGCATAGAAGTCTGCATAAAGCCTAGAATCCTCAGAACAGTCGCTCTGAGTGTACACCCCCATATAAAAATCCTCATAACCCTCACCGTCTGAAACGACTATATACTCACCTTCCGGAATATCTGTACCACATTCATATGTACCGCTCTTATACACACCGTGTTCTTTCATATACTCGATCTTGTCAACACCGCGGATTTTTTCTTCCTGCTCAGCTATACGATCAGATATATCGTCATATATGTCCTCCATATCAGATGCATTGTCATAAAAATCCTCTATAATGGAAGACTGTCTGTCCATAGCTTCCTTTTGCATCACGTCTACCTGGTTTTTGGCATTGTATCCTATATATACAGGTATCAGAACAGCCGTAGCTATTGAAAGAACAACTACCACACTGATAATAACAACAGTTACTACAACTAACGTTGATATATTCTTTCCTGATGATCCTGTGTTGTTTCTGTGAGCTGTGTTCCGACTCCTCATCTCGCTGTTTTTTCTCTTTGCCTCTTCCGCGGCGTTTTCACGTAGTTCTCTATCGGTATACTTTGTTCCGCATTTTTCACATATGATTCCGCCTGCGTACGGAGCACCGCAGTTTCTGCATTTTAGCATAATAATCCTCCTGTAGATAAGCTTATGATATATTTTATTCTTATACAGTTTTTACAAAACAATTATACTATAAATTTTTTCTGATTTCAATACTCATAGATATATTAAACGACAGATTTTTAAGGCGTTTATTATATCACAGCAGAAAAATCAATAAAAACTATCCCCGATAAAACTCCGTAGAATCTTATCGGGGATAGTTTTATAATAAAGTTTTTAAGCTCAAAAATAATTATGCGCCGAACTTTGTTGTTGAAACCGGTACGCCAACACCCATAGTTGATGTAACTACGCATGACTTGAGGTAAGTACCCTTAGCTGCAGCCGGCTTAGCCTTAACGATAGCTTCGAGAAGTGTTGTGAAGTTAGCTTCGAGCTTTTCAGCACCGAATGAAGCCTTACCGATCGGGCAGTGAATGATGTTTGTCTTGTCAAGACGGTACTCAATCTTACCAGCCTTAGCTTCTGTAACAGCCTTAGCAACGTCAGGTGTAACTGTACCTGCCTTCGGGTTTGGCATAAGTCCGCGAGGACCGAGAACCTTACCGAGACGACCAACGAGACCCATCATGTCAGGTGAAGCGATTACTACGTCAAAGTCCATCCAGTTTTCCTTAACGATCTTGTCAACGAGATCCTGTCCGCCTACAAACTCAGCGCCTGCAGCCTTAGCAGCCTCGTACTTGTCTTCCTTACAGAATACGCAAACTCTTACCTTCTTACCTGTTCCGTTAGGAAGTACAACAGCACCACGAACCTGCTGGTCAGCGTGTCTTGAGTCAACACCGAGACGAACGTGAACTTCAACAGTTTCGTCGAACTTAGCCTTAGCATTCTTGCATACTAAGTCAAGAGCTTCTACAGAATCATAAAATTTATCAGCTTCAACAGTCTTTACACTGTCTAAATATTTCTTGCCGTGTTTCATATTTATCCTCCTATAAAGTGGTAATACCGAAACGCTTAATCGCAGTCCCGGTTAGCGGAAAGTTTCCTCCCACCATTAGATAACATACAGTCAATAATGATTTTGAATGTACTTGTGATTAGTCTACTACTGTAATACCCATTGAACGAGCTGTACCAGCAACCATGCTCATAGCAGCTTCGAGACTGCCAGCGTTAAGGTCAGGCATCTTTGTTTCAGCAATCTTCTGAACCTGTTCCTTTGTGATGCTTGCAACCTTTGTCTTGTTAGGAACACCTGAACCGCTTTCGATTCCGCAAGCCTTCTTGATAAGAACAGCTGCCGGTGGTGTCTTTGTTATAAATGTGAATGTACGGTCAGCATATACTGTTATAACAACAGGAATGATAAGACCGATATCATTCTTTGTTCTTTCATTGAACTCTTTTGTAAAAGCCATGATATTTACACCGTGCTGACCTAAAGCAGGACCAACCGGTGGAGCAGGTGTTGCCTTACCTGCAGCGATCTGTAATTTAATATAGCCAACGACTTTCTGTGCCATGGTTTTTTGCACCTCCATAAAGTGGTCACGACGAGATAATTGACTTGAATTTTATCTCTCCCACTCTGACCGTATGTTCCGGTCAGTAAAAAAATACGTTTACTTTTTTCTTTAAATATCCTCCAGCTTTACAACGTGTGTAAGTGCGAGTGTCGCCGGAGTTTCCTGGCCAAACATTGAAACAAGTACGTCTGTGGTACAGTTCTCAACATCGACCTTCTGTACTACACCGATAAATCCGTCCATTGCAGTGCCGGATATACGAACGTTATCTCCGGGAGCAATATTAACCTCTACGGTAGTGGTTTCAAGTGTAACGCCAAGAGCCTCAACTTCCTTTTCGGAAAGCGGTGTCGGTTCTGAGGCAGGGCCAACAAATCCTGTAACACCTCTTGTGCTCTTTACTATATACCACGAATCATCTGTGTATACCATTTTCAGCAGAACATAGCCCGGAAATGTTTTTCTTTCCACTTCTTTTGTTTTGCCGTCAGTAATTTCTGTTACCTTTTCTGTAGGTACTCTTACTTCAAGGATCAAGTCGTGAAGCTTTCTGTTTTCCACAACTTTTTCAATGTTCTGCTTTACCTTGTTCTCATAGCCTGAATAAGTGTGAATAACATACCACTTTGCTGCTTCTGACATAAAATTACCTCCTTAGCATAATTAAGCCTGTAACTGCTATTTGTTCAATACCAACTTCAAAAGCCATCCTGCGAGTGTATCGAACAGACCTACAAATACACCGATAAGCAAAATAGTTACAAGAACAACCATTGTGTTGTTTATAACCTGTTTCTTTGTGGGCCATACAACCTTTTTAAATTCGCTCTTAAGGTCTTTGAAGTACTTTGCAACCTTGTTTGGCTGCTTTTTCTGACTCTTGCCAGAAGACTTTGCCGGAGACTTTTCTTTTTTCTTGTC
Organism: Ruminococcus sp.; assembly: GCA_015066815.1. Taxonomy (GTDB): domain Bacteria; phylum Bacillota; class Clostridia; order Oscillospirales; family Ruminococcaceae; genus HUN007. The sequence goes on from SVNR01000035.1 coordinate 8,923, forward strand.
AGGCTTTGCAGAAGCCTCTTTCTTTGAAACCTTTTCAGATTTCAACTCTTCCTTTGCCATAGAGCAGACCTCCGGTTTTTACTTTGTTTCCCTGTGCAGAGTATGCTTTCTGCAGAACTTGCAATGTTTGTTCATTTCGATTCTGTCAGGGTCATTTTTCTTGTTCTTCTTAGTGTTGTAATTGCGCTGCTTGCACTCTGTACAAGCTAATGTTACCTTAACTCTCACGTGTCGGCACCTCCTGAATGAATTTATCTTCTTCTGATACGTAAACCATTGAACGGTTTACCCGGCCTCCCTCTGAAGCTGAGTGAGTATTTTCTGCAAAAGCGCAAAAAAATACACCTCACAAAGAGGTATCTATATTTTAGCATATTTTTTTATAAAAGTCAATAACAAAAAAAAGCTTTTTTTAAGCGAAAAATCAGCTTTTTTACTAACAAAATCAGCTTTTTTCATCATGTCGGAAATCATTTTTTTCTTTTCCCGAAACAACTATAATTTTTTTATGAATCCCGAACCGTCATATTTTTACAAATTTTTCTGCATAATCTATTTACAAATATTTCTTTTTAGTGTAAAATATACCTATAGATCACTGTAAAATTAAGGAGATGAGAAAAATTAACACAGATAGTAAACTTTACTTTGCAGTTTCCTGTACTCTCGCCCTCTGTCTTGCTATTATACTTATATATAGGGAAATTCCACATACCAAAGAAGAAAAAAGCGCACCACTCTCTGAGGTATTCCTTCCTCAGCCGCTGCCGGCATCATTTACTGTAACATCGGCGTGTATAACAGAAGCGCTCCCCGAAGAAGCTTTTCAGACAGTACAGTCAGACAGCACACAAAAACTGATAAACATAAACACCGCAGACGCCGATACGCTCATGCAGTTAAAAGGAATAGGCGAAAAAAAAGCACTCGCAATAATCGAATACCGGAACTCAGCCAAAGGCTTCTCAAGTACCGATGAACTCACCATGGTAAACGGTATAGGCGAAAAAACACTTGATGCTATAAGGGATTTTATATGCGTATAGAAATCTTTCTGACAAAGACACATCCATACTATATTATATCATTCGACAATAAAACACACTTTTTTTGAGGCATTTTATAATAATACGTTAATTGACAAATTACGATTGTTAATGATATACTTTACTTAGTAATGCTTTATAGAACAGTGGTAACTACAATCGTTTTAACAGCAGTATTTTTATAATTTCATCTTGAAAGGATATGGTCAAATGACAACGAATTCGGCAAATGAGGTATTATTTAATCCCAAAACAAGAGTTGCTCCACTCGGACTTATTGCAATGAACGGCGCAACCGAGCTTGGTGACAAGATTAACCAATACCTTGTAGGCTGGGCAAATGAAGGCGGAGAAGACAGAGATTCGTTCCTTATCGAAAGTCAGTGTCCGCGTTTTGCTTCAGGAGACGGCAAGGGTCTCATCAAATCAACAGTTCGAGGAAACGACCTCTTCATCATTGTTGACGTTGGAAACTACAGCTGCAAGTACAAGATGTTCGGACAGGAAAACTCCATGTCTCCTGATGATCACTACCAGGATCTCAAAAGAATCATCCAGGCTGCAAGCGGTAAGGCGCACAGAATAAACGTTATCATGCCTATACTTTACGGAGGAAGACAGCACAGAAGAAACTACCGTGAGTCTCTCGACTGCGCATGGGCACTTCAGGAGCTCCAGAGCATGGGCGTTTCAAACATCGTAACCTTTGACGCACACGACCCACGTGTACACAACGCTATTCCGCTTATGGGCTTTGACAACGTAATGCCTACCTACCAGGTTCTCAAGACCATGTTCAGAGAAATAAAAGACCTCCACATCACAAAGGACAACTTTATGATAGTAAGCCCTGACGAAGGCGCTCTTAACAGAAACATGTACTACGCTTCTGTTCTCGGAGTTGAGCTCGGAATGTTCTACAAGAGACGTGACTATTCAAGAATAGTAAACGGAAGAAATCCTATCGTTGCTCACGAATACCTCGGAAATTCCGTTGAAGGCATGGATATATTCATCGCTGACGACATCATCTCATCAGGTGAATCAGTTCTCGATATCGCATATGCTCTCAAGGAAAAGAAAGCAAACAAGATATACGCATACGCAACATACGGTCTTTTCACAGACGGTCTTGACAAGTTCGACAAGGCATACAACGAAGGATATATTGACGGAATCCTCGGCACAAACATGACTTACAGATCACCTGATCTTCTCAACAGAGAATGGTTCATGGAGGTTGACGTTTCAAAGTACATCGCTTACTTCATAGCTGCTATTAACCACGACGTTTCTATAAGCAAGGTTATCGACCCACACGAGAAAATTCATCAGCTTCTCAAGAAGTATAACAACAAGTAATAAAACATCCTCCCTGTCTGAACGGATAGTTCCGGCGGGGAGGATTTTGGGTTTTACTCAGGGATATACATTACTGTATATGAAGTGATTTTACCATGTGTAAGAAGACTGAAAAACAAAAGAAACGCAAAATAAAAAAGACAGTACGTTTGCTAAAAAACAAATGTACTGTCTTTTTTTGTAATGAAAGTAGTTCAAAATGAACAACCCCAAATTCATCTACCGCAAAAACAGTAGATGAATCGGTATCTTAATCATGTTCTGTAATTATCCTCTCTTAATGGGATGATTTCTTCCATCAACATATTAAGAAATGCATTTTTCATGGCTTGGTGATACTTAAATTTTGATATTTCATGTGTTTCTGAATATTTATCAAAGTCAGCAGATTTTTTTAAGTTCTGAAGTTCCGGTATCTCAGCAGCATCGACAGAATATCTGTCTGAAATGTAAGAAACAACATCTATGTCAACACACCATTCTTTAGCAAAATCTGAAAGGATATTGTCAATAGTCTCTTTTCTCATTTTCGCAAGTATAAAAGAGACTCTTTGATTTCTAAACTCTTCCGGATTATTATTTATATTTATCCATAAGCTTTTCATTATTTGACCTAGCTTCGGATTTGCTGCAAGTAAATCATCAATATATTTGTTGATTTCTGAAATAAGATTTTGATAATGTTGCTCATTTCGTTCTTCATCAGTAGCCGATACAACTGTTTGAATCAGACTTACGATATAATCGTAGTCAATTTTTTCTTTGCTGTAAGCTTTCAATTCATATTCAATATCAATTTGATATGAATCATCGTCATCATTATTGTCGCTATTCGGCGGATATTTAGCTTTGATATTCAAATACCAAGCCGCATATGCTTCATATTCTTCCTGTGTTATACCATACGAATCCGGCGGATTATCGTTGTATCTTATAAATGCTTTGAGACTTGCATAAATCTTATCAAAGTCCTGAAAAGCTTTTGCAAATCTTAATTGTCCTTCCTTTGAAAGAGTTGCAATGATGTCAGGTGTCTGAGCTGTAATGCGAACATAGGCAAGAGCTTTTTTAAACTCATCATACACGATATCCCAATCAGGAGCAAGAGCAGAAACTTGTCCACCTGCTGAGTAAAGTATCAAAGCTTCATCTACAGCCTTCTTGAATTTATGTGGTGATTGAAAAGTTACAATCTGCCCTACAGTTTTTTTCTTATCGAATAATCTGTTAGTTCTTGAAAATGTTTGAACGATATCATGAGGATGCATTGGCTGTCTGTCAATAAACACGGTAGATAGACATGGAGCATCAAATCCGGTAAGAAGTCTATTTACCACAATAACAAGATCTAATTGTTCATCACGGCTCTTGTATTTGGATTTTTTACGTGCAAGACGATCATTCAGATTGGTGTTATAGCCCTTTATCTCATTAATGCTGTATGCTGTTCCGAACATGGCATTGTAGTCATTAAGTGCTTCTTCCATTTTTGGAACGTTCAAGTCAGAGCTTTCAGTGTTTTCATCACTGGAAACAGAATATGTAATTGCAAACTTCGGGAAGTCCGGTAAAACACGTTTAGTTTCTTCGCTGATTTCAAGTTCTGTTTCACCATTTTTTACTTTTTTGAGTAAATCATAATAAGCTTGTGCTTGTTGTATAGAATTTACTGTAAGCAGACATTCATAAGTTCTTTCACGACCGTTGGAAAAACCTAATTTCTCTCTTGATTTATTGATTATGGTATCAAGAACTTTAAGCATATGCTTTTCTGTTTCATAGATTGAAAAATCCTCATTTTCATCATCATGACTTAAATTTTTTACACCAAGGTGTTCAGTTTGAAAGCCCAATACAGCTTCATCACGGATCGCTTCTTTTACAGTGTACTTATGCAGACAGTCTCCATAAAGCTCATTTGTTGTTCTTGGTAGATCTCCCTCAGATGGATAAGCATTTACTTCAAATCTTGGAGTACCGGTAAATCCGTACCAAAGAGAATTTCTAAAAAATTGCGCAAGTAGTCTTTGCGTTCTTGGTGTAACGGCTCGATGGCATTCATCTACAACAAAAGCGATACGTAAGCTTTTGATACGATTATAGGTTGGTGTGCCTTCCTGTAGTCGTTTTTTTACTGCTATAGTCAGTTTCTGAATTGTTGTAACTATAACTTGTTGATTTTGATTTTTAAGTTTATTGATCAAATCACTTACATTATCAGTTTCATCCACATCAATAACATCATTGTTTGCATAAGACTGAAAAGCTTGTGTTGTCTGCGTATCAAGGTCTTTTCGGTCAATGAGGAATATTGTTTTTTCGATGCTTGGAATGTCCATAAGGAGATTCCTTGCAGCCTTGTAACTTGTCATTGTCTTACCGGAACCGGTCGTATGCCATATGTAGCCTGATTTTCCTTGACAAGAAGCTGTTCTGATGGCTTCAATTGCATGTATTTGATAGGGTCTTAATAATAGAATTTTTTTATTGTCTTGATCTAAAACCACATACTTCATTACAAGTTGATGTGCTTCCGGAATTTTGAGAACTTGCGAAGCGAATTTCAAGTAATCAGTGACCGGCACATTTGCGGCATCCTGCCAACCTGAAAGAAATTTTTCGTTCAACTGTTCTTCAGTAGCTGCTGCGAAATATTTTGTATCAACTGCATTTGAAACAACAAACATTTGAACGGCCGAGAATACACCTGTAAATTTACCCTCACGGATGTATTTCTTTATTTGTCTGAATCCGTCCATGTACGAATGCTGACGGTTTTTTAGTTCAATATGGATAAGTGGAATACCATTGATAAGTAGTGACACATCAAAACGTCTGTCTTGCTCATGAATGTCACTATCTTCGTCCTTTAATGCTTTGTATTGGTTGATGACTTCATATACGCTAGAACCGCCGGCAATGTCATCACGCTTCAGAACTGTAAGCTGTACTGTTTTGGTATCTCTTTGAACTGAAACATGGGCTATACCGTTTTCGCCGGAAATCCATTTGGCCGCATCGTAGAACGTTGCAAATGAAAGTTGATTTTTTACTTGCTCAAATTCACGTTCTGTAAGTGGTGTTCCATCAAGTTGTTCCTTGTTTCCACGTTCAAGAATAAGCTTGATATTCGCCCAAAGTTTCTCTTCATCATTCAGATCAGGTCTGTAAGTCCATTGACTCTTTCCCTCTGTAAGATGTTTTATGAGCTTATCTTCTATTGACTGTTCAAGTTCTGCCATGTTTGCACACCACCTTTCATGTAAACATTTTCTGCAGCATGGATTTTTTAAGATTTTTCAAAGTTTCAAGCTTACGCTGATGAAGGGTGATAAGGTTGTCGAGGTTGCGGAAATATGTGCCGATTGCTTCTTGCTCTGGTTTACTTGGAAATGGTATGTGTAATTCACGAATTCTATTAAGTGCAACAAACTTTTGTGTTCCACCGTCCATATTTTCAGTAAGTTGATTAAGTACAATTTCGGACTGTAAGCAATGATACAAGTACCGATAATAAATATCTCCCGTGTCTTTGATTAAAGCTACATTTTTTATCGCAAAATCGGGGGTTTCTCGTACCAATGCGAGATTACCTATTGTTCCTATCATACCCATTAAAATATCATTTACATCGACTTTTGAACGCTTATTTATTTCCTCAAAATCTTCATCAGAAATAAATTGAACATCATCATAATTTATATATCCGTCTTTTACATTTTTCGATGTAATAAAAGGATGTCCGCTTGAAAAATATTGTGGTGAAGCGTGAGTTCCATCGCGCACATCGGCAATAGAATTCAACTTACGCTGTTCCCAAGCGTCAGTAAATCCGGCGAACCGAATTTCAGGATAAAGTTCTCCGTTTTTCGGGAACATTTTTTGAAGCATAGATTTTTTTAGTTTTTGTAATGTTTCACACTTACGCTGATGAAGGGTGATAAGGTTGTCGAGGTTGCGGAAATATGTGCCGATGGCTTGCTGCTCTCTTAAAGATGGGACTTGAATTTCAAGATTGCCGACTTGTTCGAGAGATAGATTAGGTTGTGCTCCCACTGTCGGATTTCGTTTTATGTAATCAGTTACAGCTTTGCTTTTTAAGAACGTTTTTATGTAGTCAAGATTACATTCTTTTAATCGGATTATTGCTAAAGCTTGATTTGTATTAGCAGGCAAAATGTCCGAATTAACAGAGGTTACACGCCCTAATGTTCCTGCAATAGAGAATAAAATATCATTTTCTTGTAGTTGAGAACGCTTTAAATATCCCTCGTGTTCCTCCTTTGATATTTTTTGCGAAATGGATATTTCGCCAGATGAATTATCAATGTTTTCAACCTTGATGAAATTAACAGTTCCGCTGTTAGATTTATCCAAGGGTGTTGTTCCTTTTGTGATAACAGACGTTATCGACTTCAACTCACGCTGTTCCCAATCGTCTGTAAATCCTTTAAATCTTATTTGTGGTTTCATCAGAACAATTCCTCCAAAGTTTTTATGAGTGTGGTAAGTTCATCTGAGTGTTCATCGGATGTTGTAAGTTCTGCAAATTGTTTAAGAAGTTCGTTTTGAGCAGTCTTGATTTCTTTGTCTTGCTCCGAAAGTTCGTTTGCAATATCAGCAAGGCTTATTTCTTCTTCTTGTTCAAAAGTATCTACATATCGAGGAATATTAAGGTTATAGTCATTGGCTTTTATTTCTTCGTAGCTTGCGACATGAGCTTCTTTTTCAACGTCTTTGTAGTCAGTGTAAAGTTGGATGATGTGATCTATGTTTTCTTGGCTCATTTTGTTTTGGTTTTTCCCTTTGATGAACTGTTTGGATGCATCAATAAAAAGGATATCACGATTTTCACGGTTTTTCTTTAGAACAATAACGGTTGTTGGAATAGATGTGTTATAGAATAAATTTTGTGGTAAACCAATAACAGAATAAATAGCACCGTTATCAATAAGTTTTTGTCTTATCTTGCCTTCTGCTGCTCCACGAAACAGAACGCCATGAGGAAGAATGATAGCCATTGTTCCGGTATTCTTCAGATGATAATATCCATGTAACAAAAAGGCGTAATCGGCCTTTGACTTAGGTGCAAGAACACCGTAGTCTGAAAAGCGTGAATCATTCAAAAATCCGGGAGCAGCTGACCACTTTGATGAATAAGGTGGATTCATCAGAACCATGTCGAAATCAGTTTCTTCATCGGTTGGCCAGTCTGCATCAAGAGTGTCTGCGTTCTTTAATGTTTGGTTTTCCGGGGAAACATCATGGAGAAACATGTTCATTCTTGCAAGATTGTATGTTGTAGCAGAAAGTTCCTGACCGAAATAACGTATGAAGTTTGGCTTGTTAGAGTATTTCTTTGCATTAAGAAGTAGTGATCCTGAACCCATAGCTGCATCATAAACAAGTAATCCTTTTTTATCTTCATTACCTTGAATAGCGATACGTGTGAGGATTTGTGATACTGATTGTGGTGTGTAGAACTCACCGGCTTTTTTACCTGTTTCACTTGCGAATTGTCCTATAAGAAACTCATAAGCATCACCAAGAACATCGCCATCATGATTAAGAAGATTAGCTTCGTTAATAGCCTTTATGACTTCTGCGATTGTATTTGATTGTTTCTGTTCTCCAGTTCCAAGTCTTGTTGAATAAAGGTCAATATCTGAAAACAGATTTGCAAAAATTTTATCTGACTGCTCTACATTGTTAAATGCTTTCTGCAATGTTTCACGTTGGAACGCATTATTATTAGCGGATTCAGCAATCTTTGTGTATGTAAGTTCAGGAGCTATCGTATAATGGTAGCTTTCCTTTATATCAGCAAGTAGTTCTTCTGCATCTTCTGTTGTAAAGATATCCTCATAAGCTTTCTGAGCTTCGGCCATGTTTTCAGGCTTTTTATTAAAAAGAAGATCGTAAACGTTTGTTAAGAACGTATCTGAAAGATATTTATAGAAAACTATTCCTAATAGATAATTTTTGTATTCATTGGCATCCATCTTGCCACGTAAAATGTCCGCACCGTTCCAAAGAACGCTTAAAAGAGCTTTGCTGTTTTCATTCTCAGTCATTGTAATTCCCCCTGGATAAAAAAATAAAATATATAATAATATCTTATCATAACGAAAGAAATTTTTCAAATTGTAATTGTAGTTCAAAATGAACAACTTTTCCGGGCAATATTCAATTAATATTCTTTTGTTTTTGTTTTTTTAGAACTGTAGTTCAAATGAGTCTTAAGCGTAAATGAAAATGAACTGAAAGAAATGCTTTTTCAGTTTGCTATAGAAATCAATTCGGCTAGAAAAAACTAGCCGAATTTTTTACAAGATATAAACAAAATAAGTTCATCCACATGAAATGGATGAACTTAAATAAAAACGTCAAATACAATATTAGGTTAAATTAAATAATTTAGGTTCAGAATTCTTCTTTTTAACAGTTTTGGTGGATGGAGTAGTTCTATATTCATAGTAACTGGTAACGGCATTTCCGCAATTGGAACAGTATATGTTGCTTATATTACGACGTTGATAATATGTAGTAGTGGTTTTAATGTAAGTTGATGTTTCTACAACACTAGTTATTTTAGAATTGTAAGTTTCCCAACTACCTGAACATGTAGCGAAATATCTTCTGCAATTGTAGTGATTGCAAGCAGCATGAACAGTAAGCTCGTCATTTGAAGAGAGAGCTGTTCCAGTTGCAAGCATAGCCAAAGCCATTGCTACAGCAGAGATTTTTTTAATAATGTTTTTCATAAAATCATTTCCTTCGTTAAGAATTTAAGTCAAAAAGACTTATGCATTATATTATATAATATTAATTGTTTTTTGTCAATTCAACTAATTTTTTTTTAACTGTAGATTAAATGAGCGAATTTTCAAAGTAAACGGAACATGGAAAAATACACCTGTTGCATTTACTTTGAAAATTCGCTAAAAAAACAAAAAAATTTTTTCACTCTTCCCTATTGACAAGCCTGTTTTTTTATAGTATAATATTAGATGTTGTGGGCATACTGCCCGCAAAAACATCGTATTCTAAAGACAGCTGGTGGCTAAACCGTAAATCCAGCCGAGGAATGTGGCGATCATTTATTTTAATAATAGTGATTTCTCCTTTCTCGTTCGTTTTTTAATGAGAAAGGTTTTTTATTGCCATCTCTTTGATACGATACCATATCTTTCGGAGGTGAAAATAATGGCAAGTGAACAGATTTTAGCAGGTAAGAAGGCAAGAGTTGCTGAAGTTGCTGAGCTTCTCAAGAATTCATGCGCAGGTGTTATCGTTGACTACAAGGGTATCACAGTTGCTGACGACACAAAGCTTCGTAAGGAGCTCCGTGAAGCTGGTGTAACATACTTCGTAGAAAAGAACTCTATCCTTCGTTTCGCTCTCAAGGAAGCTGGTATTGAAGGCTTTGAAAACGTACTTGAGGGTACAACAGCTATCGCTCTCTCAGCAGAGGATCAGACAGCTCCGGCAAGAGTTCTCGGTAAGTACGCAGAAGAATCAAACGGTAAGTTCAACATCAAGGCAGGTTTCATCGGCGAAGACATCTACGACGAAGCAGGCGTTATGGCTCTTTCCAAGATTCCTTCAAGAGAAGTACTTCTCGCTCAGCTCGTTGGTTCACTCCAGGGTCCTATCCAGAAGCTCGCTGCGTTGCTTAAGGCAGTATCTGAAAAGGACGGAGAAGCAGCTTAATTTTTCAGCTGCATAACATTTTTTAAAAAAATTATTTAAGGAGAATATTATCATGGCTTCAGAAAAGACAATGAAATTTATTGAAGATATCAAGGCTCTTACAGTATTAGAGCTCGCTGAATTAGTTGACGCTATTCAGGAAGAATTTGGTGTAACAGCTGCTGTAGCTGCTGCTCCTGCTGCTGGTGCTGCTGCAGGCGGCGCTGCTGAAAAGACAGAGTTCGACGTTATCATGACATCATTCGGCGACAGCAAGATGAACGTTATCAAGGCTATCAAGGATGTTATGGGTCTCGGTCTTAAGGAATCCAAGGAGTTCGTTGAAGGACTTCCAAAGCCAGTTAAGGAAGGCGCTTCCAAGGCTGACGCTGATGACATCAAGGCTAAGCTCGAAGCTGCTGGTGCTACAATCGAAATCAAGTAATTTTATTTACTTATATAAAAAGCTGCACTTTGTGCAGCTTTTTTGTTTTCTCATCATCTTAACTGCAGTAAAAAAACACACGACACTTAAAAAGCATCGTGTGTTTTTTTATTCGTATCCCTTAAGACGGGTTATTTTTTGATTACACGTCCTGCACCGTCGGTAAATGTACCGCTTGCAAGCTTCAAAACATCTATAAGCGTACCAAGACCGCATACACCGCCGGTCAGAAGATAGAGTATTCCTGAAAGCGGTCTTCCGACGTAAAATCTGTGAAGTCCTCCCAGTCCGAAAAATCCGAGAGCCGCAAGAATTATAGACGTTGTCTTACTCTTATCACTATCAATCGACTCATAGAGAGAACGTCCTCCGTTATATGACTGATTGGAAATATTTATGTTGTTTGCACCTGTGCCGGAAGCCTTAAGATCCTCAACCTGTCTTCCGCAGTGTGTACATACAACTGCATCAAGCGGTATACGCTCTCCGCAGTACTTGCAGAACTTCATAGCCTGCTGCTGTACCGGTGGCTGCTGTACCAGAGGTACAGGCTGCGGAATAGGTGCCGGTGAAGGCGGAACAGACGGCTGTTCATAATCATAATACCTGCTCAGATCATCGTTCTGATTCTGATATGCAGGTGAGTTCTGCGCCTGATTCATAACAGGAGGAATACTGTAGTTGTTTATCGCCGGGGGCGGATCATCATAACGTGTCTGCTGCGGCTGATAATCTGTCGCTCTGTACGGCTGCTGCTGCGGAGATACTGTGTTTCTGTATTCTCTGCGTTCAAGCATTTCTTCATCTACATTTGTTTTGTATATAGGCTGAGCCACTCTCATAGTTGAATTCTGCGTTGAGCCGTCTTTGGTAAGATTAATGTTTTTTCTTTCTGTTTGATTATAATCCATTTGTTTTTTCATTCCTTTCTGTTTTACACGATTTTCATACACTATAATTATATAATGAAATACGCCTGAATTTATTAATAAAGTGTGTACTGAATATTAATATTTTACCAACAAAAGAGTATTCAGAATAATATATACCCCAAAGCGACAAGAAGCTTAATATCAGCACCGTTTTTATACAAAAAAATCAAAAAAAACAGTATGATAAGAGTATCCTTATCAAGCTTCGGGATAATACCATGGCTCTGTGTGTTTTTTTCTTCAGCTATCTTATCTTTTTTATCCTTATTATGTATACAGCCTGCTTCATTAAAACAGCTTTTTTCTTTTCCTGCTTCTTCAGAGCATGCTGAGCATTGTGAGCTTCGACACATATCCTGTGCCTGACGTACAGCTTCCCTTTTCAGGTTTTTAAAATTATTATCTGCCATAACGCTCAGCCGCCTTTCCTCATATGATTTCGCTCAGAATGCCGGTTTCCTTCAGCACTGTCACAGCATCAAGAAGGTTCATGATCTTCACTGCTTTATCTACCTTCTGCTGCTTCTGAGGAGACAGATGCGGTTTCAAAGCAATAAGAAGCGCAGTATTCTTGTTATCATTGTTTTCAGGATCAAAAAGGCTTTGCAGTCTTAAAATATTGCTAAAATCAAAGCCATCCGTCTGAAATGAACAGCTGTCGTCTGTCTCCTGACATTCCTCTGAGGATTCCTCGCACGCGGACACAGGCGAGGAATCCTTGCAGTCGTTTTCTTTTTCATTATTTTCCGATAAAATATCATAAAGCGACTGGAGCTGCTTCAATCCCTCCTTATCGGAAAGCAGTGACTGCAGCTTTTCGGCAACGCTCTCCATCGCATATTCACCTCCCGGCTCAGACAGGATCCTTTCCTGTTATTTTTTTATACATCTCCTTTGCCTGAGCAGTTGACATCATTTCTTTTACCATACCCGGATTTTTAAGTGCCTGCTGGAACCTTGCGGCATCCTTCGGGTTCATATTTTTTATAGTTGCTTCAAGGTTTCCTGACTCAAGCTGCTTTCTGAGAACCTCCGGCTTCATATTGAGCTTTCCTGCTGCTATTCTGAGAAGAGCCTCAACGTTTGCGTTATTAAATTTTGTCTCCATATCGCAATATACCTCCGAATTTTATTGTTTTTTTTAAAAGGTTATGATATAATTTATTAGTCAGGGTTTACCACCTGAAAAATATTTTTTTAAAACATTATTTCTGAAAGGAGAAAAAAATGCGTATAACAGTTATGTCCGATTCACACGGACTTTTTGGTGCAACACAAAAAGTAATGGAAGCACAGCCGGACTCTGATATATATATTCACCTTGGCGATGGTAAAGCCGAATGCAGACTTCTCAGACAGGAGTATCCGGACAAAAACCTTGTGTTTGTTCGCGGCAACTGCGACTTCGACTGTGACTTCGACTCGGATTTTCCGGATTTCACAGTAATACCTGTAAACGACAAGCATCGTATTTTTGCATGCCATGGACATAAATACACTGTAAAATATACTCACAGTGATCTCCTTGCCGCAGCACGTGCAAATCACTGCAATATAGTTGTGTACGGTCACACTCACGAAAGATACAACAGCTATGAGCAGGATATACATATCCTTAATCCCGGCAGCTGCGCATTTCCGCGTGACGGTCAGCCGCCTTCATATGCAATTATCGATATCGTCGGAGACGGCGTGCTTAAAAACATTATTTCGTTATAACACCCTACACTATTAATATACATAGTTATTTTTACTGCCATGCAAATCAACTGATAGTAAACGCCTGATTAATCTGTCGTTTGCTATAGTTCATTATATGTAGCACAAACGATTTTGGTTCATTATTCCGGAGAATTTTTTATGATAAAAAAACAAAGCTCTTATATAAAAGTATTTTTACTCGCATACATAACATTTTCCATAATTATCGTCCCTGTTCTCATATACAACAAAGGATATATGACATACTACGGAGACTTTAACTCTCAGCAGCTTCCTTTTTTACAGCACATGCACCGGTCGATCAGAAACGGAAATTTTTTATGGGACTGGAACACAGATCTCGGATCTGATTTTATAAGCTCGTACTCTTACTATCTGCTTGGAAGCCCGTTCTTCTGGATCATGCTTCTTGTTCCGCCCGGTGCGGTCCTGTACTCGATCCCATGGATACTTTCCCTGAAGTACGCTGTTGCCGCTCTGACCTCCTACGCATACATAAAAAGATTTACCAAACGTGACAGTTCCGCCGTAATAGGCTCTTTTTTATATGCGTTTTCCGGTTTTCAGGCATACAATATCTTCTTTAATCAGTTCCACGACTCAACTGCGTTGTTTCCTCTCATGCTCATAGCTATGGAAGAGCATATAACACGAAACAAGAGAGGTGTCTTTGCGCTGACAGTTGCGCTTATGGCCATTACTAACTACTTTTTCTTTGCAGGACAGGTAGTTTTTCTCATACTCTACTTTTTTCTGCGTTCACGATGCAGTGATTTCAGAGTCACCCTGCCAAAGTTCCTCACTCTGTTTGCAGAAGCACTTCTCGGAACAGCTGCTTCCGCTTTTATAGTACTTCCCACAGCACTAAGTATTTTCGGAAATTTCAGGCTCTCTGAACACCTTTACGGAATGGATCTTCTTGCATACTATGACAGAACACGCATATGGAGAATACTCCAGGGATTTTTCATGATTCCTGATTCGCCTGCAAGACCAAATCTTTTCAGTGACGGTACATCGAAGTGGTCGTCCATAGCAGGATATCTCCCGATGTTCTCCTTAGCCTGTGTAATATCCCACATAAAATACCGTCCTGACACATGGACATCAAAGCTCATAAAAATATGCACAGTCTGTGCCTTTGTTCCCGTACTCAACTCAGCCTTCTATATGTTCAACGCTCAGTATTATGCAAGATGGTACTACATGCCTATTCTTATAATGGCGCTTGTTACTGTTCAGATTTTTGAACGCTCCGATATAAGCGCTGTATCAGGTTTTCGCGTATGCGGAATTTTTTACATCGCAATGCTTATCATATCGTTTTTGCCTACAAAAAAAGACGGCGTTGTAACATGGTTCGGATTTGCAGACCACAAGCCATACTTCTATATAAGCCTGTTTATTTCTGCGATATTTCTCATAATTGCGGGAATACTTTTCTATATGAAAAAAAACGGCGAAGAATACATGAAAAAAGGTGTGGTAATCACAATCTCTGCTTCACTTATTTCTACCGCATCAACCTTTTACTTCGGTATATCTGAAGGTCCGTATCCTGAAAAATATATATCAAACTCAATAAACGACACTTCTTCACAAGCAATCGTAAACGACAAGGATTTTTTCAGAACAGATATATCGGAAAACTGTGATAACTACGCTATGTACTGGGAATATCCGAGTATACGGTGTTTCCACAGCACTGTATCCCCCTCTGTAATGGAGTTTTATAACTCAATAGGCGTTACAAGAGATGTAGCTTCACGTGCCGATGATTCCTACTACGCACTCAGAGGTCTTCTCTCAGTAAAGTATTTTTTCAACCAGTATAACAACGATAAAAAAGAAATCAGCGAAGTAGATATGCCGGGCTTTGAAAAAGTATCCGACGGAGATAACTTTGCTGTTTATGAAAACCGCTATTATGTTCCCATGGGCTTTACATACGATAATTATATTACGAAAAGCAGATTTGAAAAGCTACCCGATACAGCAAAAGCAAATGTACTTATGAAGGCTATTCTTCTTGACGATGAACAGATAACAAAGTATGAAGGACTTTTTGAAAACAAAGGCAGTATTGACTCTGCTACACTCACGAAGGAAGCTTATCTTAATGACTGCGAGGAACGTAAGGCCCTGGCATGCTACAGCTTTGAAAAATCAACAAACGGATTTACTGCAAAAATTGCAACTGAAAAACAATCTCTTGTATTTTTCAGTGTTCCGTATGACAAGGGCTTTACAGCATATGTAAACGGTCAGAAAACAGAGATAGAGAAGGTAAACAACGGATTTATGGCTGTATGCGTTCCTTCAGGTGACAACACCATTACTTTCAGCTATACTACCTACGGTCTTGTTACAGGAATAAAAATTTCAGCTGCGGCATTTATCTGCATTCTTGTGTATATTCTTATATATATGATATACAGAATTTTTTCGAAAAAATCAACCGAAACACTGAACAAAGAAGCTCTCGAGATCCAGACTGATGAAAAAACAAGAGAGCTCACCATAGCTGAAGGCAGCGTTATTGATATAAGTATCAATGAGGAGGTTTAAAAAAATGCATCTTAACGAAGAAACAAAAAACAGCACTACAGTCTATGACGGAAAGATATTCAGAATAAACAAGGATATCGTTACACTTGAAGACAACAGCGAGGCTGTAAGAGAATATGTAGTGCATCACGGCGGTGTCTGCGTACTGCCTCTTACAGAGAAAAACGAAATAATAATGGTAAGACAGTACCGATATCCACTGGGTACAGCAACACTAGAGGTTCCTGCCGGAAAACTCTGCAAGGGAGAAGAACACTGCGAAGCCGGAAAACGTGAGCTTCTTGAAGAAACAGGCGCGGTAGCCGGAGAGTTTGAATACCTCGGAGAGATATACCCTATCCCTGCATATACAACTGAAGTAATCCATATGTATCTTGCAAAAAGTCTTTCATTTCAGAGTCAGAACCTTGACAGCGATGAGTTTCTTGACGTTGTCCGGGTACCCTTTGAGGAGGCACTCAGAATGGTTCTTGACGGAGAAATAAAAGACTCTAAAACAATGATAACAATAATGAAAGTATGGCTTATGCTCAGCAGTTCAGAAAACAACTGATTTTCACACCGGACAGACCATTCACATATTGTAAAACCGGAGCTTTACTAAGAAGCACTTGATGTTTCCTCTGCCTCGGCAAGAGCTATATGACGTTCATACGCCTCAAGTATCTCGTCCTCAAAAAATCTTCTTGCCGAAGGAGAGATCGGATGAACGATATCTCTGAAAACACCGCCCTCATCCTTGCGGCTCGGCATAGCGACAAACAGCCTGTCATCACCCTTTACCACTTTTATATCATGAACAGCAAGCTGGTTTTCAAGCGTTACCGACACAACAGCTTTGAGACGACCCTCGGTTATTATTTTTCGGATTTTGATATCTGTGATCTCCATAAGTGACCTCCTGAAATTGTTAAAATAAATCAGTAAATTTTTTATCTGATATTTCTATTATTGCTTTGTATGGTTAATTTATACAAGCTTTTCTCAATAAAATTGAAAAGGAATGATATTATCTTGAAAGAAAATATTTTAGAAGGAAAAAAACACATTCATTTTATAGGAATCGGTGGCTCAGGCATGTATCCCCTTGCCCAGATACTCCATGCCAAGGGATACTATATCACAGGCTCTGATAACAACGAAACAGAAACACTTGACGCAGTAAGAAAAATGGGTATACCGGTCTTTCTCGGACAGTGCGCAGAAAACATAGAAGGTGCAGATCTTATTGTACACACAGCAGCTATTATGCCTGACAATCCGGAGCTTATCGCTTCAAAGGCAAGCGGTGTTCCTGTTCTTGAACGAAGCGACCTTCTTGGCCTTGTAACAAGCTGGTATAATAACGCCATATGTGTTTCAGGTACTCACGGCAAGACAACAACAACCTCTATGATAACACAGATACTCCACACCCAGAACATAGATATATCTGCTTTCATAGGTGGAAAGCTCCCCTGCATAGGCGGAAGCGGAAAATCAGGAAGCAGTGATATACTCGTTTGTGAAGCGTGTGAATTTGTTGATACATTCCTGAAGCTCTATCCTGATACCTCAGTTATTCTCAACATCGACGCTGACCATCTTGATTACTTTAAAACACTCGACAATATAATAGCCTCATTCAGAAAATTTGCTGAAAAAACAACCAAAACTCTCATAGTAAACGCTGATGATGCAAACACTATGAAGGCTGTAGACGGAATAACCGGAAAAAATATTATCACCTTCGGTACAGATTCATCATGCGATTATTATCCTCAGAACATATGCAGACAGGGCGGCGCAGTAACCACCTATGAGCTTATGCACAAAGGTGAAAAGCTCTGTGATATAACACTCAGAGTTCCCGGAACACACAACATAATAAACTCTGTAGCAGCCGCTGCCGCTGCACATAACGCCGGCGCAGATCCTGAGTTCATCGCAAAGGGACTCTCTGAGTTCGGCGGTGCAAAGAGAAGGTTTGAGATAATAGGACAGAAGAACGGTATTACAGTAGCAGATGACTACGCTCACCACCCTGCCGAACTCAGTGTGACACTCAGCGCTGCAATGCAGATGGGTTATAAAAACGTATGGGCTGTTTTCCAGCCGTTCACCTTTTCAAGAACCTCCATACTTCTTGATGACTTTGCTGCCGCACTTTCGATTCCTGACAAGGCTGTCCTCACAAACATAATGGGCTCACGTGAAAAGAACACCTATAACATTTTCACAAAGGACCTTGCTGATAAGATCCCCGGCTGTATTTACTTTGACAAGGACAAAACAGCTGTTCAGACAAACGAATGCAAGCAGGAGGATTTTGACAGGATAACAGATTTTCTCTGTGCCAACGCTTCTTCAGGAGACCTTATTATCACTCTTGGCTGCGGAGATGTATACAAGGTTGCAAAAGCTGTTTTTGAAAAGCTGTGATTTTTTTAAAGTAATCAGCCAAAAGCTATCAAAAAAGACAGGTGTAAGTTTATGAAAAAAATCCTAATCGTATGCGGTTCTTCACAGACATCAGAGCTTCTTACAAATCTGATAGAATCTCACGATAACTACAGCATAAAAGCTGTATCAGAAACACAGGAAGCGGATAATCTCATAAAAAACACTGACTCTGATATAATTATCATATGCTCCCCTCTTCCTGAAAAAGCTCTCATAGAGCTTGCGATAAATGCATCGGAAAAAACAACAGCCGGCGTCATGATAATATGCAGTGCCGAGGACTATGAAAAAATATCCGAAAAAGCAGAACGCTTCGGTATATATATAATGACAAAGCCTGTTAATAAAGCAGTCTTCTGCAGCTCGCTACGAATTCTCGGACTGACAGGAGCACGAATGCACAATGTAGTCACCGAATACAACAGACTTGAAAACAAGATAGAAGAAGCACGGCTCATAAACCGTGCAAAGTGCATTCTTATACAGTATCTTAAGCTTACCGAACCACAGGCGCACAGATACATTGAAAAGCAGGCTATGGATAAACGTCTTTCAAAGCTTGAGGTTGCAAAAAGCATACTGACAACCTACGAATAAAAAAGCAGGATATTTCTGTTAATCGGAAATATCCTGCTTTTTTATTTAGCTCATCTGCAATCAGTAAAAGTAAAATTTATTTTTTTGTCTGATATATTTTTATCCCTTTACCTGTATAACTATACAGGTAACATTATCGCTTCCGCCATTTGCAAGTGCCCTGTCAACGAGTCTCTTTGCCATATCGTCTTCTCCGCTGTCAAGAGTTTCGGTTATTTCGGAGGTGCTGCACATATCTGTAAGACCATCCGTACAAAGCAGAAACCTGTCCCCCGGAGTAAGTGTATATGAACCGGCAAACTCGGCTGATATCTCTCCTGCTTTTGATTCGTCTGCGCCAAGGAACATCGTAAGCTTATGCCTGTCCGGACTCTTCTCGGCTTCTTCTTCAGTATATACATTGGAGTCAACTTTACGGTAAGCTACTGTATGGTCTCTTGTCAGACGTGTAAGCACACCGTTTCTGTACATGTATATACGACTGTCACCGAGATAGTACATATATATTATGTTTTTTCTTATGCAGGCAAGAGTCAGTGTCGTTCCCCCTCTGTCTCCGCCGGAATTTATCACATCATCGCATATCCTGTCATTAGCAGCTTTTGCATATGCGTTTATAACATCCCTCTGTTCACGTGCATCAGATGCACTGTTGATTATATCCCTGTACTTTCCGAGCACCTTCACGGCTGCAGCCGACGCAACTTCACCGAAGCTCTCGCCGCCCATTCCGTCACACACGGCAAATATTCCGTGTTCGGAAATATCTTCTTCATATGATGCGGAAAAATTGTCTGATATAACATTTGCAAATTTTTTTCCGTCAGCATAGAAGTTATCTTCGTTATTGAGTCTACGCTTTCCGACATTTGTAGATACGGAAATATTCAGACGCATTTTTTCATCACCTCTGTACTGTAGTTATTATAAACACGACTATACTTTTTAATTATACCATATAGTATAAAGTTTGTCTATTTATACAGTTGATTTTTACAGAATAGTTATCGAATTGTCATAATTTTGTTATATCAGAGATATAGTGAAAGGGGCTGTTTTTTACAGCCCCTTCTGATTAAGTTTATTATTCAGTTACAGCTTCTTTCATCTTTTTTACATACTCTCCCACAACCTCAGCGGAGCTTTTACCGTGCTTTTCAATCAGCTTAATAATTGCCGAGCCTACGATCGCCCCGTCTGAAACAGCCGCCATTTTTTTCGCTTGCCAAGGAGCGGAAACTCCGAAACCGATTGCACAGGGAATATCTGTATTCTCACGGACAACCTTTACAATAGAAGCAAGGTCGGTTGTAATCTCACTTCTTGTTCCCGTTACTCCAAGACTTGAAACGATATAAAGGAAGCCCTCTGCTTCTCTTGCAATCATTGCAATTCTATCCTCAGAAGTTGGTGCGATCAAGGAAATAAGGTCAACGCCGTATTTTCTGCAAATCGGCTGAAATTCGTTCTTTTCCTCAAACGGCAGGTCGGGAAGAACAATACCGTCAATACCAATTTTTTCACAAATAGAAATAAAATTTTCCGCACCATAAGAAAAAATCACATTTGCATAGGTCATAAACACCAGCGGAATTGTAACGTCCTTTCTCATCTCACGTACAAAATCAAAAATTTTATCAGTTGTAACTCCGCCTGCAAGAGCACGGATATTTGCTCTCTGAATTACAGGTCCTTCTGCTGTCGGGTCGGAAAAGGGTATACCGAGTTCAATTAAATCCGCACCGTTTTTCACAGCTTCACGAACGATTTTTCCTGTTGTTTTAAGGTCAGGGTCTCCGCAGGTTATAAACGGAATGAATGCCTTGCCTTTTTCAAATGCTTTTCTGATGTTACTCATAAATATCCTCC
>SVNR01000036.1 GCA_015066815.1 Ruminococcus sp.
TACAGCCTGTAACACCGACAATGAACTCGTTTGAGAGTGTGACACCAGTACAGCCTGTAACACCGACAATGAACTCGTTTGAGAGTGTGACACCAGTACAGCCTGTAACACCGACAATGAACTCGTTTGAGAGTGTGACACCAGTACAGCCTGCAGCACCAACAATGAACTCGTTTGAAAGTGTAACACCTGTACAGCCTGCGGCATCGACACCAAATCCGTTTGGTTCAGTATCTCCTGTACAGCCGGCTGCCAACCCATTTGCTATGCCACAGGCAGCTCAGTATCAGCAGCCTTCAGTAAATCAGAATTCATTTAGCTATGGTAATCAGGCTCCGGGTACATCGTTCAATATGCCTCAGAACATATCACAGAACAGCTTCGGCATGAACACTCAGGCTCCTGAGGCTTCTGTAAGAAAAGCTCCTGCACCGCCACTGTTTGAACAGGGACGTACAGCAGATTCTATAGAAGAAGCTCTTCGTCAGCTCGGTCTTGATGTAAGCTCCGGTAATGAAAACGCTTCACAGTCTGACAAGGAAGAGATAATTCCGGACTTTGTGGCGTATGTGCCTTCTTCAAGTAAGGTTCTCCATACAGCACCGCCTTCAGCGAGTATGAATGCAAACAATGCTCCGAAGCGTCCTATATCATCAAGAGAAGCAAAGAAGCTTGCCAAGATAGATGCAAAGTTCAAAAAGGATCTTGCCTCGAGAGGCTTCAATCCTAAGGATTTTTCTTCTAAAAACCAGAGAAGAGGAAAGTAGTATACGACTTTCTGATGAAGTTCAGGCTTTGAAAACAAGACACAGATTTAATTCTTTCAGTATTTAATAATAAAAAAATTTCCTCTGAGAACATATCTCAGAGGAAATTTTTTTACTGTGCTCCGGCACACACGAAGAAAAATCTATAGAGTATGCGTCGGCAATAAAAAAAGTGAACTCAAAAAGAATGCTTACTGAGTTCACTTTGTTTTTTATATGATTTATTTGCTTACAGCGTTTCCGAGGAATGCTGCGCCGATAATACCTGCGTCATTTCCAAGCTTAGCTATAACTATATCTGTGTTCTTTTCGAGAGTTCTTGTGTATACTTCCTTTTTAACGAGCTCTTTTACAGGAAGGAGAAGCGGATCGCCTTCGTTGCATACGCCTCCGCCGATACAGAGAACATCAGGCTGGAATATGTTTATTATGTTTGTTATACCTGCTGCAAGGTACTTGATGTACTTGTCAACAACTGCCTTTGCTGTCTTATCGCCTGCACGCATAGCGTCAAAGGAAGTTCTTGCAGTAACCTTTCCGTTCTTCTCTGCAGACAATGCCCACATAACACTGTTCTTGTCAGCTTCCATAGCTTCCTTGGACATTCTGATAAGACCTGTTGCTGATGAGTAAACCTCAAAGCAGCCCTTACGTCCGCATGTACACTGAGGACCGTCAACTTCAAGAACTGTATGACCAAGCTCAGCGCCTGCCATGTTTGAACCTGAGTATATTTTTCCGTCGATGATGATTCCGCCGCCTACGCCTGTTCCGAGTGTGATGCATACAGCGTTGTTTGTGTTTGCTGCAGCACCTGCAACATACTCACCGTATGCAGCAGCGTTTGCGTCGTTTTCGATATATACAGGCTTATCTATATACTTGTGAATATATTCAGCCATAGGTACGTTGTCAAAACCAAGGTTGTTTGAGTAAACAATAACTCCGTTAGCGTTATCGGCGATACCGGGAGTACCGATACCAATCCATTCTATGCTGTCCATTGTAAGCTCAGCTTTTTTTACAGCCTCGATAGCAGTCTTTGCCATGTCCTCTGCTATTTCGGATGCCGGACGAGGGCAGTTTGTTTTTGTTGATGCTTTTGCAATGATCTCATAGTTTTCGTTTACAACTCCGGCAGAGATGTTTGTACCGCCAAGGTCGATTCCTACATAATACTTCATTTTCAGAAAATCCTCCATAAATTATTTTTTTAGTCTATTCGTGTTTTTATGATAAGACAGCTTCCTGAAACGGTAAAGCTGCCATAACCGGCAGGGATAAAAATACTGTCGCCTTTTTTGAAGGGCATTTTGAGTGAGGGGCCTGTTATCAGACCGCTGCCCTCGATAACCAGCAGATGCTCAAACGAAGCTTTATCAGAAAAAAGCTCTGCTTTTTCGTATATACTGATAAGCGTGGTGCTGAAGTATTCGCAGGATGAAAGAAGCCGCGAAGAAAAACCGTCATGCTTTTTTTCAGGATAACTCGGGCATGGTGCAGAAGGACTAAGGTCTGTCACATCGCATGCCTTTTCGGTGTGAAGCTCACGGCAGACACCGTTTTTGTCTTTTCTTCCATAATCATATACACGATATGTAGTGTTTGAGTTTTGCTGGATCTCGGCTATAAGTATGTTTTTTCCTATCGCATGAAGAGTTCCGGAGTTTATAAAAAAAACGTCTCCTTTTTTTACCGGAACGATTTTTACTGCGTCAAGAAGGGTATTGTTTTTTATACGTGCGGTAAACTCGTTTTTTGTGATCTCTTGCTTGAAGCCGTATATGAGAGATGCACCTTCCTCGCAGTCAACAACGTACCACATTTCAGTTTTTCCGTATTCGTTTTCGTGCTCTGAAGCATACTTATCGTCGGGATGAACCTGCAGAGAGAGGTTATCCTTTGCGTCTATGAGCTTTATAAGTACGGGAAACCGGTCAAATTTTTCACAGTTGCTGCCGATGAGCTCTGTGCCATATTTTTCTATAAGCCGGGGAAGTGTTTGTTCCTGTCCGAAGCTATTGTCAATAAAGGATACACCGTCACTGTGACAGGAAAGTTCCCAGCTTTCTGCTATTTTTTCAAGTTCTGATGACTTTCCGAAGTCATCACGAAGCTTTGTTCCGCCCCACAAATAATCCTTGAACACAGGTTTCAGCTTGAACGGTAAAAACAAAAAATACTCAGTCCCTTCGGGTGAAAAAAAGCTGACGCTTGTTTTCTTAAGAAATCTGTTATAATTCTATCATAGATAGCTGCAAAAGTCAATGAAAACATATTATCGGAAAAAGAAATCACCGTTCGATTTTTGAAAATCGAACGGTGATTTCTCAATAAAGTAAACAATTAGGAAAAATTAAAAATGAAATTAGAATTTTTTGCATAGGTTGTTTCATTTAGTCTGAAAGATCTGAAGCTTTTAAGTAAATTTTTTATGAAAATGAAAGGAAGTATTTTTTAAAGGATCACGAAACATCCGAAACATAACGTCCGGGAAGAAATAAACCGTAAACTTTCGTATAAAGTCAGAGCTCATAACTTCTTTAAAACCCGTTATATATGCTGTAAAATGATAGAACCGTTTTAAAACTGCTGCTTCGATATTATCGGTTGTACACCCGATATATGAAGTACAGATACGAAAGCAGGCAACTGGCTGACAGTGCTGAACATTGAAAAAGACTTCTTAATAAGACGACGTTCAGTTTAGTCCCTTTAGTTTTGCGTCGCTGCCTTTTGACAGCTTTGCCGTTTGTCAAACGTTTCATTTCCTTCAATGATGTTAGTATATCATATTTTGATGAATGTGTCAATAGTTTTGCTAATCAAAAATATAAATTTGTACAAAAGCGATATATGTTAGTGGGTTAAATAATGCATATTAACTATATTTTGAGTTGATAGTAATATTGTTTTTGTACTATTTGATTTTGCAGAAAAATTTTTACACTACTTGAAATATATATATATAAATGTTATAATAAAAACATATGTTTTTTTGTAAGAACATAACAATCTATAGTGAACGAAAAAATATTTTTTTGTCCACTATAATATAAAAAATTCAAGCTCAGGAAAGGAATGAAAAAATGAGTACAAACAAAGAAAACAGCGAAAAATCTTCCGTATCCGGAACAGCTGAAGAAAAAGCTCCTCAGAAAGAAGAGACCATAAACTCTTCACTGCCTGAGGCTGAAGCTTCTGCTGCTGATTCTGAGGCTGAAACCGGTAAGGAAAAGGTCGGATTAATAACAGCTCTCAGAAGCAAGGTGAACAGTGCAGAGCTTCTTATAACTCGTTTTTTAGAAGAAAACAACGTTATGGCGAGGTTTATAGGACTTTTTCTTATATTCAGCTCTGTTGTCTCAGTAATAAACTACAACAAGGAGCCAAGGATCGTTCCCTTTGATTATAATCAGAACGACCTGAGTAAATGGCACGAATTCAGCAATACCGTAAGCTTTACTAAGCTCTTTTTGTTTGTAGGCGTTCTGTTTGCAGGTGTATCAGTTCTGCGGCATTTCTTTAAAAAATTCAGAAGTGTAAAGATCGATAGTTATATTCTTGTTGCAGGCATCATGAGCTTTGGTATATCGTCTTTGTGGCGCGTGGAAAACGCTCCCTTCAGCTTTGGTATAATAATCGTATCGCTTATTCTGCTTGCGTGCTTTTCAAAGTCGGATGACTTCGGAGAGCTGAAAAAAATACCAAAGGCTTTTTATATAGTTGCGGTAGCAGTACTTGCAACAGCAGTGGCTGTCTATGTAGCGCTTACTACTATATACAGACACAAGTCATTCTGCTCTGCGGTTTTTGATTTTGGTATATTTATTCAGATGTACTATTCGATGATAACTGACTTTTCACTTGTTACAACATGTGAGAGAGGATATGAGCTTTCACACTTTGCAGTTCATTTTTCTCCGATATATTATCTCCTTTTCCCGGCGTATTATCTTTTTCCGAAACCGGAGACCCTGCTTACAGCACAGGCAGTTCTTGTAGTGAGCGGTGTTATTCCGACATACCTCATCTGTAAAAAGTACAAGTTCTCAGATATACTTACGTTTCTGTTCTGTGTAGTATATATCTTTTCTTCATCTGTTACGGCGCCATGCTATTATGAGTTTCATGAAAACGCGTTTCTGCCGCCGCTGCTTATGTGGTTCTTCTACTCTATAGAAAAAGAAAACCGTGTTCTTATGTATATTATGATGGTGCTTGTGCTGATGGTCAAGGAGGATGCGGCACTATACATCATGTGTATAGCACTCTATCTTGTATTCAGCAGGAAAAACAGAAAGCACGGCATCATAATGTTCCTTGCTACTGTAGCTGTGTTTGCGAACGTTCTTTATTTTATGTCAAAGTTCGGAGAGGGAGCTATGACAAGCAGAACCTTTGGAAATCTCATGCAGAGCTACGACGGAGGCTTTGGCGATGTAATAAAAACAGCACTATCCAATCCTGTATACTTCATAAGCCAGTGTTTTACAGAAGAGAAGCTCACCTTTATAATGATCATTCTTCTTCCGCTTCTGTTTACGCCGTTTTTGACACGTAAGCCGTCAAGAATGCTTATAGTGATTCCGTTTATTATTATGAACCTTGCGAGCGGATATCCATATGCATACAAGTTCGATTTTCAGTATGTTTTCGGAACGACAGCATGTCTTATATATGCGTCGCTTATAAACGTTGCTGATTTTGACCGCAAAACTCTCAGAAACGTTCTTCCGTTAATGACAGTAGCCACTGTTCTTATGTTTACCGCAAACAATACACGCAGGATATACTATGCGGAGAGATACTTCGACAACAAGGAAAACTATGACCGCAGAATAGCATATCTCGAAGCTATCCCTGAGGATGCTTCAGTACTGACCACATCATTTCAGGTTCCTCATGTTGCTAACCGCAAGGAGGTATATACTCTTGACAGCAACAATGCTAATGAACCGGACACATGTGACTTTGTAGCCATAGAGACCGACTATATGGATGACTGGAAGGTTCAGAAGATAGAGCTTCTTGAACAGGAGGGATACAAGATCTTTGCAGAGGTCGAGTCGCTTATAGTTATCTATGTGAGTCCTGACTATGTTATAGAATAATAAAAGCTTATAAGCTGCTCTGATGCAGTTTTGATACTACAGTAAACGACAGTTTTTTGTCGTTTAATTAAGAAGGAGGAAAAAAATCATGGGTTTTAATCTTGAAGAAATGGCAGGAAAGTTCGGTATCGACGCAGATACTATCAAGAAGGCAGCGGAGACAGGCGATATATCCGGTGCTATGGACAGTATGACAGACGCGCTTTCAGACAAGGGGATCGACATTGAAAAGATAAAGAGCATGATCCCTGATCTTGACATGGATATGCTCAAGGACATGCTTAAGGATGTTGACCTTAAGGATATTTCACCTGATATGCTCAAGGATATGGCTGAAAAGCTTATGTCATCAGGAAAATAAAATTCTGCATAAAAAAACCGGGACATATCTTTGTCCCGGTTTTTTGTATATGTATCAGAGCAGTATACGCTCGTCGCAGTATTCGCACTCGGCAATATCGCTTGATTTTCTGAAGCTTTTCGGCAGATAGTGTTCACGGGTTGTGATGCATTTTGGATTTTTGCAGCACACATCTCTTAACACGCTGCCCTTCAGGAGCTGTGTGGTATCTCTTCCTTCGATCATTGTGAGTACGAGTGCCATACGGATGAAAACGCCGTATCTTGCCTGCTTGAAGTAGAGGGCACGGCTGTCGTCGTCGACGTCCATTGTTATCTCGTCAACACGCGGGAGCGGATGGAGAACAACAAGGTCTTTTTTGCCGAGCTTCATTTTTTCCTTGTCAAGAACGTAGACGTTCTTCTGTGCTTCGTACTCTTCAACGGAAGCAAAACGTTCGGACTGGATTCTTGTCATATAGAGAACGTCAAGCTCCGGCATAGCTTCTTCGAGTGAGGAAAGCTCCTTGTACTCGCAGCCGTGTGCAGAGAGAATATCCTTTATGTATGACGGAATGCCAAGCTCAGGGGTTGAAATGAACACAAAACGGTTTCCCTGGTAGCAGGAAAGAGCCTTGCAGAGAGAGTGAACGGTTCTTCCGTTTACAAGGTCGCCGCACATGCCTACAACGAGATTTTCTATGCGTCCCTTTTCAAGAGTAAGAGTAAGCAGATCGGTGAGAGTCTGTGTCGGATGGAGATGTCCGCCGTCGCCTGCGTTTATCACAGGACAGTCAGCAGTAAGCGCTGCAGCCTTTGCTGCACCCTCAAGCGGATGACGTATAACAAGGATATCAGCGTATCCGCTTACTATCTTTGTTGTATCCTTGAGGTTTTCTCCCTTTGAAACTGATGATGTGGCAGGGTTGTCAAAGCCTATGAGTGAGCCGCCGAGTCTGAGCATGGCTGTCTGAAACGACATCTGAGTTCTTGTTGACGGTTCATAGAACAGTGTTCCCATGACCTTTCCGCTGCATGCTCCCTGATATCTTGCGGGATTTGTGTAGATGTCCTTGCTCAGGGAAATGATTCTGTTCCACCATGATACCGGGTAATCATCAAGATCAATTAAGTGTTGCATAATATCTGCTCCTTTTATTTTTTTACAGAACTGTGGTTCCGTTTATTATCATTTCAAATTTTTTTCCGAAGAAAGCTGCTGCCTTCTTGCAAAGCAGCATTCTCTGCAAAAATATCTCAAAGTATTCCATTACCGATGAGATGTTAGTGTCTATAGTGAGTTCAAGAATAATGGAGGTCTTGCTTTCGTTGAATCTTACAACGGAGCTTTCTACAGCGTAGTTTACTCTGTCGTGTATGTCAAACGTAAGAAGATCTGTGTTTCTTACTCTTGTTCTGCGTACGTCAGTCTTGTCGCCTATGATGAGAGCAGCTGAGATAGCGTCAATAGGAACTGCAGTTGATTCGTCGTGGTTTCCTATTGCAGAAACTATCGAGCAGATCTCTTCTGCAGGCATGCTGAGATTGTCAAGAAGTCTGAAAGCCATGACAGCACCGCTCTGGGCGTGTTCAACTCTGTTGATCACGTTTCCGATATCGTGCATTATTCCGGCTATCTTTACAAGCTCGACCTGTCTTTCAGGATATCCGAGCTCCGTAAGTATCATACTTGCTGTATGCGCTACTCTTTCGACGTGTGCAAAAGAATGCTCAGTATAGCCTATAGCCTCGAGTGCCTTGTCTGCACGGGTGATATACGTCATGATATCGGGATTTTGTTTTATGTACTTGTAGGTTACCGTACTTGCCAATTGTCATACCTCCTTGACGTCTGAAAAATATATTTCGAACCATATGAGAAAAGTAAATACTGTCCAGATTTTACGGCTGTTGTCTTTGATATTGTTCTTGTGCTCGTCGAGCAGTGTGATAAGAATATCTGTGTTGAAAAATTTTTCTGAGTTTTGTGATAAGAACATTTCTCTTACTACGGAATAATATTTTTCCTCTTTAAGCCATACTCTTATAGGGACAGGAAAACCAAGCTTTTTCTTTGCTGCGGTTTTTGCGGTCTGAGGGGGCGTGTCCTTTGCGGCAGCTTTTCTCATGGCGTATTTTGTGATGTATTTTGTTTTTGAGTCGGTTATTTCTTTTCTGGTGACTCTGTATCTTGTGGGGATCCTTCCTGCAAGAGCCATTACTTCCTTATCAAGAAAGGGAACACGGAGCTCAAGTGAATTTGCCATGCTCATTTTGTCGGCTTTGAGAAGAATGTCTCCTGCAAGCCACATATGAAGGTCGAGATACTGCATTTTTGTTACATCGTCTTTTTTCTTTACCTTTTCGTAAAAAGGAGCTGTTATCGTGGTCGGGTGCGGTGCGTTTGTCCTGCGTATGAGGAGCGCCTTGCGTTCGGCAGGAGTAAACATATATGCGTTTCCGATAAATCTTTCTTCTATAGTTTTTCCTTTTCGTATGAAGAAGTTAAGACCTCTTCTTGAAGGAAGTCTGCAGCACATTCTGCCTATTTTTTTTCGTACAGCCATGGGCACGTGGTCGTAGAACGTTCCGCCCGGCTCGCTGTATACGTTGTAGCCGCCGAAGATCTCGTCTGCGCCCTCACCCGAAAGAACTACCTTGAGGTTCTGTGAAGCTGCGTTGCATACAAAATAAAGCGCAACGGCTGACGGGTCGGCAAGAGGCTCGTCCATATGATACTGAACCTTTCGCAGACTGCTCCAGTATTCTTCGGGAGTAATTATCCTGCCGGTATTTTCCTTGTTTATAGCTTCGGAAAACTCCTTGGCAAAGCTTATTTCGTTGTATTTTTCGCCGTTGCCGAAGCCTACCGTAAAGGTTTTGTCTACGTTTGATATTGCGGCGATATAGCTTGAATCAACACCGCTCGAAAGAAAGCTTCCGACTTCTACGTCGCTTATCTTGTGGGCGTTTACTGAATCATGCATAACATCAGATATCTTGTCTGTCCATTCGTCGAGAGATGTGTGCTCGTCAGCTTCAAAGGTTATCTCGTAGTATTTTTTACATACGAAGCCTCTGGAGTTCCTTATAAAGTAGTGTGCCGGCGGAAGCTTGTATACGTTTTTGAAAAATGTCTCACTGCCGGGAGAGTACTGAAAAGTAAGATAGTTTTCAAGAGCATCCTCGTTGAGCTCCTTTGTGAAGTGCGGATGTACGATGAAGCTTTTTATCTCCGAGCCGAACATAAAGGTTCCGTTAAAGTCTGCGTAGTAAAGAGGCTTTATTCCGAAAAAATCCCTTGCTCCGAAAAGCTCCTTTTTGTCTCTGTCCCATATTACAAAGGAAAACATGCCTCTTAGCATGGGGAGAAGCTTTGTTCCGTATTCTTCATAGCCGTGGATAAGCACCTCTGTGTCAGACTGTGTGGCAAATCTGTGTCCGGCTTCTGTGAGCTTTTGACGAAGCTCTCTGTAGTTATATATTTCTCCGTTAAAAACAATAACGAGTGAACCGCTTTCGTTGTACATCGGCTGTGCACCGGTATCGATATCGATAATGCTGAGCCGTCTGTGTCCGAGTGCGATATCACTGTCAATATACTGTCCCTCTCCGTCAGGACCTCTGTGTCTGATTTTTTCCATCATTTGTTTTAAGATGACGTTGGGTGATTCTGTTGTGTTAGTAAAGCCTACATATCCGCACATAAAAATATCCTCCGCCGACAGGGCAAAATTTTTTTTGACGTTACCTATAATTATACTATAAAATATGGTATTATGCAATAGAAAAAGTATTGTAATAATGGCGTCTGTGTGTTAAAATATAGTGAAAGTAAAATTTATTCTGACGTTTACTATAATTCTTGAAGGGGCAATGTTTTATGTACAAAAATCTTCTTGAGACTGCAAAAAAAGCAAGAGAAAACGCATACTGCAAATATTCGGGATTTGCTGTCGGAGCAGCGCTTCTGTGCAGTGACGGAACTGTGTTTTCCGGCTGTAATATAGAAAATATCTCGTACTCTCTGACAAACTGTGCAGAGCGAACAGCGTTTTTCAAGGCTGTTTCAGAGGGGAAAAAAGACTTTACAGCCATCGCAGTTGTCGGTGCTGTAAAGTCTGAAGATTGTTCTGAAGAACCATGCTATCCATGCGGTGCATGCCTGCAGGTCATGAGTGAGCTTGGAGGTCCCGGACTTGATGTGGTTCTCCTGCAGAACGGAGAAGCTGTTGTAATGAAGCTTTCCGAGCTTATGCCGAGAGCCTTCTGTTCAGAGTTCTGAAAAAAAGGTGCGTTTACTTT
The DNA here is from genome assembly GCA_015066815.1 of Ruminococcus sp. Classification (GTDB taxonomy): domain Bacteria; phylum Bacillota; class Clostridia; order Oscillospirales; family Ruminococcaceae; genus HUN007. Next base: position 10,526 of record SVNR01000036.1, read on the forward strand.
ACTCTGGTGACTTTTTTTATGACGTTGCCTTTTTCATCTACTATGGAACAGTTATCAAGCTGTGAGCTGAGATTTGCTACTATGCTCTGACGGTATTCGTTGCGAAGCATCTGCTGTTCTTCTTTTTCAGCTTCGTTAAGTCCTTCCGGTGTTTTTGATTTTCTTGCGAGTTCATTTATTCGTTGGATTTTTTCGTCGGTCATTTTAAGGATACTGCCTTTCATTTAATTTTTTGAAGTGTATTTTCAGGATACATCTCTATACTATTGTAACATAACAGGGGGTTGATTTCAATGCCAAAAACAATTCTTGTAACAGGTGCATCGCGCGGAATAGGAGCGTCTGTTGCAAAGGTTTTTGCAGATAACGGGTATAAGGTGCTTATAAACTATAACAACAGCGTCCGTGAAGCTGAGGCTCTTGCGGTGCATACAGGCGGAGAGGCGTTTAAGGCTGATGTTTCTGACTCAGCCGCAGTCGAAAGCATGGTAAAAAGCATTATTGAAAAATACGGCAGGATAGATGTCCTTGTCAATAATGCAGGCATATCAGTAACCGGGCTTTTTGATATGGTTCCTGACGAGGAGGTAAGAAGGCTTTTTGATATAAACGTTTTCGGAGCGTTCAACTGTACAAAGTTCGTACTTCCTCATATGTTAAAAAGAAAATACGGAAAGATAATAAACATTTCGTCCATGTGGGGAGAGACGGGTGCCTCATGCGAGGTGCATTATTCTGCGGCAAAGGCGGCGCTGATAGGTTTTACCAAGGCTCTTGCAAAGGAAGTGGGAACGAGCGGGATAAACGTGAACTGTGTGGCACCGGGGTTTATCATGACTGATATGAACAGATGCTATACAGCTGAGGAGATAGCGGATATAACAGAGGAGATACCTGTCGGAAGATGCGGAAGCACTCTTGATGTGGCAGAGTCTGTTCTTTTTCTTGCGTCAGAAAGAGCAAGCTTTATTACCGGTCAGGTTCTCGGTGTGAACGGCGGTATGGTTATATAGTTTTAACAATTATGCATTGTTTTACTTCCTGCAATATAAAACAATCAAACAAAGATTAAAAATCCGCTTGAAGTTTAAAAACGATTATGATATATTTATTATAAACGTCAAAGCATATCTGACGTTTACCATTATCAGGGTTCAGATTGAAAAAAATATATAAGAATTATGTGTTAGAAAAAGGTGGCGTGACTGAAAAAATGGATCTTATAAAAAAGATAGTTTCCTCAGTGATCGGTTCATGCAGGAAGCTGAACAAAAGAAGAGATGATAACAGCAGCACTTACAGGATGACAAATATTTTTCTTACAGTGCTTTTCCCGGTGTTTATAGTGCTTATGACAGAGCTCAATCAGGGAAAATACCCGAGCAGGCTCATTATGTTTATAGCAAATAAACCAACGATCATGGCTTTTGATATACTGATAGCAGCGGTTATATTTACAGCACTTTGTCTTCTGCTGCGAAGGACGTGGAGGGCGGTACTGGTTCAGAGCGGTGTTTATTTTGCGCTGTCCATAACGGAGCTTTTCAAGTTCGGAACAAACGGAAACCATCTGATACTCACGGACATGAAGCTTATCAGAAGCGTCAAGAGTCTTACTTCGTTTGCATACATAAAAATAACCCCGTATCTTGTAATATATACGCTTATAGTCCTTGCGTATATTTTTGCGGTGTTCTGGTTTAATCCGAAAATAAAAATAAATCTTAAAAAAAGCTTTGCAGCAGCTGCTGCTTGTATGGCGTCGGTCGTATCAGTTTTCTTCGTATCCTCGATTGCAAATCCGGTATACTCGTTTTTTGATGTGGATACAACAGAAGCGGATAATGTGTTTATCCTTAACGAAAAATTTGAAAACAACAGCTTTCTTGCGTTTTTTATGCAGACAGCCAGTGAAAATATTTCAAAAAAGCTCAAGGCTCCGGAAAACTATACCGAGGAAACAGTTGAAAGCTGTCTTGACGCTGATGTTTCCGAAAAAAAATCTGATTTTAAAAAGCCGAACGTAGTTGTCATCATGTCAGAGGCGCTTGCTGATTTCAGAGTGTTTGACGAGTTGAATGTCAGTGATGAGTATTATAAGGGCTTTGACAAGATGGCGATGGAAGGATATAAGGGACGTCTTGTTGTTCCTACGTTTGCAAGCTATACGGTAAGAACAGAGTTCGAGCTTCTCTTCGGACTTCCTGTGAAGTCGCTCAACGATCCTAATATGCCTCAGAGAAAGCTTGCCGAAAGAGACCAGCCTTCGATAGTACGTTACTATAAGTCGCTCGGCTACAACGCAGCTTATGTTCATCCGTTCTTAAGCTATTTTTACAGCAGAGAACGTATATACGGAACATTCGGATTTGACCGGATGATTTTTGAAGATGATTTTACCGTGCCTGTAGAATATCACGGCTCGTATATAAAGGATTCGACAGTTTTCAATCAGATAGATTCGCTCATAGATGAGAGCAGTGAGCCTGTATACATACATGCAACAACAATGCAGAATCATCAGCCTTACAACGAGGGAATATATCCGGACGAGATAGATAACTATCTTTCGAACATAAGTCTTTCCTCAGAAGCTCTGACAGAGTTTTTGGGAGAGCTTAAAAAGAAAGACGAGCCGACAATTGTTTTCCTTGTAGGAGATCATTTTCCGTCCTTCAAAAACGGAGAAGGCAATATATATGATAAGCTTGGCATAAACAGTGATACATGCGGTGTTGTGTTCGAGCAGTCATACTATCTCTGGAGCAACTACGATCAGGATTTTTCCGGATTGCCAAAGGACGTTTTTTCGGCGTTCTATGTTCCGTATCTTATCCTCGACCTCATAGCAGCACCGAAGGATACTTTTGTTCAGACGATGCTCGACAAGATGAGCTCTCTTCCTGTTTATTCGACTCAGTATGATCCTTCTGTACCGAACGACAATGAGCTTGATGTACTCACATATGACAGAGTTATCGGCGAAAACTTTTCAGGATAAAAAAGAAAACCTGTGGGAAGCTTATATGCTGTTTCCCGCAGGTTTTTATTGTCTATGCATATCCGAAGGCTGCGTTTGTTACGGTATATCGCTGATAGTAAACGCCGGATAGATTAGTTGTTCAAAATAGTTTTGTTGTATATATCAACGCTTAAAAAGCGTGTCGGATAAGTGCTTTTTTACGAAAAACGTGGTTTCTTTCAGGCGGCTATTTAAAATTGAACATTTATACAAATTTTATTTTTATGACAAATTTTTATCGCGTTTATTATTCGATTTGAACTAAAAAAATAATGAGATTTAACTAAAAAAACGTTTTTTGAAACATTATATTCCAAAACTGCCAACTTGACAAAAATCTTAAAATATCTTACAATATAATTATCTAATTATGACCTATAAAAAAATAACTAAGGAGGTGTGCAATTTATGAATGGCTACGTTGACTTCCATTCCGGAATACTCCCTAAACTAAACACAGAAAATACCGATGCAGAAGTAGAAAAATGCGTGGAAATTCTTAAAATACTGCACAAGGCTAAGATCAAAACAGTTGTGGCGACCCCCTACTTCAACTCCGTTGATGACAATGTAGCTTCGTTTGTTTCGGAACGAGAGAAGGCTTATAATCTGCTGAGCGAAAAAATCAAAGGCGTTACTCTTCCGAGAGTTATACTTGGTGCGGAGGTACTGTTTACAACATCGCTTCTCGATATAGGCGATACATCAAAGCTTTGTGTCGGAAACACAAACTACATAATGCTGGCGCTTCCGTATCAGGAATACAGCGAGTTAGTACCGGAAACACTTCAGAAGCTTATAATATCAAAAAATCTTTGTCCGATCATTGCTCATATCGAAAAATATCTTGAGTTCTATACTATTGAACAAATCGAAAAAATATCCTCACTTGGTGTTATCATGCAGCTTAGCTGTGACGCTATAATAAACCGTTCTACAAGAAAGTCAGCTCTGGAGCTTCTTTCACGAAATGTAGTTCAGATAATAGGCTCAAACGATATTACAAAGCAGGAGTCACAACGCAGTGCTCTTGAAGCTGCTTTGGACGTACTGAACAAGGATATTTCAAGTATAGCTCCTGTTGATCTTCTCACAAAGGATGTAAAGGATATCAAGGCTGCCGACTTCAAGGCAGGTGTCACAGAGGCGATAGCTCCGTCTCCACAGTATGCAGACGCTATACGTATAATGAGATATCATCTTCCGCTCGGCAAGTATAAGCAGATAAAAAACAACGCCGGTATGATAATATCGAACGCAAACATAAAAGACATAATGAGTTAAAAAGCTATATCCCCGTAAACAGACTTTTTGAGTATGTTTGCGAGATAAATAAGTATTTAAAATTCAAAGGTTGTGTAGTAAATTCTATGCAGCCTTTTCTTTTTGCCATGCTTCCGGAAATCCCGACTACCACAGAATTTTCAGATCTTACCCGATGCTTTTGAAAGAAAAAGGAAGGGATATTGAATTTACAGAAAAAAAGTAGTATAATGATAATACAAAATTTGATTTATAGATTAATAGTAAATTACATATCTATTTGGATGTTCACTATATATAATGGAGGGACACAGTGAAGGCTTTGTTTGGACAACAAGTCAAGCCTGCTGTGATAAAGCAAATGAATGAAGAATTTAGACTAACACCGTATGAAATAAAAGAAATTTTATTCTATAAAACTGATAACGGCGATGTGCGTATTGAAATTCTTTTGTTTCAAGAAAATTTATGGCTCACGCAAGCTAAGCTGGCAGAACTCTTTGATGTTCAGAAACCAGCTATTTCAAAGCATTTAAAAAACATTTTTGAATCAGGAGAACTTGATGAAAATTCAGTTGTTTCCAAAATGGAAACAACTGCGGCAGACGGAAAACGATATAACACAAACTATTATAATTTGGATGCAATTATTGCGGTAGGTTATCGTGTTAATTCAAAAAAAGCTACTATGTTCAGAATCTGGGCGAGTCGTATATTAAAGGAGTTTATAATTAAAGGCTATGTGATGGACGATGAACGTCTGAAAGATCCTGAAAACTTTTTTGGCAAGGATTATTTTGAAGAACAGCTTGAGCGCATTCGAGATATTCGTTCAAGTGAACGGCGTTTTTATCAGAAAATAACCGATATTTACTCTCAATGCAGTGCGGATTATGATGTCAACAGCCCTATAACAAAGGAGTTCTTTGCAACAGTACAGAACAAGCTGCACTATGCTGTAACCCACCATACTGCTGCAGAGATTATCTGTGAACGTGCGGACAGTACAAAGCCGAATATGGGACTTACAACTTGGAAAAATGCTCCGCAAGGTCGTGTTCGCAAGTCTGATGTTACTGTTGCCAAAAATTATTTAAATGAGACCGAAATATCAGATCTGAATGAGATTGTAACGATGTATCTGGATTATGCAGAGCGTCAGGCTCGACGCGGCAATATTATGTATATGCAGGATTGGGTTGAACGTCTGGATGCGTTTTTGAAGTTTAACGAAGAAGATGTTTTGCATGATAAAGGTAAGGTAACCGCAGCTATTGCTAAAGCTTTTGCTGAAAATGAGTTTGAGAAATTTCGTGTTTTGCAGAACGAAACTTATCAAAGCGACTTTGATAGACTTTTGGCTGAAACAAGTGATTTATAAAGGCTGCCGCCCACACTTTGAATTTTATTGAGGTGTGGGCGGTTGTTAGTGGTATTTCTTTTTTGCAGGATTATTTATTTGCATATGGGCTTACAGTAAACGAAAAATGTAGCTATCTGTTATCGCTTCCCTCAATAAAGAAGGTTGCCTCCATATCGGCAATACTCAGGGCAAGAGAGAGTGGGAACATCTCAAAGGCTTTGCTTACTGTGTTTTTTTCTTCTGTTCCTGAAAAGCCCATATGATATCTTATAGCGAAGGCTTCTTCTCTGGATAGTCTCATAAACCCTGATATTATATAGACGGATTTTTCTCCGTGTCCGTATGGAAGAGTGTCGTTTATTGTGTAGTAGGGTACTTTTTCCCATTCGCCTCTGCTGTTTTTGGCGTTGCGGTAGTCAACTGTATAGAAGTTTATTTTACAAAGGTCGTGCAGCAGGGAGGTTATTGCTATGGTTTCGTCGTTGCATTGAAGACCGTATTCTTCTGTAACTCTTGTGCGTTCAAGATATGCCTTGAGGCAGTGATAGACGTTAACGCTGTGTTCAACAAGCCCACCCTCATATGAACCGTGAAATCTTGTGCTGCATGGTGCTGTAAAAAAATCACAGCTGTCAGACAGGAGATAGTTAAGGAGCTTATCTGCTCCGGGACGTGTAATGTTGTTTTTATAAATATCAATAAACTGTTCTTCAAAAGTCATGGCTTTGTACCTCGCTTTAAAACAATAAAATTTGTCGTTTACTATATTATACAACTTATTACAGCGGATAACAACACCATGATGCAAAAAAGACAGATATTTTTTTTACGTTTTAAACCTTGAAAAAATATCTGAATTATAGTAATATAGAATAGAGTGGGAAAACACCTGTGATATGTGTTTTCCGAAAAAAATATACCAAAGGAGCAGATACAGTGAAATTACTTTCCATAGTAGTTCCATGCTACAATGAACAGGAAGTTCTTCCTATGTTCTACGATAAAATAACAGAAGTCATGCAAGGCATGAAAAAAGAATCCCCTGAGCTTGATTATGAAGTGGTTTTTATAAACGACGGTTCAAAGGACAAGACTCTTGAAGGTCTCAGAAAATACGCAAGGCTTGATGAGCGTATACGTTATATATCGTTTACAAGAAACTTCGGAAAGGAAGCAGGAATGTTTGCCGGACTTGAGGCGGCAAAGGGTGATTATGTTGTCGTAATGGACGCAGACCTTCAGCATCCGCCTGAGTTTCTGCCGCAGATGTATTCGTATGTTTCGAGCGGAGAATACGACTGTGCCACAACAAGACGAGTAAACCGTGACGGTGAGTCAAAGATAAGGAGCGCCTTTGCAAGAACGTTCTACAAGCTGATGAACAAAATCTCACAGACAGAGATCGTAGACGGAGCGCAGGACTACAGGTTCATGACAAGACAGATGGTAGACTCCATACTTTCAATGAGAGAGTACAACAGATTTTCCAAGGGTATATTCAGCTGGGTAGGCTACAGAGTAAAGTATATCGAGTATAAGAACGTGGAGCGTGCAGCAGGAACAACAGCATGGTCGTTCTGGAGTCTTTTCAAGTATTCTCTTGAGGGAATAATCGCTTTTTCGACCGCACCTCTTGCGATAGCATCTCTTCTCGGAATTATTTCTTGCGCTATTGCATTTATCATGGCTGTAGTTATAATCGTACAGAAGCTCACAATAGGTATAGATACATCAGGCTATCCGACGATAGTGTGTCTTATACTTTTGTTTGGCGGACTTCAGCTGTTTACGACCGGTATACTGGGTCAGTATCTTGCAAAAACCTACATGGAATGCAAGAAAAGACCGGTTTATCTTGTTCAGGAGACTGAAAAGGATATCGACAGGCAATGAGTAAGGAGTAACGGCTTTGAGCAGAAACATAAGAGTGATCTTTATAATACTTTCAGTCGTTCTGATATTTTTCGCCTATAATATAGGCAGGTTTTACCTCGGAGTAAGTACCGCTCCGGTAAAGGACAACCCCGAAACAAACACGGTAAGTGTTCTCAGGGAAAATCTTTACAGCTTTCGTGAAAACGGTTTTTACGGAGTCAAGGACAGAAACGGAAAAATCATAATAGAAGCCGGTTTTAACGAAATAAACCAGCTTTCGTCCGAATACTTTATAGTGTCAAAGCATACCTTATCAGGAACAAGATACGGGATTATCGATATAAGGGAAAACTTAGTAGTTCCTTTTATATACAAAAGTATTATAAACAGCAATAATGAATTTGCTGTAGGCATAACGGAAAACGACAAGTATATTCTGTTTGACTGCTGCGGAGTACCGCTTATAAACGAAGAATGGGATTCATATTCAAAAAACTACGAAAGCAGTCCGCTTATGGTAAGAGGTAACTTTATCAGACTTGACAAGGGCAAAAGCTCATACAGGATAAAGTATGACCTTGACGGTAAGCTTATAATGACTGATCTCTATATTAAAAAATTCATACTCGGAGAGGAAAAGACCGTTACTGCAAAAAACACCTCCTCCTTTCTGAGACTTTCAGACACACACAGAATATATAACGAGATACTTGATAAGTCTCTTCTGTATGCCGAGTCGCTTTTTTCAGGAGATTCTGTAACTGTAAAATCCCTTTCATGGGATGAAGACTATAAGGAAATACAGCTTGAGGATATGAATTTCAGAGGAAGCGAGTTGAAAACTATTGAAGATATATCGCTTTCTGTTGAAGATGATGAAACAGGTAATCCTGTTTATTCCTGTTCACTTATGGCTCTATGTACCTCACCTGAAAATATACAGTGGGACGGGACATATACAAACTCTGAAAACAAAGCTTTTTTTGAGATAACAATGAAAAAGAATCATGACGGTTCGCTTGCGATATCAAAGGTTAAGGCGCAAAAAGAAAAAATAACCGCCGAATAGTCAGGAAACGATGTTTTGTAAAAAATTTTTCATTGACATATCTATTGCTGTATGCTATAATTATAGCTGACACAGGAAATATTTTTTGTGTCCGGGATTATTGAAAATTAAATACTGCCTTATCAAGAGTGGTGGAGGAATCAGGTCCGATGAAGCCCGGCAACCTGACTGATTTTTAAAAAAAATTCAGACAAGGTGCCAAATCCTGCGGAAAAGTCCGAAAGATGAGGAATTTGTTAAAAATAAATTCAGACGTTCGGAATAAAAAAAATCCGGACGTTTTCTTTTTATCATAAAGACTTTTGCAGAAAATAATTTTCATCTAATAAACTAAAACGGAGGAACAAAAAAATGAAAAAATTCTTTACTTCTGAATCAGTAACAGAAGGACATCCGGATAAGATATGCGATCAGATATCTGACGCAATACTTGACGCTATCCTTGAAAAAGATCCTACAGCAAGAGTTGCGTGTGAAACAGCAGCAGCTACAGGTATGATTATGTGTATGGGAGAAATAACAACAAACGCATACGTTGATATCCCGAAAATAGCAAGAGATGTCGTAAACGATATCGGATATGACAGAGCAAAGTTCGGTTTTGACGGAAATACCTGCTCAGTACTTACTTCTATAAACGAACAGTCGGCAGATATTGCTATGGGTGTAAACGAAGCACTTGAAGCAAAGGACGGAAGCGCAAACAACGCTGATGCTATAGGCGCAGGCGATCAGGGTATGATGTTCGGATATGCCTGCAATGAGACCAAGGAGCTTATGCCTATGCCTATTTCTCTTGCACACAAGCTCACCATGAGACTTGCAGAGGTAAGAAAGAACGGCACTCTCGTATATCTCAGACCTGACGGAAAGTCACAGGTTACTGTTGAGTATGATGACGGAAAGCCGGTAAGAGTTGATACTGTTGTAGTTTCCACTCAGCATTCGGCTGCTGTTTCGCTTGATGATATACGCAAGGATATCATTGATGTTGTAATAAAAGAAGTTATTCCTGCAGAGCTTCTTGATGAAAACACAAAATACTTCATCAACCCTACAGGTAGATTTGTAACAGGCGGCCCTCAGGGTGACTGCGGACTTACAGGCAGAAAAATAATAGTAGATACTTACGGCGGATATTCAAGACACGGCGGCGGTGCTTTTTCAGGAAAGGATCCGACAAAGGTTGACCGTTCTGCTGCGTACGCTGCACGTTATGTTGCCAAGAATGTAGTAGCTGCAGGTCTTGCAGACAAGTGTGAGATTCAGCTTGCCTATGCGATAGGTGTAGCAAAGCCTGTTTCAGTACTTGTTGATACATTCGGAACAGGAAAGGTTTCTGAAGAAAAGATCTCCGAAGCAATAAACAAGGTTTTTGATCTCAGACCTGCATCAATAATCGAAAATCTCAAGCTCAGAAAACCGCAGTACAGAAAGCTTGCTGCTTATGGTCATATGGGACGTGAGGATCTCGGTGTTGCATGGGAAAAGACAGACAAGGCTGAAGCTCTCAGAGCAGCAGTGAACTGATTTTAAAGATAACGCAAAGATGGCGGCTGTCCCGGTGATAAGGGAAAGCAGTATCTTTGCGTTTTTTATGTTTGTTTTTTGTTATAGTTAAGGGTAAAATATATAGTGAACGTCAAATTTTTTCTGACGTTCACTATAAATTCAGGATAAACGTAGGATAAAGGGGGATTCCGGTATTTTTTAAAAGGAGTTTTGCAAGAAAATATTGACACATGATTTGGTCTGTGATATGATTGTGTTAAAAGGCAGCATTGTTTTTGATTGATAGATGTTAGTATGCTGTTTTTTGAAAAAATATTATAATATGGAAAGGGATTGGTGTTTATGAAAAAGAAAATATTATCACTTGTCATTTCAGCGTCACTCGGCATAGCCGGGTCAATCGGAAGTGTATCAGCGTCAGAAGGTATCATGTATGGTGATGTAGACGGAAACAAGACAGTTGACCTTTCCGACCTTTCGGCGTTGTCGCTTGTTCTGATCGGTGAAAACGAGGCAGAAGAGGAACAGAAGAAAACAGGAGACATGAATGCAGATGGAGCACTCGATCTCTCAGACCTTGCGATGCTTAAAAGATACGTAGGCGGACACAGTGTAAGACTTGGAAATGATGAAGAGTATTCGTCTGTTGACTGTGTAAGGGTATATAACTTTATCTGCATGAGTGCACTCAGTTCGGATGAGTATGTGTATGGTAATTGCTTTGCAAGTGGACAGCTTGTAGATTCCTTTGAAGAATATACAGAGCTTATAGATAAGTATGATGGCGAAATTTTTAAAGAAACAGGTGACGATTATTTTAAAAACAACAGATATAGTCTGTATACCGATGCGTCATATGATGAAAACTTTTTTGAAGATAACATGTTGTTTTTCATTTTTAGTGAAGTAGCTTATGGTATGGAAATACAGGAATGCGACGTGGATATTAACAGTGAAAAGATAACAGTGACCAATGAGATACATTTGGATCCGAATGCCTATTTTAGTGAGTTTCAGATTCTCTACACAGGGGTAACTGTGCTCGAAATACCCAAAAGCCTGTACACAGGACAGGATTTTGGATATCAGGGAAGTTTTGTGTATTACCCATACAGCAGTAATCGCAGCCGAAATACCGAAAAGCCTGTATAACGGACAGGAGTTTGAGTATCAGGCACATTCGGAGTGGTATGGCTAAACAAAGCACTGATATATACCGAAGCTATACATAAGCAAATTTTAAGACAAAGTAATTTTTTCAGGATACCGCAAATATACTGTATATATATTCATAACCGAAGGGAAGCTTTAAGCTATGAAAAAAACAGCAGTATTTTTTGCGGTATTATTATTTGCCTTTATCGTTATAGGGGACATGCTTTCAGGGAAGGCGGCAAAGGAGGAACAGGCTGAGAAGAAACCGTCATATACGGGTATGGGAAGTATAGAGGTTATGCAGGAGGGAAGCTACAGGCCTCTTAACTTTGAAAAGCAGAGAGCAATGTGGTTTACGGCAATGGACTATGAAAAAATAATGAACGGAAAAACAGAGGAAGAGTTTGAAACAGAGGTGAAGGAACGTTTTGAAAAAACTGTGATGCTCGGTATAAACACGGTTTATGTACAGGTGAGAGCGTACTGTGACGCATATTATGATTCGGAGTTATTCCCTCCTGGAAAATCATATACAGATACCTCCTATGATCCTCTCAGAATAATGATAAGCACTGCACACGCATATGGGCTTTCCTTCCATGCATGGATAAATCCTCTCCGCGGCATGAAGGTCAGTGAAATAAAAAACGCAGACAGAAGCTATGCTGCAGCAGAGCTGTGTGACAGCAGTTTCGCCTCTGAGGTGGACGGAAGAATGTGGTTAAACCCTGCATACGAAGAGGTAAGAGAGCTTGTGTGCGCAGGCGTAAGAGAAATAATAGAAAACTATAATGTGGACGGGATTCATATAGACGATTATTTTTATCCGACAACAGACGCTGAGTTTGACAGAGAAGCTTTTGAAAACTCCGGAGCTTCCGTGCTCGGACAGTGGCGGATGGAAAATACAGATAAGCTTGTGGGAGATATATACAGAACAGTCAAGTCAGAAAACAGCCTTGTGCTTTTCGGGATAAGTCCTCAGGGAAGCATAAAGCAGAACACAGAGGTGCAGTTTGCTGATGTTGTAAAGTGGACAAGTGAGAAGGGCTTCTGTGATTATATAGTTCCTCAGGTTTACTATGGCTATGAAAACGAATCGAGTCCGTTTACGGCAGTTGTTGATGAGTGGAAAGGATACGCTGCATCAGGTGAGGTAAAGCTTGTTATAGGAATATGCACCTACAAGTACGGAAAACAGGACCAGTGGGCTGGAAAAGGAATAGATGAGTGGGTAAACGCCAAGGATATAACGTCCAGACAGACAAGAGATATAATGTCCGATGAAAGCCTTGACGGAATTGCATTTTATAGCTATGCGTCAACGTTTGAGGATGATACCAGCTCGGATATCATTATGGGAGAGGAGCTTCCCGAAATAAGAGAAAGCCTTGTTGATGACATTTTTTGAGAGAGTATGACCCTGAAGCATAGTACAATATCCGGAAAATAAAGAATGTATTGACAACTAAAAAGGTGTGGTGTATAATTGAGTAAGTTTTGAGTAAAAAAATTATAGTGAACGTAAAAAATGTTTTTATGTTTCCTGTAGACAGAAGATCAAAGAGGTATAAAATATGAGTAAAGTGTCTGAAAAAAAGTACGGTTTTTTCTTTGTGCCGGCTATCGGAGCGGTTCTGGGAATAGTTTTATTCTGCATAATATACGGAGTCAGGATAATAGATCCGACCTATGAGGACTGGATAACCAGCGGAAGCGGAGATATTGTACAGCACTATCTGGGGTGGGTGTACTACAGAAATACCCCCTGGAAGTTTCCTCTGGGTATAACCGAAGGATTGACTTTGCCGGACGCTATATCATGTATATATACCGACAGTATTCCGCTGTTTGCTTTGTTTTTTAAAATCCTGTCGCCTGTGCTGCCTGAAACGTTCCAGTATGCCGGTATATGGGGTGTATTCAGTTTTGCAGTACAAGGCTTTACTTCTGTGGTGCTGCTGCAAAAATTCAGTAAAAACCCGTTTTTCTGTCTTGCAGCGAGTACATGCTACATATTGATGCCGGCTATTTTTTTACGCTTGTATGGTCATGATTCGCTTTCGGGACACTGGCTCATAATTCTTGCACTTATCCTGTGGGTATATCAGGAGCATGAATGGAAGCACAGATATACTCCGGTCGTGCTGTGGGCTGTACTCGGTGTTATTGCTCCGATGATCCATATGTATTTTGTTCCGATGGTCTATATTATAATGGCAGGTTCGTTTTTAAGCTACATAATAAAAAACAAAAAGATCGGTCATGTCCTCGTATGCGGCTCTGTTTCAGTGTTGTGTACACTTGGTACAATGTTTTCGTTTGGCGCTTTTTACGGCAAAGGAAGTTTTGGTGACGGCGGGCTTGGCGTGTTCAGTGCAAACATAAACTGTTTTATAAATTCCATGAACTGCAGCAGCTTTATAAAAGGCCTGGATATCATTGAGGGTCAGACAGAAGGCTTCGGATATATGGGGCTGGGAATGATTATAGCAGGTATCGTTGCCATGTCGGTAGGTGTATATCTTCTGATCAGACGAAAAAACATAAAGGAGATCGTATGCAGACACAGTTCATATATCGCAGGCGGAGCGTTTATTTTTATGGCTGCTTTTATACTTGCGCTCAGTCCGGTAATTACATTAAACAACAGAGTGCTGTACACTATACCATACCCGAGGATTGTATTTTCAGCCTTGTCAGTATTCCGTGCATCGGGCCGTTTTATATGGATATGTGATTATCTGTTGTATACTGCTGTATTTATGGTTTTATCAAGGATAAACGGTAAAAAGGTTTTGTGTATCATTACGTTTCTTGTTACCGGTATACAGGTCGCTGACATGTATGGCTTAATGAAGTCAAAGCGTTCCCTGTATTCAGCAGAAGCAGAATATGTATCACCGCTGTATTCGGAAAAAAATCAGGATATTGTGGACGGAATAACAGAGATACGATTTGTTCCCCTGCCGCCTGATCATCTGACAAGATATGATTATTATATGACGCTTGGCGTTTATGCAAGTGAAAACAATATAAAGATGAGCAGTTTTTATTGTGCCAGAGGAAGCTATGAAAGTATGGCAGAGTATGCTGAAAAATCTCTTATGGAGCTGGAAAACGGCGGCGGTCAGGAAAATGTCCTGTATGTTTTTTTCGATGAAACCCGTATCCCTGAAAACAATGACAGTCTGAATATATATGATCTTAATGGAATGACAGTAGGAAGGGTAAAATATAATAAATCATAAATTTATTCTTCACACCTGCACATCGGCCGGTTAAGAAGCTTAGTGATAATAAACGACAAAAATCCTGCGTTTATTATCAGCTCAAATGTAAGGTTTTTTATCTGACAATTATGCATGCGAAGGTGCACGGTCAACGCAAAGCCCTGCAAACAAAAATTATACCGAACCAAAAATATATAGTGAACGAAAAAAAATATTTTTACGTTCACTATAATTTTCGTTCGCTATAGTTTGAAAAACCTATTGCAACTTGCGCCGAATTGTGTTAGAATAGTAATTAGTACGGCATAAAATCCAGGTTCTATTTTATGGTTTTATTTTATAGAAGGAGAGATCTTTAATAATGTTTAAAATCGTTACCAAGAGAGTTTTAAATGAAGCAGTGGTTCTGATGGAAATCGAGGCTCCGTTTATTGCTAAAAAAGCACAGCCGGGTCAGTTTATCATTTTCAGAATAGATGAACACGGTGAAAGAGTACCGCTTACTATTGCTGACTTTGACAGGGAAAAGGGCACAGTGACCATTATTTATCAGATAGTAGGAAAGTCAACTGAACAGCTTTCAAAACTGAACGAGGGAGACGCTATCCTTGACTTCGTTGGACCTCTTGGTGTTCCTACTCATATAGAAGAAAACGCAAAGAGCGTATGCGTAGTAGGCGGCGGCGTGGGATGCGCTATAGCTTATCCGCAGGCTAAGGCACTCTTCGGAAGAGGCATAGATACAACTGTTATTGCAGGCTTCAGAAACAAGGATATCGTTATTCTTGAAGATGAATTCAAGGCTGCAAGCACAAACCTCATCATAACAACTGATGACGGCTCATACGGAAAGCAGGGCTTTGTAACCACAGCTCTTGATGAGCTTATTCAGGGCGGAAAGAAGTTTGACGAGGTAATAGCTATAGGACCTGTTCCTATGATGAAGTTCGTTTGCGATGTAACTAAAAAATACGGAATAAAAACAACTGTTTCCCTCAATCCTATAATGATCGACGGTACAGGAATGTGCGGCGGATGCCGTGTTACAGTAGGCGGAGAAACAAAGTATGCCTGTGTAGACGGTCCTGACTTTGACGGACATGCAGTAAACTTTGATGAGCTTATGAAGAGAAATTCAACGTACAGAGAGCATGAGCAGAACTGCCGCATGCTTAACCAGGCAAAGTAGTTGTATCAGGAGGAAGTTTTAGTATGCCAAATATGTCATTAAACAAAGTACCTATGCCGGAACAGGACCCTAAGGTAAGAGCAAGAAACTTTGAAGAAGTTACACTCGGATATACAGAGGATATGGCAGTAGAAGAAGCCGAGAGATGTCTCAACTGCAAGAACAAGCCATGTGTGAACGGATGTCCTGTAGGTGTAAGAATTCCGGAGTTTATTTCCAGAGTAAAGGAAAGAGATTTTTACGGTGCATATGAAATAATCAAGTCAACAAACGGACTGCCGGCAGTGTGCGGACGAGTATGTCCTCAGGAAAACCAGTGTGAGGGCAAGTGCGTAAGAGGTATCAAGGGTGAGCCTGTTGCTATAGGCAGACTTGAAAGATTTGTAGCAGACTATGTTATGAGCGGAAAGGCTGTTCCTGCTTCAAAGCCTCAGTCAAACGGAAAGAAGGTTGCCGTTATCGGTGCAGGTCCTGCAGGTCTTACATGTGCAGGCGATCTTGCTCGTATGGGCTACAAGGTTACTATTTTTGAAGCGTTTCACGTTGCAGGCGGAGTTCTTATGTACGGTATACCGGAGTTCAGACTTCCGAAGAGCATCGTTTCGCAGGAAGTAAACGCCCTTAAGGAGCTTGGCGTTGAGATTATGACAAACATGGTTATCGGTAAGGTTCTGTCTCTTGACGATATCATCGATATGGGATATGAAGCAGCGTTTATCGGTTCAGGTGCAGGTCTTCCTAACTTTATGGGTATCGAGGGTGAGTCACTCATCGGTGTATGCTCAGCAAACGAATACCTTACAAGAATAAACCTTATGAAGGGATACCTTGACGAATACGATACACCTGTTATAAAGTCAAAGAACGTTGCTGTAGTCGGCGGCGGAAACGTTGCTATGGACGCTGCAAGAAGCGCTATGAGAATGGGTGCAGAGCATGTATATATCGTATACAGACGTTCTGAAGATGAGCTTCCTGCAAGAAAGGAAGAGGTTCATCATGCCAAGGAAGAGGGCATAGAGTTTATGCTTCTCAACAACCCTGTCAAGATAAACGGCGACGAGAACGGAAGAGTTTCATCAATGCAGTGCATAAAAATGCAGCTTGGTGAGCCTGATGAGAGCGGCAGAAGAAGACCTGAGGAGGTTCCGGGTTCTGAGTTTGACCTTGAGGTAGATACAGTTATCATGTCTATCGGTACTTCTCCGAATCCGCTTATCAGAACCACAACAAAGGGTATAGAAGCAAACAGAAGAGGCTGTCTTGTTGTAAACGAGGATATGATGACAACAAGAGAGGGAATATATGCCGGCGGTGACGCTGTAACAGGAGCCGCAACAGTTATTCTTGCTATGGGTGCAGGAAAGCAGGCTGCCGAGTCTATACACAAATACATATCATCCAAGTGATGAGATGTCAAGTAAAAACTTTTTGGAGGCAATAAAAAATGAATTTTTTTCCCGTATTTCTTGCAGTTGAGGAAGCTGTACCGCAGAGCAGTTCAGCTGCGCTTGTTTCTATGCTTATAACTTTTGTTCCTATTCTTCTTGTTTTTTACTTCTTTATTATAAGACCGCAGAAAAAGCGTGAAAAAGAAGACAAGGAAATGAGAGAAAGCATAGTTATCGGTGACGAAATAGTAACTATAGGCGGAATCATAGGTCTTGTTGTAAGACAGAACGATGATACACTCGTAATAGAAACAGGCGGAGACAGAAGCAAGCTTCGTATTCAGAAAACAGCAGTAAAGGAAAATATAACTGCTATGGAACGAATACAGGCTGCAGCAGCTGCCCAGAAGAATTCTTCACCGGCTGAAGTGTCCGACAAGAAAAATAAAAAATCAGAAAAATAATTTTTTTACGGTTATATTTTCACCCTGTATTCCGATATAATTATAGTGTACGCAAAAAAAGTGTTTTTGCATTGACTATAAAAAAAGACTCTTGTTCTTCGTTTCGGATGGTGATTTTTATGAAAAGACGTAAAAAAGCAGCAGGAAAATCATATTTTTCAATAAAACTCGCAGTTATCTCGGCTTTTTCAGGGATAGCTGCGTTTTTTTTGATTTGCTGTTTTTTTTCACTCGTTTTTGCAGTGTTTGGTGCGGCAGAGATAATATACAGCGGTGCGGCTCTGACTGCAGCTGCTGTGGGAGCGTTTATAAGCGGAAAAACAGGAGCTTTTCTGAAAAGAGAAAAGGGACTTATAACCGGAATGCTCTGTTCTCTTCCTCTGTTCGCGGCAGAGCTTGCAGCTTTTTTTTACATAGGTGAAGAAGCGGCATCCGGAAGAGTTGTTTTTATGTTTTTCCTTACGATCATATCCGGAGCGGCCGGAGGAGTTTACGGCGTGAACAGACATATACGCGGTTTGCCTCTGATATATACCGAAAAAAACAGGGATTGACAGGATACAAACATTTGTATGTTTTTCAGAGTTGATTATATATGTCTCATATGGCTATATAGTATACATTACATAGAAAAAACTCCTGACTGTGCTCATTACTATAAAAGCTCCTGCTTATTCATACGAAATGCAGGAGCTTTTAATTGTTTTAGTTAGAAGCCTAAAATAAGAGGTTATATTTCTTCAGCAAGCTTCCGTACCTCTTCGGGAGTAAGATCATAGATA